>CAZEEL010000028.1:0-23030 GCA_964511135.1 uncultured Leptolinea sp. | reverse complement strand
TGGGATACGGATTACCTCCTCAAAGTATTGGCTAATTAAGATGCGATTGCCCTGCCGGCATGTGTTTTCTTTCCAAAAAACAGAGCAGCGCAATCAGACGCTTCAATGAACAACAAATATGATCTTCACCGCAATAACCACATTCGATATTGCAGGCCTGAAAACAACAGGCCTTTGCAGAAGCTCTGGATCCGGGCTGATCAGGGGCGGGGGAAAACCCGCCCCTGATCAGCTTAAAAGTACAGAATAATGGTTTCGGACCATATTCCTGACATGTCACGCTCAGATTTTACGGCTGATTTCATCTTTGGCGCGGGCAATAAACTCTTCCAGTGGAATAGCGCCCGAGCTTTCACCTGAGCGCAACCGCAGGGCAACCTGCCCGCTTTCCATTTCCTTATCGCCCACTACCAGCATGTAGGGAATTTTCTGATTCTGAGCGTCTCTGATTTTTGCGTTCATGCGTTCAGCGCGATCATCCATCTGAACCCGCAGACCTTCCTGACGCAGTATGTTTTTAACCTTTTGAGCATATTCAAGGTGCCGATCAGCAATCGGAATCACCATGGCCTGGGTGGGGCTGATCCAAACCGGAAAAGCGCCGGCATAGTGTTCAATCAAAACCCCAAAGAAGCGTTCCATACTGCCTAACAGGGCACGGTGCACCATATAGGGACGGTGAGGTTGACCATCTTCGCCAATGTAGGTAAGGTCAAATTTTTCAGGTTCATTAAAATCAAACTGAATGGTAGACAGTTGCCATTCACGCCCCAGGGCATCCAGGAATTTCAGGTCAATCTTGGGGCCATAGAAGGCGCCGCCTCCGGCGTCTACATGGTAGTCCAGATTGGCACGCTTTAAGGCAGCCTCAAGCGCAGCCTCGGCAGCTTCCCACATGGCTGGCTCACCCACTGATTTTTCAGGGCGGGTGCTGAGGTAGGCTTTGAAGTGGTTAAACCCGAAGCCCTGAAGAAAATCCAGGCAGAAGTTGAGAGTGAAATCAATCTCTTCCGGCATTTGATCCGGCCGGCAGAACTGATGCGCATCATCCTGGGTAAAACCGCGCACCCGCAGCAACCCATGCATTACGCCGCTGCGTTCATAGCGATACACGGTTCCCAGTTCAGCCCAACGGATAGGCAGTTCACGGTAAGAGTGAATACGGTTTTTGTATATTTCAATGTGGAAGGGGCAGTTCATGGGTTTTACATAGTACTGTTGGCCTTCAATATCGATGGCAGAGAACATGTTTTCTTTATAAAAGCCCAAATGTCCGCTGGTATCCCACAGGCTGGCTTTTCCAATATGGGGGGTAAAGACAAAATCATATCCGTTTTTGTAATGCTCATCGCGCCAGTAATCTTCGCTGATTTTACGAACGATTGCCCCGTTGGGGTGCCATAAAATCAGGCCGGGGCCAACATTGTCAGAGATGCTGTAAAGATCGAGGTCTTTACCCAGTTTGCGATGGTCGCGGCGTTTGGCTTCTTCCAGTTTATTCAGGTAGGCATCCAACTCTTCTTTGGTGTTCCAGGCGGTGCCATAGATGCGCTGCAGCATGGGGCGTTTTTCATCACCGCGCCAGTAAGCCCCGGCGATGTTCATCAGTTTAAAAGCCTGGGGATTGATTTCAGCGCTGTTCTCCAGATGCGGACCGCGGCACAGGTCGATGAAGCTGTCCTGCTGGTAGATGGTGATTTCCGGTTTTTCCTGCAGCGGGTTTCCGTCTTCATCTTCCGTTCCTTTTTCAAGGCCTTCAATTAATTCCAGTTTGTAAGGCTGATCGGCAAAAAGTTTTTTGGCTTCTTCTGCGCTGATGGATTTTCGCAGGAATTTGTGCTTCCCTTTGATGATTCGCCCCATTGTTTTTTCGATCTCTTCCAGATCTTCGGGAGTGAGAGAGCGCGGCAGATCGAAATCATAATAAAAGCCATCGTCAATGGCCGGGCCGATTGCGATTTTTGCTGAAGGAAATTTTTCCAGCACGGCCTCAGCCATGATATGCGCAGTTGAATGGCGGATTTTATATAAATGACTTTCTTCGTACTGTTCTGATACAGACATATTTACCTCCAACGGGTTCTTAAATAAAAAAACTCCTGCCTTCTGGGGCAAGAGTTGATCTCAGCGGTTCCACCCAGATTAACCTCATGGAGGTTATCTCTGTTGCCGATAACGGGGCTTCCGTCTTCCCTACTGTTGAAAACAACATTCAGGTCAAAGCTCCCAGATGGTTTTCATCGGGTATTCCGGAAGGAGAATTGCAGCGGGTATCTCCTCTCTCTGGCCGGCGTCAACGATTACTCGTTCTGATCAGGGCTTTTAGATATTTGGTGGGCGGTATAGGACTCGAACCTACGGCCTTTGCGATGTCAACGCAATGCTCTAACCAACTGAGCTAACCGCCCAAGTGAGAACTATTATACCTGAAGAGAAGTTGAAAGCACAAGCTTTTTGTGTCACGAATTTTGCCAATCTGCTGTTTAAGGTTATCCGTTATGGCACACTTAAAAAGACAGGCCTGAGGCATACAACGCCCCAGGTCTGTCACATTTAAAACTACACGCATACAAATGATGAAAGTCTACCTGGCGCACCGAAAACCCAGGTTATACCCGCCATCCGGAAGACAGCCATCACGAAATGTAACCTTCAAAGTGTCTACCGTGCTAAGCCACCACGACCCGCCACGCACAGTCCGATGATCACCACTCTCCGGTCCGGTTGGATTCCGCGCTTCCTTATCCTCAGGATACCACCCATACCAATCCGCTGTCCATTCCCAGACATTACCCGCCATATCCAGCGCCCCATACGGGCTGGCGCCCTGCGGATAGATTCCGACTGGCGCCATATCCTGATAGCCATCACAATTCGGCCCGCCCGGAACTACATTACTGTTGTCTTTGATCTCATCATCAAAGTTCCCCATTTTACAGTTGAATTCATTGCCCCAGGGATACTTCCGCCCATCCGTTCCTCTGGCAGCCTTTTCCCATTCCGCTTCCGTTGGGAGTCGTCCGCCAGCCCATTTACAATAAGACTGAGCCTGCTCCCAGGATACATTCACGACCGGATATTTCGAGAATTCAGGGTTCCCATAATTAGAGGTTCGATAATATGCATCCGGTTTTTTGGGCACAGTACAGACCCCGGCTGCCACACATTGAGCATATTGATGATTGGTTACCTCGGTTTGATCAATCCAATAAGCATCCAGATAGACCATATGCATCGGCTGCTCATCCTCTTCTCCGTCGTCAGACCCCATCTGGAATGTTCCAGCCGGAATGAGTATTTGTATCATACCATCTGTTTTTCGCACAACAGTCTCTCCCAGGGTTGCGGTTGGGCCAGGAACAAGTGTTGGGGCAGCAGGTGTCCCGACTGCAGCAGTTTGGGCAGCCATGGCCGTTCTGGCAACCTGCGTCTTTAGCAGCGCTTCTGCAGTCTGTTGCGCAACCGCGGTCTGCGCCAGCAGACCTTCTTCAGTCTGCTGTACAAAAGCTGTTTGTTGTGCAACCGCTGCCTGCTCTGCCTGCACAGCCGCTGCCGTATATTGCGAAGCAAGCGTTTGCGTAACAGCGCCAGACATCATGGTTTCCAGGGCGGTCTGTGTCCTGAGCAGGATAGTGGATTCTATATTTGCACCTGCCAGCCATATTCCGGCAATCATTAACAGCACAAATCCAAGGCCGACCAACACCAACCCGGTCAACATCCAAAAGTTTTTTTTCTTCTTCTGTTTCGGTTTTTCCGCCTGCAGCGACTGCATATTTGCATTCAATCCGGTTTGATTTCTGCTATACATAATCACCGCTCCAAAAAACATGATCAACGAATTCAACTTGCACCAGGCGCCCCGGCGCCATGTCATACGCCTGATACCTTCCCAAACTTAGAATTTCAGACATTAAATCCTGCATTGTATCTTCCTGCTTTATAACCGGTTTTTATTAGCATATCCCAATGATCGCCATTCCTTTTTATAAAAGACACAAACCTCTCCTTTTATAAAAAACAGAAGTATTCTTTTATAGCATACAAATACCAAATCAGTATATACAAATTATACTTTCCAACCGAGAACCAGTCATGCAGGCAGATAAAGTGTCATACCGCGCTCCTGCACAGCCCGCCAAAGTCAGTCTATCTGTTTCCATGAGTGACTTTGGGTATGTTTCTTTTCCACTCTTTTTGTATAGAGCGCATCCGCTTTCCTGTCCCATTCCTCAAACCATCCTGATTTTGGTGAACTAAATATTATCAATTTCGTGTCAATTTCGTTGACGCTTAAATCAGAGCGTGTTACAATAACGACCGCTTGGGTGCGTAGCTCAATGGTAGAGCAGTGGCCTTTTAAGCCATTGGTTGAGAGTTCGAGCCTCTCCGCACTCATGTGTAGTTTTTTCTGTTGAAATTGGCATTAACCCGGTATATATGGGGGATGCCAATTATGTTTTAAATAACTGTAAGCAATGGCCTATAACAGAACTCAAGCACTAGATGACCTTATTCGTTGGATCGAAGCATTCTTAATTGATCGCCAATCCCAGAATATGGCAAAAGGCACACTATTTTTTACTACTCAAAACTGCTGCTGTTTGTAAGATTTGCTGCCACGCTGCAATTGCAACATGTTGAAAAAATAACCAGTACGGACATCCGTGAATATTTGATCGCCTTAGCCAGTTCCGGCCATAGCCGTGGGAGGATTCATGCGGCATTTCGCTCTCTGAAAACATTTTTATATTGGTATGAGCGAGAAGCAGAACCTAAAAATTCGAAAAAACCCATCCGAAATATAAAGGCTCCAGGAATTACCATACACCCATTAGAACCCGTTGAACGTACAGATATTGATAAATTGCTGAATGTAAAATCAAAAAATGATTTCCATGATATTCAGTGCCTTTAGCTTCTTCCGCCATTTTTATCCTCCGTATGCCCGTCGGCGTGATTTCCCCGGAAGAAAACAAAAAAAGGCGTCAGGAACATTAACGATTTCTCGTCAAGGTTCCGAACGCCTTTTAAGGGTCTGTCCGGGGTGTTATTGAATTAAATTTATTGTATCATAAATTCTATTCTTACAGGTCTTCCTTTTTATACTTTGGACATGGAGAACTATCAAAATATACGCGTTAATTAAATAACCCATCAATAATTACATTTCGACAGAAATCATTCTTTCTTCTTCTCTTCTCATCATTTCAAGGTACTCTTCAACTTTTTTCCGTTGCTCCTCAGTGGCTGTCTCTTTAACTGTCCAGCCTTCAAGTGAATAATTAATAAGATCATGAATTTCATCTGGTATGTCAAACAACATTATCGCCATCCTTTTACCAGTTTTATTATTTCAAGAGAAATTCATCTTTATCGATCATATCAATGCCCTAATTCAACAGAAAACATTTTTTCTTCTTCTCTTTTCATTGCTTCCCGAATTCTTTCAATCTCTTTTCGTTGCTCTTCCGTTGCTGTTTTTTTTATCACCCAACCATCAGCTCCAAAACTATCTATCAACTGGAGTAATTCTTTTGGTATATAAAACAACATTATTGCCATCCTTTTACCAATTTTATTATTTCAACTGAGACTCGTTTTTTGTCAGCATCGCTAATCGCCTCTGCAAATGTTTCGGAGAAATTCTCAAATGCATATTCACTTACTTCTTTTACTATAGTTGCCTTGTCAGTTGTTAATTCCAGATTAGCAAATGCCTGTGTAACAATTCGTTCAGATATCTCTCTATTCTTTATAACATTAAGTGCCTGTCGTTTCAATAACAAATCGTCGGGGTTGATAGAAGATATATCTACGCCAGCCTCTATAAACGCCTGTGAATATTCCAGCAAATGCGCCATTTCGTGCTTAATTATTCCGCAAACGCCGTTTTTATTTGTCCAGAAATTAGCTAAAACTTCTTCTTTGATCATTTTTTCAATATCCAGTGTATTAGAAACTAATGCAGGGTTTATTTCGAGAAACATTTCGAGTTCCTCGACCGTTCCTCGTAACCCTGCTCTCGCTACAGCATCCATAGCACTGTCGATCCGTATAGTTTGTAAAAATCCTTCTAACTGGGGATATTCTTTTATGAAATCAGTCACCGCTTTTTCAATATCCTTGACGACAGAATCGCTTATTCCTTTCAGATCGACATTTTGAATGCCAAGCTCGCCAAGTATTTTGTTTTTAGTTTCTAATTTCTCACTCAGTACCTTCACCGCCTTGAACCCACTCACGCTCATCCGCTCTGACTTGTAAGGCAACTGAAACGTCCTGCTCAAATCCACATACTTATCCTTCAGATGATTCAGCCGCGTCTGCTCCACCCGCCGCATTAAGTCAACTCCTGTTTCTTTGGCCAGCAATGCCCGGTCTTTGGACTTGCGCATCTCCGTCTCCAGCCGTCTCTGGAGTTGCGTTGCCTCATATCGAGTGTATTTTTTGCCGTCAAACTCAATGGTTTCGGTCGAAAGCCGTTCCAGTTCCTGCAGTTCCTTTTCCGAATACGCCGGGCGCGATACTCCCAGAAGAATCGGGTCCATCCTGTGCCGGCAATTCCACATTCCAAACGGACGTTCCAGACTGTTCTGCAGTTTTTCAAATTCTTTATAACTGTATTGCCTGCCCTGATACGGCAAATGGTCCGGCGCGCATCCGGCATGAGCGGTTATTTCCACCCCATCCGCTCCGATCTCTCTCCCCACCCGGTCATAATTTGCCTGCCAGATATCCCTTACGCCGTCCAGGATATTTTGCCTGAGCTGACTGTCCAGCCGCCGTGAATATCCGCTTTCAAAATCCACTACCCTGATCCCGCTGTCCGCCGTATCCCTGAGCGCTTTACACATCACAGAATCAAAATCTTCCCGGCCTGCAGCCATTGCAATAATCGCCTGATCCACCGTCTTCACATACTGAGCCTGAAACCCGGAATACCGCACGGTGCCATCACCGTTGAGAGAACGAAATCCAATGACATGCGTATTCGAGAGATTGAGAAAACTGCCTTTCGTTATCTGCGCTGTGCTCTGAATAAGATTTTGCAGCGTGAAGTCTTTTTCAGCAGGCAGCGCGGCCAGCCTGTTGGCCTGGTAGAATTCAAGCGTTTTGCGATATGCCGCTTTTCCGGCTGCTGAAAAAATCAGTTCGCTTTCATCCGTTCCGCTGCGAATAGCCCCAAGTACCTGCAAATAAAGCTCGTCCGCTTCCTGATATGCCTTTGCCATTTCTGTAGCATACTCAATATCAGAAAGCAGTGCGATACGCGATTCTTCTGCCCAGCATTCGTAAAACAGCCTCATTTGACTCATACATCAATGATGTATAAGATCTGCAGGTTGAGGAAATCAGCCGAAACTTTAACAGAAAGGAGCTACAAGATGAGGAGATTAAGAAAAATACTCGTAGCGCTCAAATCTGCAGTCAGGCATTTTGAAATCGAGATAAAAATCTCACGCTACGAGCAAAAACAAATTGGGAGGAAAAAAACTCTCCCAACCTCATCTATTTTAACATGGACAACAAATTAAAAACTACCCGAGAACAGAACCTTTTATCCCAAAGCGCACTGGCGCAAAAATCGGGGGTGGGTTTGCGCATTATTCAGAATTATGAACAGGGTTCTCGCAATATCTCTGGCGCAAGGCTGGCTACGCTATTGAAACTTTGCCTTGCTCTGAATTGCCGTTTATCGGATATTCTGGACGATCCGGAAACCATTGCGCTGTTGGAAAAGTACGAACATTAGCCCTTAACGTCGCATCCATTACCGAGCCGGCTCTGCTGTTGTCTTTGCCGGTTTTTCCACATTTACAAACCGTACCGCTCCACCGGATACGATCACATGCACCACGCCATATTGCGACCGTGTTTCCCGTATCTCTGCCAAACCTGCCCTGATTTCAATCATCGCCCGTTCATCTGTCATCACTTATTCTCCAGCTTCTCAATCCGTTTGATCAATACATCCATACAACCGATCAGAGGCTCAAACGCATCTGTAAAATCCTCTGTTCGCAGGCCTTTCACCGGGGTATACAATACAGATACCCATCCGATACAGTACCGGCAGGGTGCAGGTATCCATCCGGATAGATACCGATAGGGTAGATTTTACAGGTTGAAAAAATACAGGGAGGGTAAACAGTTGTGAAATACCGGCAAGCCTCTCCGCACTCATGTTTTATTTAAATACTCTCTGACAGGCTCCTGAGAAAACATCAACTTTATGGCAAAATCTGACGCATAAAGTCTTTGATCTCCTGCCAGGCCTGCTTTCCCTCAGGCATCAGGCTCCCGCCTAAATATTGAAAGACATGATACATTCCCGGATACTCGCTGAGCTGGGCCCTGCCCCCGGCCGCAATGATTTTTTGACAGACCCTACGCGAATCACTGAGAATCGCCTCATATCCCCCAACCTGAATGAGGGTTGGAGGAAAATCTTCGTAAGTTCCGAAAACAGGCGAGAGATACGGATGGTCCGGGCTTACCGGAGCAGTCCTGGCATACATATGCGTCACCCCGCCCATTCTCTGTATATTTTCGCTGCCTAAAAACGGATCTTTTTTATCATTAAACTGATACGATTCACCGCTATACGTCATATCGCCCCATAAAGATATACAGATAAGGCCTCCCGGCAAAGGGCTTCGCTGTTCACGCAGCTTCATGGTTAAGACCAGCGCCAGGTTCCCACCCGCACTGTCTCCAATGAAGAGGATATTCTGTGCCGGATACCCCTGGTCTATCAGGTATTGATAGCCCTCTAAAGCATCTTCGATAGCTGCCGGATAAGGATCCTGCGGTACCGTTCGATAATCCAGAACCGCTACATCAGTGTCATGATGCATCCGGGCATAACGACAGGCCAGATTCCGGTAAAAATTGCTGAGCGGAGAAATATACGCTCCGCCATGCAGCAGATAAATGACACAGGTATGCCGACTGCTGTCTGTTGAAATCACATCCAACGTCTTATACGTCAATGAAACTCTGTTTAATTGATAACCGGTTGGAGGCTGCCAGTTTTTCTGCTTATATTCCGTTGGCAAAAAAACAGATGGGTCAGGTTTGCTTCTCACCAGCCGGCGAATCATCTCCCGGATCAGCGTCCCCCGAAAAGAAACCTGACGATCCGGCCGGCTGTTAACCAGAATAACCAGCCCCAAAACAATCGCCGCCGCCAGGCCCGCCAGCCTGATCCAGCCCTGCCAGAAAGGGCTTATTTTAAATATCACCAAAGCTGTCATTACAACAGCCAGGAGCACAAACTTCTGCCAGGAAGCATGGATCAGAAACATCAGCACAAGGATGATCATAAAAACGATCAGTACTATCAGTAAATAAAAAATGTCCATAACACCCTCTCTTACTCAACGAAATCATGGCAATGGATGGGGTTTTTCCCGTTTATTCTTCAGCCATTCTTCTTTTTGAGTCCGCCATTTTCCCAACCGTTCCTGAATTTCTTTTTCATACCCCTGATCGCTGGGATGATAGAAATACGTACCTTCAACATCATCCGGCAAATATTGCTGCGGAAGATAATGCCCTGCAACCGCATGAGGATATTGATATCCCTGCCCATGCCCCAGCCCTTTGGCATCCCGACTGCTGTCCATCAGATGGGTGGGTATCTTTCCGGCTCCCTGCTCTTCAATCACTTTTGCCACCTGCGCATAAACCCCAACGCTGTTTGACTTGGGAGCCGTTGCCAGATAGAGCGTTGCCTCTGCAAGCGGATAGATCCCCTCAGGAAGGCCAATATATTCAAAAGCCTGCATGGCTGAAGCTGCAACCACCAAAGCCTGAGGATCTGCCAGACCAATATCTTCAGAAGCCAGAATGATCAGGCGCCGCAGGATAAAGCGGGGGTCTTCACCGGCAGCCATCATTTTCATCAACCAAAAGAGCGCCGCATCCGGGTCTGACCCTCTGACCGATTTAATAAATGCCGAGATCGTATCATAATGAGCATCTCCAGAGCGATCATAAATAACTGCCCGCTGCTGCAAGGCTTCTTCCACAATTTCGCGGGTAATTTCAATACGGCCATGTTCCCCGGCCGGGGTACTTTCTACAACCAGTTCCAGCCCATTCAACAGATTGCGGGCATCACCGCCAGACAATCTCAGAAATTGTTGTCTGGCATCCTCTTCAAGAAGGATCTTTCGGTCACCATACCCCCTCACAGAATCCAACAGAGCATTTTCCAACAGAGTATTCAACTGCGTTTCTGATAAAGGTTTCAATTCAAAGACCCGTGAGCGTGAAACCAACGGAGCAATGACATCAAAATAAGGGTTCCCCGTCGTAGCCCCAATCAGAGTAATCAAACCATTTTCAACATGCGGCAGAAGGGCATCCTGCTGAGCCTTATTC
The DNA here is from genome assembly GCA_964511135.1 of uncultured Leptolinea sp. Lineage (GTDB taxonomy): Bacteria > Chloroflexota > Anaerolineae > Anaerolineales > Anaerolineaceae > UBA4782. The sequence continues at coordinate 12,638 of CAZEEL010000028.1, read as the reverse complement.
CAACGATGAACTTCGTCTACAAATAAGATTGTCCTCTGACGATACAGGCTCCTTCGTTCCTGAGCATCTTTGATCACCTTCCGTAACTCAGCAACCCCCGCCAAAACAGCCGAGATATTCTCAAACCGGGCTTTGGTATAACCGGCAATTAAACGGGATAACGTTGTTTTTCCCGTTCCCGGAGGGCCAAAAAAGATAATGGATGAAAAGAGCCTGTCAGCCTCAATGGCCCGGCGCAAGGGCTTTCCAGGGGCGATGATATGCTCCTGCCCAAGCATTTCTTCCAATGAGCGTGGCCGCATACGCTCAGCCAGTGGCGCTGAACGCTCCATCTCTTCCTGCATGGCATGATCAAACAGATTCATTACTGAATTGTACTCTATCCAGAATGGCTGTTCACAAGTACATCAGGCAGTACATCAGGCTTTCACAACCAGATCCACGCTTACCAGTTTTTAAGCACATCCGGCAGTTCAGCCAGACAACAGATCACTTTATCCGGGTAAACAACGGACTGAAACGGCATATTCTCTTTCTTATCTGCCCGCCGGGTAATCCAGACGGTGCCTATCCCCATTCGCTGAGCCCCCATTACATCTGCCGATAACAAGTCACCAACCATCACCGCCTGAGCCGGTTCTGCCTGCCAAAAAGAAAGCGCATCCTGAAACATTCTCAAATGAGGTTTTCGCAGCCTGATCTCAGCCGATATGATCACCACATCCATATATTTTTCAATTCCGGTTCGCCGCAACAGGGTTCTGACGTCTTCTCCATCATTGGCATTTGAAACCAGTCCCATTCGATATCCCTGTTTTCTCAATATCTCCAGGGTCAGCAGAGCATCCTCTTCTTCAAACCAATAAGCCTGAGAAGCAGAATACATCACTTTCAGTGCAGAAGAAATTTTTTCTTCAGAAATTTGTTTGACCCCAACCCGAGACAAAGCCTGCCTGAGCAAATCAGAAGTCGGAATTTCTATCAGGGTACGATCCCGTTCCTTAAAATAAGCAATCATCATATCTGAAAACAAAGCTGAAAAAGACTGCGGATCAGCAATAATCTTTTCATCCAGCAAATACTGACTGAGCTCCTGCGCCTGATCTGCGCGAATCTCCCGCCAATCGGCGCTGCGATATAACAGAGTTCCCCCCAGATCAAACATCACATATTGTTTCTTTTGACTCATGATCCCTAATACCCCCGTTCTGCCTGATAAAGGTTGTGCAACGGCACACCGTTCATGTACCTTTTTAAGTTTTCGCAAAACAATTCTACCAACCGGTCTGTATAGCGGCTGCTGAAGCCCGCAATATGCGGAGTGATCAAAGTATTGGGCAGTTTCCATAAGCGACTGCCGGAAGGCAAAGGTTCTTCTGTAAACACATCCAAAGCAGCGCCGGCAATCCATTTCTGCTCCAGCGCTGTAATCAGCGCCTCAGGGTCAATGACCCCGCCGCGGCTGATATCTACCAGAAAGGCCGTGGGTTTCATCCCCCGCAGATGCTCTTCAGTAATCACGCCGCGCGTATCGGGGCTCAGCGGAATAGATACCACCACAAAATCACATTCTTTCATCATCGAACCAACCGCTTCAATCGGATATAAACGGTCAAATAAAAGACCGTCAGGGTCTCCCATTCCTTCGGGCACAAAATCTTTGTCGGTCGGGTTCATTACATTGCGTTTGGCAGCCAGAATTTTTACATTAAATGGTTTTAAAAGACGGGCAACCTCACGGCCAATACTGCCATACCCGATGATTCCCACGGTAGAACCATAAAACTCGGCCTCGCCCAGTTGGGCTCGATTGGTTGCCCATTCAGAACGTACCTGCCATTCCAACAACTCTCTGATGCGGTTACTTTGAGCCAGCAGCATGGCTACCACATATTCAGCGACCTGGGGTGTTGTAACCCCGCTGCCGGTAGAAAACTGAACATCCGGCGGAAGTTGATTCGCCATTTTCGCCACTGAATCAACCCCTGCATAATAAAACTGAATGTATTTAAGCTTTTCAGCCTGACCCGGCCCCGGCCAGGCGCTATCCGTCATCAGGATTTCCGTTTTCTTCCAAACATCAGGGTGAACTTCTTCGCTTTTTCGGGTTCGCTGAACCGTCACATGAAAGCAGGGTGATACCTGTTCAATCATTCTTACATGTCTTTCCTCCAGGCGAACAGTACTCAATATTTCTATCGTTCTTTCAGTTTCGCTCATACATCCTCCTTTTGTTTCTGCCGGGAAAGTGATCGGGAATATATTGTGCACTATATTTTTGCTTAAAATAACGTGATTTCGGGATCGGATATTTCGTTGGATGAAGGATCACGCAGGCACAGTGAAGCCGTCTGATGTTGAAAAGAGAAATGGCTTCGGCAAAAAACAGCCTCTTCATGACCTGTTATTTGTGTGGACATGATAATCCCGAACGGATGTTAAAATACGAATCACGCAAGATACCCGAATTATATATAAAAAACGGGGTTCCGCCAGCAAATCAGCAGAACCCCTGTTTCATTTTACATCAATCATCAGTGATGCACATGACAGGATATTTTTTCCCGCATATATACAGGAAGATAATAGACCCCTCCCGCATTCTTCCCGGTAGCCCCGCTGGCCTTCCATCCGCCGAATGGCTGGAATCCAGGCCATGCGCCCGTGGTAGCCCCCTGCGGACGATTGGCATAGTTCACACCCGCCTGAATATTGTCAAAGAACCATTCAGCTTCTTCATCTGAACCATAAAAACCGGCCGTCAGACCATAATCACTGTCATTCGCATATTGCATGGCTGTTTCAAGCCCCGAAACCCTGGTAACGGTAGTTATCGGCACAAACATTTCCTGTTTCCATAACGCATGATTTAAGGGCAGGTCAGCCACAATCGTCGGTTCACAGAAGAACCCATTTGCATAAGCCCCGTCACTGCGAATTTTTCCGCCGGTCAGAAAAACGCCCCCGGACTGGTGAATTTCTTCACAGAAATTCTGAAAATCCTGACAGGAATTGCGGTTAATCACCGGCCCCAGGAAATTTTCACGCTGTACAGGATCGCCCATCTTCAAAGAACCGGTAAGTTCAACCAGACGGTTAACCAGGGCGTCATAGACCGGGTCTTCAATATAAATACGAGACCCCGCAGAACACTTCTGCCCCTGCAACCCAAACGCCGAGCGCATCAACCCCTGAGCAGCATGTTCAATATTCGCATGACGGGATACGATGGTGGGGTTTTTCCCGCCCAGTTCCAGAATAATCGGCCTGACATATTTTCCGGCCGCATAACTGCGATAAATACCCATTCCCACTTTGTAAGACCCCGTAAAGGTGACACCATCCACTTCAGGGCTGTCAATTAAAGCCTGACCCAGCGTAGCCCCGGGGCCGGTTACAAAGTTCACAACTCCATCCGGCACTCCGGCATCTGTCAGACAACGGGTAATCAGGTAAGGAACCCAGGGAGTATCAGAAGCCGGTTTGATAACCACACTGTTGCCGGCCAGCAAGGCCGAGGCAACCGGGCCGCCGGTCAGGGCAGCCGGAAAGTTGAAGGGGCTGATAATCAGCCACACCCCATAAGGAACCATTCTGGACAGGTTGACGCTTGACATCCCCACAAACGGATCAGGGTGCATCGTTACGGTATACCCGTGATTTTTTTCCATCTGTTCAGCCGGATAACGGAATAATTCAACCGTTTCAGCAACATCCCCCAATGATTCCATTCGGTTTTTACCGACTTCCAGAGACATGGCCGCCGCGATATCATATGTTCGCTTTTCCATCAAATCAGCCGCCCGGCGGATTATCTCAACCCGTTTTTGCCAGGGTGTTTTCATCCACCCCGGAAAGGCTGCCCGGGCCGCAGCTAAAGCCTGCGCAGCATGATCTGCGGTTCCTTTTTGAAATACACCCAGCACTTCTTTTATATTGGCAGGGTTTCTGTCTTCACTCTTTTCTTCCGTATAAACATCTTTCCCGGCAATGATCAACGGATATTCTTTACCCAGTGCATTTCTCGCCATCCTGACAGCTTCATCAAATGACGCATGAAGCATTTCAGGCGGGTTAAACATGGTTGCATAAGTAAGTTTAAAGTCTGACATTTTTCCTCCGGTTAATTACAAAGACATCCCATCTATAGTATAGCCAAAAAAACAAAGAAAGAAACTGTCTTTCTGTATATTCTTTGTACAATTTAATAAGTGAATCATGCTTTTTGACAGGGCGCCAACGCAAAACAAACCCCATGCATCCTTAAACCGGCTGGATGTCTGCAAAATTTTCCCGGGCGCCCAGACCGCAAAATGAGCAACCGCTGCAGCCCGAATATAGTATATGCACCGCATCGCTGAAATGTTTTTTGCAGAAACCAATGTTTTTTTGAAGAAAAACCATTAAAACGATTGAACCCCTGTAAATAAGTCCCGCTCCAGAACGTTACCTTCTGCCAACGGGTAAACCCGCATAAAGCGATCAACAGCCAACCACCGGCGCAGCGTATGGGTCACAAAACCGCCCGTCATCCGCCCTCCGCCCTGAGAAGCATGGCAGGCACAGGCCTTTTCAACATACTTCAAATACCTTCCATATCGAATTTCGGCATGCACCGGATAATCCACCGCCGCAACCGCTTCAAGATCAATATCATGATTTTTTCCGATTTTGCGCGGGTCACCGCCTCTTCGTTTCTCAAACCACACGGCCAGCTTTAAAAGGCCCTTCGGCATAACGTGATAATAAAGTTTTTGCACCTGAAAGGGTCTTCCCGCCAGATCAGGAAAGCTGCCGGCCGCCAAAGCCACTGCTCTGAGCGTTGCCCGATGAATCGCGATATGGTCAGGATGCATATACCCGCCGCAGGGATCGAACGTGATGACCACCTGAGGCTGCAGCTTTCTGATCCAATCTGCCACCTGCAAAGCAACCTGTTCGGTTGGCTGGCGGATTAATGCCTGTGGGTGCTGATGAGCAACGCTGCCAGCCATACCTGAATCACGGTAACCGGGCAAGATCACCTGGCAAATCCCCAGCGTTTCTGCGGCACAATGCAGCTCTTTTTCACGCACCTGAGCAACCGTCAGCCCGCCCTGCCGAAAACTTTCATCCACATCGCCTGCTTCACCGCGGGTCGCGCAAAACAAATCAACCCTCACGCCCTGATGGGCATAAAAGGCCAGCGTCCCTCCAATTCCAAAGCTTTCATCATCCGGGTGCGCTAAAACAGCCAGCAACCGTTTTGATTCAGAGGGGTTCATTGCGAAATCATTCTGTCAAGAATTCCAGGTTTGGCTGTGACACTTTCCAGAGCCGTCTCAGTGAATGGGATGGTCACGTTCTGCGGACCGGCAGCATAAGCCGTAATTTGATAGGGGTCAATATAGAAAGTAATTCCACGATCATCCAATATCCAATTTTTAAAATTCGATTCATTCGGCCCCACCCCGCCCGGATAATCCAATAAGCCCCAGTTATAGAAATAATCTGTGCTGTAAGAACTGATCACATCCAACCAGTTGCTTCCAGGAACAAAAAGATCGCTTAAATTAAGGACCCGAGCCTGCAGCAGATCATAATTAATGGTCTTTGAATAAGTCAGGGGATGCACGGCTCCGGCAGCATAGAGATAAAAAGAAAAAAGAACCGATACCAGCGAGCGATCATTATATATTACCGTAGACTGCACATCAAAAGATGAGGTCATATCCGGGATCACCTGCATGCGCCAGTCTTCATTGGACGTCACTCCCTGCAGAAAGGCATCGAACTCTGTCTTCACTAAAAGATCTACCGCGTCATTAAAAGGCGCCGTATAACAGGGGTCGCCATCCATTGCCACAACACGAACCGTCCGGCTGTATCCCGGAGAGTCAACTTTTTCATATTCCTCTTTGGGATTGAGAGTCGCAGAACGGGGGATTTCAACGGTTGGCAGCGGAACCGTCGGCGTTGGTACCGTTGGTGTGGGAGCAGGCGGGGTATTGGTCACTTCCGGCAGTGTTGTCGGCGGATACTTAATATCAATGGTGGCCAACGGAGTTCGGGTGCCCTGCAATGGCATCAGCAGAGAAACTGTCGGCCTCACAAATGAGCAGGAAATACCCAGTAAAACGACGGTAATTAAATAAATGCATTGCTTCTTATTCATAAAACCTTTCATTTTGCTTCCAAATGCAATCACCCATGAATTACATCATTTTTTAAATTTAAGTTGCAACTTATGCACCAGGTTAAAACAATTTTACCAGACCTATCGTGTATACTTATATGTATGAACTTTACTACTATTTTCTACGATCTGGATGATACGCTGTACCCGCCCACAACCGGCATTTGGGAAGTCATCGTCCAGCGCATGCAACAATTCATGGAAGAACAGGTCGGAATTCCGCAAAACGAAGTCATGGAACGCCGAAAGTACTATTTTCAAACCTATGGCACCACCATGCGCGGCCTCTACTTTGAAAAAGGAATCGACATTCATGCCTACCTTGACTATGTTCATCAAATCCCGATTCGAGAATATCTGCAACCTGATCCAAAACTAAGGGAAGTCCTTCTGCGTTACCCGCAAAAACGCTGGATTTTAACCAATTCAGACCGCAGACATGCTGCACAGGTACTCTCTGCTCTGAAGGTTGAAGACCTGTTTGAAGGCGTAATTGATATTCTTGACATGTTTCCAAACTGCAAACCGGAACATTCGGTGTTTACCTGTGCCATGCAGCGAGCCGGTGAAAGCAACCCGCAATCCTGTATTCTGGTAGACGACAACCCCAATAATATTAATGCTGCCCGTGAGTTTGGCTTTTACACCGTGCGCCCGTTAATCAGAAATGACCATGCTCAGCCGGATATCAGCATCGCATCAATTCATGAGCTGGGACAGGCATTGGATTCAATATTACAGATAAAAAAGTGATATAAATAATTAATGTCAGTCATAAACCTGATTATTTCCGTTTACTGGAGATTTCATGAAAGCTGCAAAAATTATTGTTTCGATTATTCTGGTACTGGCTCTGTCAGCCGGTTCCTTTTCAATAGGGCTGTTGTCAGGCTGGTTCCTGCCAAAACCTGCCGCAATGCTGCCTGCTGCCTCTGAAACCGTCACCGTTTCACCGACACAGCCAAAAGTAACTCCCTCCGGGCCAACAGATACGAAAACCTTATTTGAGCCATTTTGGGAAGCCTGGGATATTGTTCACCTTAATTATGTAGACCAGCCCATTGACGATGCTCTGCTGATGCAGGGCGCGATTCGCGGCATGATGCAGGGGTTGGGCGATCAACACTCTTCCTACATGACTCCGGAAGAATATCAAAACGCCACAGAAGACCTGCAGGGAAAAGAGTATTCCGGCATTGGCGCCTGGGTAGATACATCAAAAGATTATCTGACCATTATTGACACCATGCCCGAATCGCCGGCTGAGAAAGCCGGTTTAAAAACCGGCGATCAGATTGTTTCAATTGACGGAGAAGACCAGACCGGCATACAGGGTGATGTGGTACTGAAAAAAGTTCTCGGCCCGGATGGAACCAGGGTCGTACTGACCATTGCCCGAGCCTCTTTGCAGAAACCTTTTGATGTAGAAATCATCCGCGCCAAAATTACTGTTCCAAGCGCAAAAGCAAAAATGCTGGACGGCAATATAGGCTATGTAAAAATTTATCAGTTTGGAACAAACACAACCCGTGAACTGCGTGATGGGCTGAGCATGATTCTGAAAAACAAACCGGTCGGCCTGATTGTTGATCTGCGCGGAAACGGCGGAGGTTATCTGGATACTTCGGTAGAAGTCATCTCTGAATTCATTGCACCCAATCAGATCGCCGTCATCGAAGAATATGGCGACAAAACCCATGACGAGCTGAAAACCAAACGCGGCGGGTTGGCTTTGGATATTCCCCTGGCAGTACTGGTCAACGGCGGTTCTGCATCAGCAGCCGAAATTACCGCCGGAGCCATCCAGGACTACGGCCGCGGCGCCCTGGTAGGAACCGTTACGTATGGAAAAGGTTCGGTTCAAACCTGGCATCCCCTGAATAATAATCAGGGTGCGGTTCGGGTTACCATCGCCCGCTGGCTGACGCCTAAGGGAAATCTGATCCATGAAATCGGCATTACACCCGATTATGTGGTTGAGTTAACTGAAAAAGATATTGCCGAAGGGAAAGACCCTCAGCTTGATAAAGCCATTGAATTGTTGACCAAATAAAATTCAGGCGACTGCTGCCCACCAACCGGTTACAGCAGGCGCCTGAAAAGGTTCTATTACTAACTCGATCGTATAAGATCGATGAAATCCCTCTCAGGAGCTAATGGTATGGCGGAACAGATAGAAATGATCATAGAAAGCATCCGTGTCAGTCTCACCAACCAACATCGCATTGTTGTGCTCAAAGAAAAAAACGGAAACCGTCACCTTCCCATATGGATCGGGATATTTGAATCCGAATCAATCACACTGGCTTTGCAGGATGTAACACTGGCCAGACCGCAAACCCACGACTTAATAAAGAATATCATCCGCGACATGGGAGGCCGTCTGATTCGATCAGAGATTGTCAGATTACAGGATGATGTTTTCTACAGTAACCTGGTCATTCAATCCCCCATGGGCGAGCTGGCCATTGACTGCCGGCCCTCCGATACCATTGCCCTGGCCGTCCGCTGCCATGTTCCGATCATGATTGATCCGATCGTACTGGAAGCTGCCGGTTTTGTTCCTGATCAGGAAATTGAAGAAAATATTTCTGAGAGCGAATCACTGCCAGACTGGCAGGATGATCAGAATATTCAGGATGACCGTCTCTCGGTATTTGAAAGCTTCCTTGAAACCTTATCCCATGATAAGAATTTCACATCACCAAAAGATCCATCCGAAAACGCATCCTCCGACACAGATGCCCCCTCTGAAACATCTGCTGATGATTCACCGGATGCGCCGGATGAACCGCCCCAGGAACCCGACAGAGTTTAACCATGTCTGATCTCTCTGATTCTCAGGCTCAGCCAGCCGCAGAAATACAATCTCAGCCGCACAACCGCGAGGCAGAAGAAGCCGTATTGGGAGCGGTGCTGATCAATCCCGAAAGCTATTACGACATTGCCCAGATTTTGCGGCCGGATGATTTCTACCTTTACCGTAACCGTTGGATATGGCAATCCTTTACCCGCCTGCGTGAAAAACGGGTTCCAATTGATTATCTGACCCTGACCAATGACCTGCAGGAGCAAAACCAACTGTCAGAAGCCGGCGGTGCCGCTTACATCACCCAACTGGTAACCCAGACCCCCAGCAGCCTGCACGCCGAATCTTATGCTGAAATGGTACGAGACGATGCCATTCGACGCAGCATGCTGAACAGCGCCGATAAAATGGCAAAGATCGCGTTTGATCGCAGCCAGCCCGTCGAGATTGCCCTGGATACCGCTGAAAAATCCGTTTTTTCTATCAGCGAACGCCGCTTACAAAAAGATGTGCAGCCAATCGCCTCGGTCATGAGCGAAGTGTACGACAACATCGCAGAACGAGCCAAAGATTCCAGCGACATCATGGGCGTTCCAACCGGTCTGCACGATGTCGATAAAATTCTTGGCGGGCTGCAAAAATCAGACCTGCTGATCATTGCCGGCCGCCCCGGCACCGGAAAATCAGGTTTTCTTCTTTCAGTGGCGAAAAATGCCGCCTTACTGCACAAAAAACGGGTAGCTTTATTCTCCATGGAAATGTCCAACGAACAACTGGCCCAGCGTTTAATTGCCCAGGAAACCGGTATTGATACCCAAAAAATTCGGACCGGAAAACTGGAAGCCAACGACTGGAATAAATTCGTGCGGGCAATCGAAATTTATTCAGATACCAGTATCTTTTTGGATGACACCCCGGCCATCACTCCGCTCCAACTGCGCACCAAATGCCGCCGGCTGGAAATGGAACATGGTCTGGACCTGGTACTGGTCGATTATCTGCAATTAATGAGCGGAGACATCCATACCGACAACCGGGTACAGGAAGTTTCAAACATCTCACGAAATCTAAAAGTTCTGGCCAAAGAACTGGAAGTTCCGGTTCTTGCAGCGGCCCAGCTTTCACGTGCGGTTGAACAGCGCACCGATAAACGCCCGGTGCTTTCTGACCTGCGCGAATCCGGCAGCCTCGAACAGGATGCCGACATTGTCATGTTTATCCACCGGCCAAATATGCCTGACAAAGAAACTCAGATAAAACCCAATGAATTTGAGATTATTGAACTGGTCGTTGCCAAACACCGCAACGGGCCAACCCACCCCGGAATTCAGATCTTCTTCCAGGGAAATCTGACCCGCTTCGCAAGCCCGGACCGCGACACCCTGAAGACACTGAAGGGAGCCTGATGAGCGTTTTCTCAGGGTTTTCAGGCAACACATCGGCCACCATTCCCCTGCCGGATGCTTTTCTTGAAAGCATCCTTCCCCAACTGGATAACACCCTGGAAATAAACCTGGCCCTGTATGCCTTTTGGGCTTTAAAACATCAGGACGGAAACACCCGCTACCTGACCTCTGAAGATTTTTATCAGGCGCCTGAATGGGTAACCCGAAAAGTCAGCCCCAAAGCCAGCCGGCCAAAAATTGACAATGCATTGCAAAAGTTTACCCAAATCGGTTTTTTGCTGAGTTTCCGGCAGGAAGGCGCAGCCTGCCCGCTGTATTTCCTTAATTCTGTCAAAGGGAAAGCCCTGTATCAATCCTGTCAGCAAGGGTTATGGCAGCCCGGAGAAACAGAACGACTATTCACACAACCTGTTCCGACCATCTATCAGCTTTATGAAGAGAATATCGGCCCCCTCACCCCATTGATTGCCGACCTGCTGATAGATTCCGAAAAAACCTGTTCTGCCGAATGGGTCCGAGAAGCAATAGAAATTGCCGTAAAAAACAACGTCCGTAACTGGCGTTATATCGAAGCCATTTTACGTTCCTGGCAAAAGGATGGCCGCAATGCCGAAAATAAACGAAACTATGAAGAAAGTTACCGACAATATTTCCCCGACCGTTGAGGAATCTTCACCTTCTCAGCAGGATGAAACCTGTTTTGGCCCCGGAAACCCCGGCTGCCCCCACTGTTTTGGAACCGGATACGTACATCAGGATGTTCCGGTAAACCACCCTGATTTCGGCCGGCTGATCATTTGTTCCTGCCTCATGGATAAAACCCTTGAGGAAGAGCAAAACCGCCGGATGCAAAAAAGCAATCTGGATGCATTTAAACACATGACCTTTGATGCTTTTAATGTACAGGGGCGCTTTGGTCTGGGCGAGCAGCAGATCAATTCGCTTAAAAGTGCGCTCAACTCTGCCATGCATTTCGCACAGGAAGCCAACGGCTGGCTGCTGCTGATCGGCCCCTATGGATGCGGTAAAACCCATCTGGCCGCCGCAATCGCCAATGAAGCCGTGCAAAAGAATACGCAAACCCTGTTTCTCACTGTACCCGACCTGCTGGACTGGATTCGCTTCTCTTACCAGCAGGCTGAACAAAGTTATGAAGAACGCTTTGAAGAAATTCGCAATATCGCGCTGCTCATTTTGGATGACCTGGGCACCCAGAACACAACCCCCTGGGCACAGGAAAAACTGTATCAGATTATCAACCACCGCTATGTCAAACAACTGCCGACAGTTATCACGACCAATCAAAACCTGAATGAGATCGACGGCCGCATCAGCTCACGGCTGCATGACCCCAGCCTGGTTACCATGATCCGCATCATTGCGCCGGATTACCGCGACCCAATGACCGACACCAGCGTGCCGCCTCTTTCTTCACTCGGGCTGCACAGCAAACAAACCTTCAGCAATTTCAGTTTGCGTGAAAATGAAAACCTGAACAAAGACGCCCGCAGCAGTCTGGATCATGCCCTGCAGACCTCGCTGAAATATGCCGACGCCCCGCAGGGATGGCTGGTTTTTAATGGCGATTACGCCACCGGGAAAACCCATCTGGCTGCCGCAATCGGAAATTACCGTACCGGGATGGGAGAAAGCCCCATGTTTGTGGTGGTTCCAGACCTGCTGGATCACCTGCGGGCAACCTTCAGCCCTTCCAGCAACATCCCTTATGACCAGCTTTTTGAACAGGTGCGCAGCAGCCCGCTTTTAATTTTGGACGATCTGGGTACCCAAAGCGCCACTCCCTGGGCACAGGAAAAACTCTACCAGATTCTTAATCACCGTTACAACGCCGAACTTCCCACCGTGATTACCACCTCTGCCACATTGGATAAAATTGACGCGCGCATCCGCAGCCGTATGCAGGATCAAAGGCTGTGCCAATATCTGCTGATCACAGTTCCCGGTTATCGCAGCGGCGGGAACAGCGGCAAACCAACGAGAAGAACGGTTAAAAGCGCACCGGATAAATAATTTTAAAATCACCCGCCCGGTATTTCGGCCTCAGCCCGAAAATCGTTCAACCCCGCAGGGCGGGATGCCCTCATCCCGCCGATTTTTCCGAAGGAAAAACCATTTCACACGGCTGCATCACATCAAAAAACAATCATGCATCAGAAAAAAAACACACCAGGTTAAGCTTCGCCGTCTGTTCCTACCCCTGTAACACGGGTGCATTCAATATTCATCC
>CAZEEL010000027.1:0-23318 GCA_964511135.1 uncultured Leptolinea sp. | reverse complement strand
TCTTCCTTCAGGAGTTAGATTGACTTTTTATTTCTGTTATCGTAAACTTATCACATTATTTGTAATTCAGGCACCTGGTATACAGGTATCCTGCATATCATGAATACCTTCAGACTGAAATAGTACAATTGACCGGCATACACGATTTGAGGTATTTCATTCTTTATAAGCACGTCATACGAATTTAAGTTATCGCTTATGCGACAACGGCACAGAAAGCTCAAAAGAGAGTATGAACTTTTTTAGAGAAGGGATATGATGTGTTTTTGTAAAAAGTTTGTTTCGGTTACAGGATAGAGGTCTAAACAGGTTGTGAGCATATGCGCTTAATATTGAAACGAATTTTAAAAAATCCGCTGTTTACTACCACTGTCGCGATTTGCATATTATTGTTAAGTTTTCTTTTCTATTCCATTATCGTATATAAAAATCTGAAAGAAGAAGTAATTGCTACGCTGAATGAAGTATCACAGCAAACTGCAGAAGCCCTCAGAAACCAGATTAACAGCGATCAGCGTGCCATAGAAGATATTGCCATTATGATATCTGCAGATCAACGTCAGATGGATGAGGTTTTGGAAAGCCTCAGGAAAGTCAGTGTTAACCACCGCCTTTTACGAATGGGAATTATTGCGCCCGACGGCTCAGCGATTACCACCGATCAAAAAACGCTTGATCTTGCTTCCAGACCATATTTTCAGGCTGCGCTTAAAGGCGAATCCTCTGTTTCAGACAGACTGATTGATTTCGTAGATGGCAGAGCCATTGCTGTTTATGCAGCCCCGGTTTATGATACGGCCGAAAAAAATGTAGTTGCTGTACTGTTTGGAACCTATTCTATTGAAGAATACCAGTCATCATTGTCAGTGAATTTGTTCGGCGGCAGGGGCTATACCTATATTGTGAAGAAAAATGGCGATGCAATTTCAGCATCAACGAGTAGCCCGGGTCAGACGGCATTTGACAATGTGTTTCTGGTTTTAAAAGAAGCCAGTTCTGAAAATGATCAGGTCATCACAGATCTAAAACAGGGGATGATTAATGAAAAGCTTGGCTTTATCAAATGTATTGATAAAGCTAATCAGGGATATAAGTATATGTATTACCGTCCGCTGGGTATCAATGACTGGTACCTGCTGACGGTAGTGCCAATGGAAGTGCTTAACCAGAAGATCTTATTTATCCTGTCCTATACTCTGATTTTGGGCAGCATCATTGTGGCTACCTCGTATCTTATTTTTATGAATATGCTTAAAATACAGAAGAAAGCCACAGCTATTCTTGAAGAAATGGTATTTGTAAATAAACTTACGGGACATCGGTCATATGAGAAATTTAAGATCGATGCAAAAGATATATTAAGCAAAAAACACCACACTGATCAATATGCCCTGATTTCAATCGATGTTGATAAGTTTAAATACATTAACGACATGTTTGGATACAATGAAGGCGATAGACTGATCTGTTTTATCGAGAGTGTATTTTTATCAGATTGCAAAAATAATGAACTGGTTGCTCATATCAGTGCAGATGACTTTGTGCTGTTACTGAAATTTGATACCCGCGAAAACCTGTGTTCCCGTTTGAGAAAATTCAAAGAGTCGATTGGGGAGTATAAGCGGCCTCAGGGGAAAAACTATGAAATTTCAATGGCCATTGGCGTATACGAGATTGATAACATCCAAATTGATATAGATTCTATGAAAGACCGTGCTGATATACCACGGAAACAGACCAAGAATAATAAAAACATCAGCTATGCTTTTTATGACGAAGCCGTACGTACCAGGATACTTCAGGATAGAGAGCTTGAAAACAGCATGAACACTGCTTTAGAGCAGAATGAATTTGTGGTCATGTATCAACCAAAGTTTTGGGTAAAAGATGGAAGCCTGGCGGGTGCCGAAGCGCTCATCAGATGGAAAAGAAGAGACGGAAGCCTCCTGAATCCTGATATCTTTATTCCTTTGTTTGAAGAAAATGGATTCATCATATCGCTGGATAAGTACGTTTTTAACCAGATGTGCAGCGATATCCACCGGTGGATCAAACAGGGATATAGAGTCATGCCAATATCGTCTAATCTCTCCAGAAAAAATATTGTCATCAAAGATTTACCGGATGAATATGACGCCATTGCAAATTCTTATGGAATCCCCAAAGAACTGATAGCGCTGGAGTTGACTGAAACAGCGTTTATTGAAAATGAAAGTATTATTGGCAAATTTGTTCAAAACATAAGAAACAGGGGCATTTCGGTAATCATGGATGACTTTGGAACCGGATTTTCTTCTTTGAACCTGTTGCTCAGTATCGACATCGATACATTAAAAATAGATCGTTCACTGGTAAACAGTATTGATACGAATGCGAAATCGCACGCTGTGTTAGATATGGCTATCCAACTGATGCACCAATGGAATGTTACAGTGAATGCTGAAGGGGTTGAAACTGCTGAGCAGTATAAATGCTTAAAACAGTTGAATTGTGATGAGGTGCAGGGATATCACCTTGCAAGGCCGCTGTCTGTTACAGAGTTTGAAAAACTGATGAAAAAATTTTGATACCGCGTTGCACAGGTAAAAGTAAAGCAAACAGGCTTTTGCGAAATGAGACAGGCATCCGGTATGCCCACAGATATGTGCAAAAGACTGAATCTGCCTGATAGAACAACGCCGTTTTTTTACAGAAGTATAGCGTTTACCTGCAAAGAAGCCAGGGCTTTCTTCGTGCATCACCATAAAGACGGCAGACAATAAGCAGTCGGTTGTTTCGTTGCATCTGAACCGGTGGAAATCTGCATAGGGGCTGCCGAGAAAAAGGACAGGAAAGAATATAACAACTTTAACCAGATTCGTTATAAAAACCATAAAAATACTTCTGATAATGTCCGGCTTCTGCGGAATTGGCCTGGCAATATATGTATTTGTGCACCATATTCTGATCAAAACTGAAAAAAGCAGGCTCATTGCTCCCGGCAGGCTGGTAGATGTTAATAAACATAAACTGCACGTCTATGCCGCCGGAAAAAAATCTCACGATGCGCCCACGGTTGTGGTGCTGTCTGCACTGGGTATGCCATCTCCGGTTTATTTCTACCATAATCTGATGGAGGAAATATCAAAGAATCACAGAGTTGTCATCGTTGAAAGAGCCGGTATGGGGTATTCAGAAGCTTCCGGTAACGGGAAAGACCTTGATGTCATTTTGCAGGAAACAAGGACTGCGCTTGCGAAAGCCGGAGAAAGCGGACCCTATATTTTGCTGCCCCATTCAATAGGCGGATTTGAAGCGCGCTATTGGGCAAGCCTGTATCCTGATGAAGTAGATATGATTATCGGTTTGGATATGCTGCTTCCCGAATATGAGCTTGCAAATGCCGAAGGGGATAAGGTAGATGAGTTCCTGAGCAAAGAAAACATCCAAATCATCCGTTTCCTGGGTCTGGGTCGTTTTGAATTTCTGCTGAAAGATTTTCTGCCCATTGAGCTGTATCGTTCAGGGCTGACCGACGAAGAAATCGCACAGGACAAATACCTGCTGCACACAGCGCTTCTTCCGGAAGCAGTGTTTGAGGAAATACAATATGAAAAAGCAAATGCAAAAAAAACGCTTGATATGGAATTTCCAAAATGTCCTGTGACCTTATTCGTATCCGATCCCGCTCAAACAAGCTACATTGATGAAAGCTGGATAACGAAAGCACGGGAGCTGGAAAAAGCATATCCCAATGTAACCGTACTGGAGCTTGACTCTGATCACCATGTGCACCTTCATCAACCGGATATCATCCTGAACTATATCCGTTCGCTGGGGTTTTAAAAACAAAAAAACCGGCTCGCATGGGTAACAGAAAACGGATGCAGATATGTTTATTTCGCTGCCATCAGGGAAGGTACAAAATGGGTTACGAAAATAACAACTGTTGGAAAGAAATCCAAAGATTTTTTCCTGTTGAGAACCGATTAAACAGCAACAATATGCCTTTTGAACTTTTTATAGAATATCCCGATGTAAAAATTCATGTAGATTATTACCAACACGAAAAGCCTGAGGCAACGATAATCCTTTTCCATGGGATAGGAGGAAACGGAAGAATGCTTTCATGTATCGCGGTTCCTTTGCATCGAACAGGATATGATGTTATCTGTCCGGATTTGCCAATGTACGGATATACAGAATATAAAAACGATATTACATATGAACATTGGGTTGAATACGGTGTGAGAATTACCCGGCATTTTAATCAATCAAATACGCCACTGTTTTTATTTGGTCTGAGCGCCGGTGGAATGCTTGCGTATCAAATCGCCTGTGAACTTAATACCATATCCGGCATTTTGGCAACCTGCCTTTTAGACCAGAGAAATCCTGTTGTAACCAAAAATACGGCAGGCAATGCAGTGATGGGAATAATGGCAAAGCCTTTGCTGAGAATGTTTCCGAATCTGTTCAAAAGCATTAAAATTCCCATGAAGCTGGTTGGAAATATGCGGGCCATTACAAACAACAGAGAACTTGCCAGGATCCTGATGAAAGATAAAAAATCATCCGGCGCAAGGGTTCCATTGAGGTTTCTTGACACCCTGCTGCACCCTGAAATCATAATCGAACCCCATGAATTTAATAAATGCCCCTGTTTATTGCTTCATCCTGAAAAAGACCGGTGGACAGACGTTTCGCTGAGCAAACTGTTTTTTGATGAATTACAATGTCAAAAAGAGTTAAAAATACTGAAAGGCGCAGGGCATTTTCCAATAGAATATGAGGGACTTAAACAGCTTGAAGAGTATTGTGCAGAATTTGTTGAAAGATACAGAGAATGAGCCTATGCCTGATGAAGCATATTCCGAAATAACCGGATCCCTGTGGCATTTGGTACCGGATATTCCAGAATCAGGCTCAAAAATCGCATACCGCTCACTCTGTCATTGCTCGGATAAAGATGTAGATAAAAACATATGTTTTTGCACTGTTCTGACTTCTTTCCCGAAAGCTGTATGATTCATAATAAGAACCCTTATAAATTGGACAGGAAGACGGATTTTAACAATTTAGAAACAACTGCCTGATATGATATTTCTGATTTTAGTCAGGAGGCCTGATCGTGATAAATATTTTGGTTGTGGAAGACGATATACGATTAAATAAAATTGTTTGCTCGCACCTTTCTGATAATGGTTATACAGTGAAGGGCTGTTTTAACCCAAATGAAGCTTACGACCTGATGTACGGCAACCTGTATGACCTGATCATTTCTGATATCATGATGCCGAAAATTGATGGTTTTGAATTTGCTGAAAGTGTTCGTTCTCTCAACAAAACAATACCGATCCTGTTTATGACTGCCAGAGATGACATAGCATCAAAACAAAAAGGGTTCAGAGCAGGTATTGACGATTACATGGTTAAACCGGTTGATTTGACCGAGCTTGTTTTGCGGGTAGCCGCACTTCTGCGGCGCGCCCATATTTTGGATGAAAAAAAGATAACGGTTGGAAATCTGACGCTGGACGCCGATGCTTTGACGGCTTCCATAAACGGTGAAGATATATCCGTTACGGTTCGTGAATTTAACATTCTTTTCAAGTTACTGTCCTATCCAAAAAAAACATTTTCCCGCTCTCAGCTCATGGATGAATTCTGGGGTATGGAAAGTGATACAAGTTTAAGAGCGGTAGATGTCTATATTACAAAAATAAGAGATAAGTTCTCCTGTTGTGATGGGTTTCAAATTGTAACTGTTCATGGGCTTGGGTATAAGGCGGTGCTTCATTGAAAACAACACTGGAAACAGATGCTCGGGTTAAAAAAACAGTAGTAGGTTTAAAAGAATCCATTCTGGCGTATATGATCATACTTTTACTTGTAAAAATTCAGGTAGATATTATCATGTCCCAACCATTTCATACAATCAACAGGTTTGTTCAGGTTGCGATAATTATGGTGTACTGGGCAGTTGTAACGTTGCTGTTCAGATTTAGTACAAACTGGCAAATACGACGGAGTTATGATGTTCCTATGCAACGGCTTAGTGCGGCGGCAAAAAAAGTAGCTGAGGGAGATTTTTCTGTTTATGCAGAGCCGTTAAATACGCCTGATCATTATGACTATATTGATGTGATGTTTTTAGACTTTAATGCCATGGTAAAAGAACTTGGCAGCATTGAAACGCTAAAAAATGACTTTGTCGCGAATGTGTCTCATGAGATAAAAACCCCTCTTTCTGTTATCAAAAACTATACCATGGCGCTTAGAAACGAAAACTTGTCTGAAAATACGCGAAACGAGTATATCGAGACCATTGTAAAAGCAACCGATAACCTGTCTTCTCTGGCAGGCAATATTCTCCAACTGAATAAACTGGAAAATCAGGAAATAGAAACCGTTCCGGAAGTATATGACCTTTGCCGTCAGCTTTGTGACTGTGCTTTAAATTTTGACTCACTCTGGGAGGAGAAAAAGATTGACTTTTCTGCTGACATTGAAGATAAAGCGATCATAAGAGCGCATGAACATATGCTTGAAATTGTCTGGAACAACCTGTTATCGAATGCGCTTAAATATACCGAACCTGGCGGAAAAATCAACCTCGTTCAAACATCGGATGCAGATACCATAACTGTTTCAATTTCTGATACCGGCTGTGGCATGGACAATGAAACGATGAAGCATGTTTTCGAAAAATTTTATCAGGCCGATACTTCCCGTTCCTGTGAGGGAAATGGTCTGGGTCTTGCGCTGGCACTCAGGGTGGTAGAGAAACTGGGAGGAACGTTGACGGTTAAAAGTGCAGTGGGGCATGGCAGTACTTTCACCGTGGTAATCCCCATCAGAGATTAGTCATCAGATATCAGAGCGGATGGGATGATGGATGGGGGTGTTTGGCTTTGCCGCGGGCAGAAGGATGTTTTTTTCTGCTGAATGGGATGCCAGACTTCTCAACACCTTTTCAGGTGTAAACATCTTTTCAGGTGTAAACACCTTTTCAGGAACAGCCGCTTTATTTATCGACCGTTCGGGATCATCCTCGGCACACACCCATCCTGAATCATCGCGGGGCCGTTTTTTGGCCAAAGCCATCCATCTTTTCCAAAACAGACCGCTTCACTGCACCCATGTGATCCTTCATCCAACCAAAGATCTGATCCCGAATTCACAGGATATCACACAGCAGACAAGCGTTTGACAGCCCATTTTCCGGGCTGTTTTTATTTTTAATATTTTCCAAACAATTCGTAAGCAATTCACAAACATCTTAACGATAAAGTATATGCATCAATAAAAACAAAATGAAATGAAAAAAGTGGTGATTGAGGTATGAAAAAAAGCAGCTTTGTGGCAATGATTTCAGGAACTGTCGGAGGATTTCTTTTGTCGATTGGGATGTGCATGTATCTGCTGCCAGAGTGGAATGTCCTTATATCTGGCAGCATCATTGGTACAGCAGAGATGGTTCTGCTTACAGCGCTCATTCCAGGCATGAAGGAAATTAACTGAATTCAAAGTCAAAACTGGAACATGAAAATAATCAGAAAGGAGGCATATTCATGATCACTTTTTTTGCAAAAGCAGGCATTATAGCCGCTGTCATAGCAGGAATAATAGCAGTAGTCGGCGCAGCCATCGCTTGTGCAGTGTATTTTCTGTAAATGGCTGAAATGGAACAAACTCAGTAATGAAACGGATGTATGCGAAATGAATCAACTTTCAGGCGGTTAAAACATGGGTAATGGATTTACTTACAGGAAAATAATCAGAATAGTGCTAATTGGTTTTGCTGTGGCAGTCACAGTAATTGTAGCAGCCGTATTGGTGGTTATCACTGTGAAAACGAACCCGACAGTGACGAATAATTTGAATAAAGCAAATGTGATATTTTCGCAAAGTATGGAAGAACAACCTGTTTCTCCACAGGAAGCACAATTGGAAAAGCATTCCAGCTGCTCAAAATGGCTTCTGGAAGAACGGATCAGGTGGGAACAGGATATTTTAAACAACCTGGAAACTGACAAAGCGTTACACACAGATCCGGATGAAACCAATCCATATGATGCAAACCCGGATGAAGGATTCAGCGACTGCATAGAGGAAGACCTTAGGCAGGTGAACGATTGGTGGATACAGAAGCATATGTTTAACTCGGCAGAATACCTGCGGAAACATATATTGAGATCTGAAGAATTTTTGGAATATCTGATTGGAAAGGAATGGAAATAATGTTAGCGAGACTATTGATTGAACACATTGAACTTAGGCACAGGCTTTTTGAGGAACACCTTAAATGCTTGGAGAGGCTTTTTGAAGAACATATTCAAAGAGAGAAGGAGTACAGAAGCAGAATAGGTTCGAATAAGGAAGCATACAGAAAATCAACTGAAAGAATGTCAGAGAGCAAAGACAGCGAGTACCTGGATGAGCATATCCGGCAATCAAACAGCGGGATAGCAAAACATGTCCAAAACTCAGCCGAACGACTGGAAAATCATATCCGACGGTCGCAGGAACGCTATGAAGGAGCCGATAAACCGCAGAAACGCCATGATCATGCCGATGAATCACAGGAATGCCATGAAGATGCAGGCAATGAGAATGAAGCATCATGATTTGATGAATATTTTTCACATGAGAAAAGAAGCATGAAATGAAGAGTATCGAAAAATTTACGGCATATATTTATACAGGTGTAAGCAGCAGTATTCACGCATATGCAGCTCAAACACCTTCCGATCAAATGGATCATCCTGACATGGTGACAACAATAAATGTTGCATACGATGTTTGTGAACAGGCGCAGGCATTATCAGTGTCTGAAAAATACATAAGGAAATAATCATGAGCAAATCGGATAAACGAAAGAAAACAGAAGAAGATGCAGTCTCAGGCTACGAGACAATGGAGAACCGTGTGGTTTCAGGCTACAAGACGATGGAGAACAGTGTAGTCTCGGGCTACAAGACGATGGAGAACAGTGTAGTTTCAGGCTATAAGAGGATGGAAAACGATATTGTTCGTGGCTATAAAAGGATGGAAGACAAATTTGTTGAGGCTTTTTTAACCCTGCGGGAAGATAAAAAAGACGACGATATGCCTCAGGAGCAAAACAAAGGAGAATGCGAATGGTCGAAACGGTAAAAAACGGGAGCGATTTTATTGGCTATGAGTATAAAGATGTAATCATAAGCCGTGAGATGGAAGCCCTGTATGCAGATGGTTATGCAAATTTTGGTTGGAAGCTTGAAAATACATATCCCGTTCCACTGATAGGCATCAATCTGGTCGTTATGAAATTTAAGCGCGACAGAAAAATTCGAAATAAAGCAGAGCTTACCCGCTTACAGCGTCAATTTGACTCCTGTGTCAGAGAGATTCAGGATATGGAAAAATCCAAAACTGTCAGTGCATCGATTGCAGCCTATACCATTGGTCTGACAGGAATAGTATTTCTGGCAGGATCTCTGCTGGCATATCTGAAAAGCATAATTTCCCTTTGTGTTGTATTAGCCATCCCGGGATTCATCGGTTTTATACTGCCATACTTTGCATATCAATCTCTCTATGCAAAAAAGAGCATCAAGGTTACATCACTCATCGAAGGTAAATATGACGAAATCTACGAAGTGTGCGAAAAGGCTGACAGCTTACTGTAAGCCAGCCGGGAGGAAAAAATGTATCGAAATTGGATGTACAGAAGGATAGCCATCAGCACTTTTGCATTGGTTATTGGTGCAGGGATAGCAGCTTCCTTACTATGCAGGAAACAAATCAATGAGAAAAATTTATTGGAAAGGAGCGAAGAAGCATGAATTCAGCAGTAGTGGTTGCCGCCGTTGTTGCAGTTGCCGCTGCAGGTATCGGCATAATCGTGAAAAAGAAGAAAAAACAATAACCGAAGTATTCGTTTGAATTGATAAAAGAAAGGAGACAGAAATATGAATCATACAGCTATTGGAGTTGTGGTAGCGGTGGTTGTGGTTGTCATTCTTGCTGTGATTATTTTCAAAAAGAGGAAGTAACAGCAGTATCTTTTTCAGAGCTTCCTGATTTGAGAAAGATGTACTTAAAAACAGTCTGAATCATTCATTCAGACTGTTTTTTATGGTGTTTTTTCGGATGATGACCGCTGTAATTTCCTTCGATGCCCTGTACTGCCGGTATGCGGGGGCACTCCTGTATTGTTGCCTGGCATGGCTGCGCTCCATAAGAGCCATTTACAGGCTCAGATTGTTACAGCAGCTTCTGAACTCTTTTAACAGCAGAGCATAGTCGGCGGGTTCATAATAATAATGTCTGGAATTTTCGAGCAGGGCAACTGAGATTTTTGGATGTTGAGCAAGTATTTTAAGGGTGCTCCTGGAAACCAGCTCATCCTTGCCGGATTGATAAACATGGCAGGGAACAGAGAGTGAACAAAGTTTTTTCCCTGTCCTTTTCGTTTCTGAATACAATTCGGCAAATCGGGGAAACCACCGGAGGTATTTCCAAAGTCTTTTGTCGGGTTCAATACTATAGGATGCTTTTGCAGCCATCGCCGCAGGGTCACCAGCCGATACCTTATCAAAGATAACCTTCATAGAATTCGAGACTGCAAACGGCCTGAGAGACATTTTCAGCGGTACAGCCAATAAAAACAGCATCTTTACCTGTTGGGGCCATCTTAAGGCCAGGTCAATTGCAAAAAGTGTGCCCATTGAATGAGCGGCAAGGATGATATTTTTATATTTTCTGCTCAGAGTTTCTGCTTTATCGGCTGCCTGTTCTTTCCACTTTTTCATCGAGGTATGAGAAAAATCCGTTACCTTTTTCCCGTGTCCGTCAAGCAACATATTATGGATGGACCATGTCTTTGGAACCAGCGGAATAAAATCCTGAAACTGATCCGGAGAGCCCAGGATACCGTGAACAAACAAAATCACCGTATCACTTTCAGGAACTTCATGAATATATTCTCTGTGCATCGGGTTTTGCGGCGAGTGATTGAGCATGGCGTTGTCAGGCCTGGCAGTTTCGGATATGTGCTTTCAGTTTTTTGACTGCCCAGTCATAATGACTTGCCGTAGTACTGATAAAGCAGGAGCCTAAAGTACTTCCGCCAACCCAGGGATAGCTCCCTTTTGAAAACAGTTCATCGTTGGAAAAGGTTTCAGCCATCTGCATGACTTCCTGATGTGATTGCTGAAGCATGATCTTTGCCTGTGCCAGAGGAGTGGTTTGGTGTTTTTTCCATAATGCAACATTCATCTCTCCGTATGTTTTCCAGTTGCAGGGTTCGGGGAGGAACGGTTTTGCCTGACCGGCACGGTTGGAATGTACCCAATTAAGCAGCAGTTGATGCCATTCATAAAGGTGAATTAAAACATCCCGCAGGTTTTTATCTCTTGTCCAATGCGCTTCCTTCCTGTTATCGTTTTCAAAATTAAAAGGGGCTGACAACTCTTTTTCGGTCATCCGATGAATCAGATCGTTCAGTTTTGCATAATGGCTGTTGGCTGCGCTGATCAGATCTGTTTTTTCTGCCGGTCGTCCCATAAGCATTCTCTTTTCATGTGTGCGGTTTGCGTAATTATACAGGCATACGTTCTTAAAGAATGCTTCAAAGAAACAAAGCGCTGACTGACGCGCTCATTTTTTAAATGTCTCCTCAGTTTCTATGATAAGGCTTTTCAGAACATGACAAAAAATCTTTATGCGGTCGGCATTCAGTATTATACAGAGGGAATGGCTCATACTATTTGTCAGGTCAAATCCTGCTTTTCAAAATTATGTATGCTCACCTGATAAGCAACCCATGTAAAAAGAATATAGACAAAAACACCCGCAGCTAAAAATATCAACTTTTGCTGTAAAAACTCCGGATCTCGGGTATCCAGATATTGTTTAACAAAAGATATTACATAAGTTGCAAACACATCAAAAACAACACATGCAAAAATCAGAATGCTTGATCTAACAAACGCAACTCCAACCTTATTTACGTCTTTATAGTAACTCAGGAAAAAAATAAAGTTAAAGAGCCCATAGACAATAAAAGCAACCGCGAATAAAGAAATATTTGCATCCATTCCTGCCTGATTGCCCATGCTATTTAATTTATGACTTAACACGGTAAACGGTATCATCATGGCAAGCTGTATAAGCTGCAGAATAACGGTAAACAGAAAACGGGCCTGAACAATACTGCTTTTCTGAATTGGAAGATTGAGAGAATAACGCACATCGTTGTTTTCTCTGCCTGAAAGACAGGTGAAGAAAACAGCCATGGATACATAAAAAAATATAACCACATACGGATAATTGGGTATCAAAACCATTGCCGACAACAAAAGCATCATCGGTGTAATTGGATGCATTGCAAGGCTGAATTCTTTTCGAAGCAGGTTTAACATTTATGCTGCCTCCTTTTCCAGATGCACCATAATGGACTCTAAATTGGCATGGGAAACTTCTGAATCGATATGCAATGCATCCTTTGTATACATCAGTGCGGTATAACCATCTTTTGTCCGTTTTCGTCCTAAAACCAGGTTAGCATAAGTCTGCATATTTTCCTCACGGTGAAAGGATACAATTTTGTGGTTTTCTTCAAATTCTTTCACACTGGTATCGGCAATAATCTTACCGTTTTTGATGTAAATAATATTTTCCGCACATTTATCAAGGTCAGATGTAATGTGTGTGGAAAACAAAATTGTTTTTCCTTTCTCACACAACTCCAGAAACATATCCAACAAATCATCGCGTGAAACAGGGTCAAGTCCGCTGGTGGGCTCGTCTAAAATCAGCAAATCTGCATGGTGTGAAAGCGCAAGGGCCAGAACATATTTTACTTTCATACCTGACGAAAGCTGAGCCGGAGTTTTGTTTTCATCCAGCTTAAACATTTGCATATATTTTTGGTACGCTTCATCATCCCAGTTATGATAAAAGGACTTTGTAATCTGAGATATTTTTTTCAATTTCCTGGTGGGATAGTAATTTACCCCGCTTGAAACAAACCCTGTTTTTTGCTTAATCTGCATTTCATGCTTTGAAAAATGCATGCCAAAAAACATAATTTCTCCGCTGTCGGGATGTACAAAATTGAATAAAGAATTAAGCGTTGTTGATTTTCCTGCTCCATTCCTTCCGATAAAACCTGTGATTTTCCCCTGCGCTAAAGAGAAAGAAATTTGATCAAGAACAAAGGCCGGGTATGTTTTTTTTAGATTACAAACAGACAGTATATCCATTTTTACTCTTCTTTCTTATCCGGCGTTTCATCCAGCGTTTCATTTGAAAAAAACCTGTTTTTTAGTTCTGAAAATAACTCCTGATGTGGTATTGCAATACCGCGCTTAACATCACCAAGCACAATTAAAGTGTCGCCGGGGTGAATACCAAAAATCTCACGTGCCTCTTTAGGGATTACAAATTGTCCTTTTTCTCCAACTTTAACTGTCCATGCATATTTACCCTCATGCTCATTCATATCAGAACCTCTCTTTTGATTTTACAGTATGAAAAGTATGATTTATATGATTATTATAATGCATTTCCAATTATTTAATAGAAAAAACCATGATCTTTTTGGATAGTCATTGCATGGAATATAAAAATCCCGCTGCGTCGTTTTTACAAACGGTACTTTCACATGTGCTGCCGCGGGCGGAAGTACTGCGCTTCCGAAGAGATGGATCGAGCGCAATCCTTATTGAGGGAGCCAGGCGCATCGGGAAAAGCTTTATTGCTCAAAAGTTAGCAAAGGACGAGTATAAATCTTATATTATGATTGATTTTTCGAATTTTTCCCCTGAGATAAGAGATGTCTTTGAAAACGAGTCTTATGACCTAAAACTGTTTTTTACAAAATTACAGATTTTTTATAATGTGAAATTGTATCCGCGTGAGTCATTGATTGTTAAGGAAAGGCAAAAAGATTTGTCCCGTGGAGGTTAAATCGTCAAGGTATGATAGACATGTTTCAATGGACAAGTTCCGTAAGAAGTTCGGGGATAGGTTGGGCGACTCATATATCATCTGTACGAAAGACTTGCACCGTGAAGCACGGATACTTATATGTGCCTGTATATATGACAGAGTTCATCCAGGTGTTATGTTTTTGGTCAGTGTGGTGTGTTCCGCCAGAGTACGCCAGAGTAGCAGACAGGAGAACCATCCCTGTCTTTAATCAATTATTTGTTTGGTTCTCCGAAATACCCTTGACAATATAGCCCTAAGTTCTTATCAACATTATTTTTCTGCAAAGAGGCCATTGCCTGGTCAACCCGAGTTCTGCATTTTGTCATATCACCTGATCGGCTTAAAAAGCGCTCCAGGAATCTGCAGAAAAAAACTTTTGGGGGTGTATTTAATTCTTTGCCGGTCACAAATGCCCGCTGATGGCCGTTAAGGCTGCTGCAATTTCACAGGCTGATTTTTGAACCGGTTGCGATAAGGCTGCTGCAAAGGTCAGATGTTGAACCTGAATGCCAAGAATGCCGGTCTGACAGCCGGTTTGGGCTGTCCAAAGCTGGGCCAGATCGCCCAGTGAAAGCCCATGCGTGCCCATGCCACCATGCACTTCATCGGGCTCAAGATATCGGATTTCACCGGCAGGAATCCCAAGATCTGCGGCATCGATCATTAAGAGGTAATCCGGTTGAAACCGGATGATTTTTCCGTTCCAGTTTTCCGGAACGTCTCCTCCATCGAGCACCAGGATATTTTCCGGCAGATCAGGCAGCAATTGCAAACTGCGGGCGATCCAAACGCCCGCAGCATCATCTCCATTCAGCTCATTGCCTGTCCCCAGAATGACCAGCCGAAGGGAAGGGTCATCAGGCTGTTTTTGATGTTTCAGCTTCTGAAGCTGCTGCCTGAGTGTTTCGTTCCAGGAGGGTTTGTAAGTCTTCTTCTCGTCCATATTCAAGAACCATGGGTTGTTTGTACAGGGATGCCAGTTCCCAATCGGTATTGGATAATTCAAGGCAGCCAAACCGGCAGCTTTCAACGCACTGGTTGCAAAAAGTGCAGCGATCATAATAATATTTGATGACATAGCGTTTTGAAGCTTTGTCAATGGTAATCAGTTCAATGGCCATTGCCGGGCAATCGCGCGCACACAGGCTGCAGCCAATGCATTTCTCAGGGTTGTAATGCAGTTTGCCTCTTAACCGGGTCGGGTTATCCTTTCTTACAAAAGGATATTGTTCAGTAGCCGGTTTCGTAAACAGTGATTTAAAAACATCGCCGATCATTGCGCCTATGGATGACATATTAACCTCTATATCCCAATTCTGATAATGCGGGCCAGAATAACCACCAGAACCTGTACCAAAGCCAGAATGGCTCCAAGCCGCCACCATAGCCCTACCGTCTGATCAATGCGCAGACGGGCAAACAACGATTGAAGCATGGCAATGATCAGCAAAAGAACAAGGGTTTTCAGGAGAAATTCGAGCGGGTTTGCCAGACCGCCAAGGTAGAAGGATGAAATCAGGGTTAAACCAATGATCAGCTCAACATTTTTTCCGAGGCGGAACAGG
Source organism: uncultured Leptolinea sp. (assembly GCA_964511135.1). Lineage (GTDB taxonomy): Bacteria > Chloroflexota > Anaerolineae > Anaerolineales > Anaerolineaceae > UBA4782. The sequence continues at coordinate 7,791 of CAZEEL010000027.1, read as the reverse complement.
GCTAAGCCCCGGCCGCTGTATTCCGTCAAAGCGCCTGAGACGATTTCAGTTTCAGCTTCAGGGGCATCAAAGGGAGAGAGTTCCAGTTTTCCCATCAACCCGACTAAAGCGACCAGAAAGCCGATCGGCTGGGTTAAAATCATCCAGATATTGGCATGAGCAAATGTATTGATTTCTGCAATATTCCAGGTATTGGCTGCCAGGGCAATGGCCAGTAAAGCGATCATAAAGGGCGCTTCGTAAGAAAACAGCTGCGTCAGGGCACGCGTAGCTCCAATCAGAGAAAAACGGTCTACGGTATTGGCGCCGGCCAGCCCCAAACAGATGGTAAGGACACTGAGAAGATAAATGACCACGACCAGATCGCCTCTGAAGCCATAAGCAGGGGCAAAGCCAAACAGGGGAACGTACAGGGCGGCGGTTAATGCAGTGGTTAACCCAAAAACAGGCAGAAAGATAAATAAGGCTTTATGGACTCCATCAGGAATGATTTCTTCTTTTGCCAGCAGTTTGATGGTATCAGCCAAAGGTTGGAACCAGCGCGGCCCATAACGGTTTTGGTAACGGGCCATCAGTTTGCGATCGAAATACTCGTACAGCAAACTCCACAGGATCAGAAAGACCCCGGATGGAAACAACAGGATTGAAACCAGAGGGGGAAGTGTCAGGCTCATCGATAATACTCGATTCCGTATTTTCTAAGGTCTTCCCAGGATAAGGTCTGAGAATTTGAATTCTGATTCACAGTTACCAGGCGGTCATTGCAGGAGAAGCAGGGATCAATTCCCACCAGCAGCATGGGCATATCTGCCAGTTTATGTCCGACAGCTACCGAACTGACAGTGCTCCAGTTACATAAGCTGGGAGTGCGAATTTTAACCCGGTCCGGGGTATCGCCGCCGGAGCTTTTAATATAATAGAGCAGCTCACCGCGGGGCGCTTCAACCCGGCTGATGACCTCACCGGCTGGAATGCGGCGGGGTACTTTTACACTGAGCGCTCCTTCAGGTATGGTATTTATCATTTCGCGTACCAGGCGGATGGCTTCATAGATCTCTTTGAGGCGAACCACAAAACGGGCCTGCAGGTCACCGCCCTGATCTACAATGACATTGATCGGATACAGCGGGTAGCCTGCATAGGGTGAATCGACCCGAACATCGCGGCGGACATCTGATCCGCGGGCAGTCGGGCCGACAGCGCCCAATTCTTCTGCCTGGGCTTTTGTCATCATGCCTACGCCACGGGTTCTGCCAAGAAAGGTTTCATCCGTAGTGACAATTTTCTCATAATACTGGATTCGCTTTTCCAAAAAATCCATAGCTTTGAGGGTTTTTTCGCTCAGTTCAGGGGTGACGTCAAATTTGACCCCGCCCAGAACATTCACAGAATAATGAACGCGGTTTCCGCTGACTTCTTCCAGAATATCCATCACAACTTCACGATCACGCCAACTGTACATAAATAAGGTATCAAAGCCGCCTTCATGTGCAGCGACCCCCAGCCAGAGCATATGACTGTGAATTCTTTCCAGCTCAGAGAAGATGGTACGAATAACCTGAGCCCGCATGGGAACTTCAATATTTGCCAGTTTTTCGACGCCGAGGGCATAAGCCGTTCCGTGGACATGGGAACAAATGCCGCAGACTCGTTCAACCAAATACAGGTTCTGGGTCCAGTTGCGGTTTTCGGCCGTTTTTTCGATTCCGCGGTGAACATACCCAAGCCGAATGGTTGCGCCGGTAACATCTTCACCATCTACTGTAAACGCAAAATGACCCGGCTCTTTCAGGGCTGGATGCTGCGGCCCAATAGGGACAATAAATTTTTCCGATTTTCCCTGCATGTTATTTCTCCTCTGTTCCGGCCTCTGAAGAGGGTAGCCCCTCTTCAGAAGATAGACCGGTAAAGGATTTCCTCAAAGGGAAAACCCCAACCGGCCAGTCATCTGACAGAATCAGCCGATCTGTTACCGGGGTATTATCGACAATGACACCAAACAATTCCATTAATTCTCTTTCATATAATGTTGCAGAAGGGATGATTCCACACAACGAAGGAATATGCGGGTCAGAGTAGGGAACCCTTACCCGCAGGGTTAAAACAGCAGCCCCTTCACAAAAATGGCAGAGCGATTCCAATTGGTTTTCAGGGTGATGGGCGCCTTCAGCGGCTGCAGGGGCAGGCATATCCAGGCCGGTAATCGCAGAGAGATACCCCCACCGCGCATCTGTTAATGCCTTTGCGGCAGCCGGAAGATCTTCCCGCTCAATGATAACGTCCAGCCGATTTGATTCAGGGCGGTGGCTGGCTTTTGCCCAGGGGCTTACCAACTGTTCCGCCTGTGAAAGTAAAGTTTCTGTTTCCATTTTTTCTTACTCCTTTTTCAGACTGTTCAGGAGAGCTATAATTCCGTGGATGATTGCTTCAGGCCGGGGAGGGCAGCCTGGAATATAGGCTGCAACCGGCAACACCTCATCAATACCATGAGTAACATTGTATGATCCGCGAAAAACACCGCTGGATAAGCCGCAGGAACCGATGGCAACCACCAGCTTTGGGTCAGGCATTTGTTCGTAGATTCTGAGCAACCGGTCTCTGGATTGTCGGGTCACCGGGCCGGTACAGAGCAGAATATCGGCATGGCGGGGGCTGCCCTGCAACTTCACCCCAAAACGCTCCAAATCAAAACGGGGGGTCAGCGTTGCCAGTATTTCAATATCGCAACCATTACAGGAACCGCTGTTATAGTGAATCACCCAGGGAGAGTTTATTCTTGCCCAGGTTTTTAACGATTCCAACATATTGTTCCAGGCATTCATTTTAATTTCTTCCATTTTGCCTCTTTTATCTTGCTTCAATACCATTCCCATAAAAGTATACCATTTTAGTCCACTTTGTTATCCCAGAATCAGGACAATTAACGCCAGGATTAAACCAATAATGTACATGCCGCCTGTTACAGACAGACCGCTGGTACCGATAACCAGCATTCCCAGGTGAAGGATGGCAAAGAAGAAAGCAACAATGAAAAATGGGCGGTATCCGGGTGCAGCAGCATGGGTTGGGGCAGCTTCACCGCTGCCATAAGAACTGCTTTTCATGGGATTGGGGTTTCCCGGCCCAGCCAGTTTTTTCCCAAAAAGAAAAATCAGTATTACAAAAGGAAGAAGAATCAGGAAAGCCAGGGGGGGAGTAAGGATGATACTCATATGTCAGCTCCTATCCGCCAAACACAGCCAAAAAAGATGCGGCTGCCGGAGAAATCAGCCATTGGGTCAGTGAAGGCCAAAGACCAATCACCACAATCATTACGAACAGTAAAGCCATCGGGATTACCATTTCAGCTTTCATGGCTGTTCCCTCAGATACCAGAGCAGTTGATTTTAAGCGATACATGCGGTTTACCAGAGGGGCATAATACCCCAGAGAAAGTACACTGTTAATGGCAGCAAATATCACCACCATCATGGGGAAGATGGAATTTCCTTCAAACCCGGCGAGGAAGATTTGCCATTTTGACCAGAACCCAACCATTGGCGGCAGGCCGCCTAAAGCCAGCAATGCAGTGGAAAACATCAGAGCGGTCAGGGGGTAGCGCTGAGAAACACCGTTCAGGTCTTCATTCATTAATGGCGTGTGATCATGCCGTGATATTTTTAATCCATAGAGCAATGAGCCTGCTGCCAAAAAGGCCAGGCCTTTCATCAGTGCATGGGTGAGTATATGAAAGAAACTGCCTGAAGCGCCGGTGGGCTGTTGCGAATACATTGCCGCACCAAAACCAATCAAAATATATCCCATCTGACTGACACTGGAGTAGGCTAAAAGACGTTTCACCTGGTTTTGGCGTAATGCCATCAGATTGCCCAACAGCAGGTTGACAGAACCTGCCAGCAGGAAGATGACACCCCATTTTGCCTGAGATTGGATGACCACCGGAAGAACACGCAGCAGAGCCGTCAGCCCGGCTTCAATGACAACGCCTGAAAGCATGGCGCTGATACCGCTGGGCGCCTGGGAATGCGCATCCGGAAGCCAGGTGTGCATTGGAACAATGGCAGCTTTAATTCCAAACCCGGCAAAAAAGAGAACGGAGGCCGCCAACAGAAGCAAAGAACTGGAATTCTGCAGCGCCGCTTTGATGGCGGTGAGGTCCAGTGTTGCGCTTTGACTGAACACAATGGCAATTCCAAGCAGAATGAAAACTGAACCGGCAGCGCTTTGCACCAGGTATTTAACCCCGGCTTCGATGGAATCAGCCTGATCCCGATAAAAAGCAACCAGCAGATAAGAGCTGATGCTCATGACTTCAAACCACACCCAAAGGTTAAAAAGATCACCGGCGGTGGCCAGACCCAAAATAGCCCCGATCATAATACTCAGCAGGGCATAGAATTTCTCTTCTCCGGCTTCTCCGCGCATGTAACGGGTAGAGTAGAGCATACAACAAAAACCAAGAAGTACGACCGAAACAGCAATTAATTGACTGATTCCATCATATGCCAGATGGATTTGCCCAACAGTCACCTCGATGCGGTTTGCGGTCAACAATTGCCGATGCAGCGTATAAAGCGGGATAAACAGCCCGATCATTGTAAGTGTCGCCAGCCAGCGGGCTGGAGTGACCTGCAGATTCTTCCGGTAAGTGATTCTTCCGGCAAGGTAGATGACAGGAGCGGCTCCGATGGGAAGGGTAAGAAGAAGAACAAGGGCAGTTAAAGCAGTCATGGGTTAACCTCCGATCATCAGGATAAAAGCTGCCAGAATAAAGCCAATCAGAATGCCGGCAATATTCCAATTCAGCATCCCGGTTTGGGTAACACGCAGGCTTTCTGCCAGTGACTGAGTGCCGCTGACAATCCATTGGTTAATCTTTTCGAACCCAAAACTGTTTTGAGCCCATTGAACAAGCCACTGAAAAACCCTGCTCAGACCGCTCAGTTTGGTTCGCATAAACCAGGCCGCAATTCCCAGGGCAACAACAGCAAGCGCCAGCCAGGTTGCCGGAGCTTTCACAACTTCAAGGATGATGTCGAGGGTACTGACTGCGTGAATTTCATAGTCCGGTAATGTCTGATGCAAAAGCTGAGAAAACGATCCTCCCAGCAGCCAGGAGGTCAGCGCACCGATAGCCAGAGGAACCAGGGCTGTTTTCATGGCGGTTTGCGCATCGTGAACATGCTTTGCAGATGCAGGGCTGCCATAGAAGACCATGGATACCATTCGAACAGTGTAGAAAGCAGTCAGCCCGGCGCTGATTAACATCAGTATGTAAACCCACAGGGGAGCTGCCTGCAGCCCGGCTTCCAGAATCAGTTCTTTGGACCAGAAGCCATTTAAGAGGGGGATGCCTGCCAGGGCAAGTGATCCAATCATAAACACGATTTTGGTGAAAGGCATCTGTTTACCCAGCCCTCCCATTTGCCGCATATCGCGGGTTCCGACTGCATGGATAACCGCCCCTGCCGCCAGGAAGAGAAGCGCTTTAAAAATGGAATGACTCATCAGGTGGAACTGTGCTGCAAAAATATTGCCGCAGCCAACAGCAAATACCATGTAGCCAAGCTGGCTGACAGTTGAACAGGCCAGTACCCGTTTCAGGTCAAAAGAAACCATTGCCATGATGGCCGCTGAAACGGCAGTAATCATGCCGATCAGCATCACCGCCAGCTTCCACCCTGGAACAGCCTGAAAAGCCGGATAGAAACGGGCCAACAGATATACTCCGGCGTTTACCATTGTGGCAGCGTGAATCAGGGCGCTGATTGGGGTAGGGGCTTCCATAGCATCCGGCAACCAGGTTTGGAAGGGGAACTGGGCAGACTTGGCAGCCGCCGCAATCAGACAGCCAAACGCCAGCCCTGACAGAAGCTTCGGACTGATACTGCCGGGATGACTGATCAGGGCGTTGATATCGTAACTGCCGGATTGTGAATATAGAATTAAAGCGCCAACCAGTAACCCAACTCCACCGAGTTGGGTCATGATCAGGGCTTTCATGCCTCCGGCAACTGCTTTGGGGTCATCATTGTAGAAAGAGATGAGTGCATAAGAACACAGAGCCGTAATTTCCCAGAAGAAAAACATCAGCAATAAATTGGTTGTCAGAACCAGCCCGGTCATGGCGCCAATAAAGAATAAAATCATGGCATAGTACCGGCCCAGCGCTTTTTCACCGTGCATATAGTCTACAGAAAAAATCACCGCCAGGCTGCCGATAAACGTTGCAATGACGGTAAGAGATGAAGACAGACCATCCACTCCAAATGTAAAGTGCCCAAAGACAGTTTGGGTGTCCCAGTCAATGACACTCATCGCACCGGGTTGGAATAACAATAAAATGGCTGCCAAAGCAGTGATCACTGAAAACAAAACAGCCAGGCTGTGTTGAACAACAGCTTTCTGATCTTTGACTGCCCAGATACAAACGGCCCCCATCCAGGGAAGAATAATTACAGATAAAAGCAGAATGGCAGTCATGGGCTTACCTCTTTAAATTAGTCAGCTTACCAATGTCAAGGCTGTGGTAATGCTTGCGTACCTGCACCGCAAGACTGAGCCCCAGGACGGCTACAATCGTGTCAGCCACAATGACAGTGAGCGCAAGGCTTTGGCTCAGCATGGATTGGTTGGTGTATCGACCGGCAAGAACCAGAGCAATCATGGCTCCTTTTACCAGAAGCTGCAATGCGATAACAATTTTAATCATATTTCTTGTGATCAAAAGAGTATAGAAGGCAATCCCAACTAAAATAAAAATTACAGCAATAAAGACAAATGGAATGGATGTATTCATAGCTCGTTCTCTTTTTGGACTGTGTCCTGAATCAGGCTCAGGACACCCAGAACGCCGCAAAAGATCAGCGCTATTTGCAGAGCTGTATCGAGCCAGCGTTGGTTCCAGATGGAGGCGGTGGCATCAGAGGGCACACTGCCAGAGAGCGCCGGAAAAACGCTGTTGAGTAATGGCAAATTCAGGTAAATGAGCGCACCAAAGGAAAGCGCAATCAAAAGCCAGGCAACAAACGGCGGAACAAACGGCATGGATGCGATTTGTTCATCACCTGCAATATTGATGGCAAATACAAACAGGATGGTAATCAGGCCGGCACCGACGCTTAATTCAATCACGGCAATTTCAGGAGCACCCAACCGGTAAAGAAGCAACGCCACCATTGCACTGCATCCTGCCAGCCAGAGCGCGGAAGCCAGCAGTTTTTTTGCCGATACTGCCTGCACAGCGCATAAAATCAGGGCCAGTGCGATTAAAATATCTGTCATACGTTCCTCCTGTTACGATCTGAGGATAGAATAGCATTTTTTACATCTGCAAATCGAAAAAAATATGTATGATGGATCTGCCATACATAGTAAATACACAGTTGTACTCAAAGCAGACTGACATATTACTATTAATCCTGATAAATTCTAACACTTTTTAACAGGACGATCACTCTGAATTTGCTCTTCCAAAAAGATAAAAGCGGTTCCCCTCCCCGCTGCCCCGGGCCAGGGAATTTAAAAAACGGCGCCGGGGAACATCTGACAAACGTTGTCAGAATGATCAACAACTTTTTGCCGCAAAAAGCGCAGGAAAAAGCCGCTGTCCTTTCTTTGTTTTTTCTACATCAGGCAGCAGGGTTGCCATCCCAGAATGTCGGTCATAGTATTCAGTCGTCGTTCCCAATATTTCCACAGCAACTGTCTCTTTTTTCATATCTCAGACGGTTTTTGCTGAAACTTTCCGGCGCCAACATTTCAGATGTTTGAACGCTGAAAGCCGCTTAA
>CAZEEL010000026.1:0-23852 GCA_964511135.1 uncultured Leptolinea sp. | reverse complement strand
AAATCGGGCGCTATCCTTGAAGACGTTGATTGAGCAATACCAGATCACCGATGTTCTGATCATTGGTCATGATGCAGTGACGTATTTTTCGAACGATTATTTGATTATGCCTTAATAAATAATACGGCATGCCAAACAATCACTTTATTTTTGATTCAATACTTTTGAGCATTTCTCCTGCGTTGGCAAACGAGCGAATCTCGCCGGATGAGAACTCAATGTCAAATTTAAGCTCTATCGCAAGAATAAGAGTTATATGAGAAAGTGAATCCCAGGCTTCAATATCATTGGCGGTGGTATCTGACGTTATTTGAATCTCATTATCTTCAAATACTTCACGAAAAACATTGTTTAATATCTCAAGGGTAGTCATTATTCCTCCATGGATGAAAGATCTCCCGGGTCTTTTTTTTCATATTGCGCTTTCAATACCCGGCGCAGGATCTTTCCGCTTTTATTTTTTGGTATTTTATGAACAAGGATGTATTCCTGTGGAATGGCTGTCGTCGATATTTTATTGGAGATCATGACGCGGCACTTGAGTTCCAATGCGCGGGACCAGGCCGATGTGTTTTTTAAACACAGGAAAGCGACAATTTTCTCATGCAGAAGTTCATCCGGGGCTCCAATGACAGCCGCATCCATAATCTCATCAATTTCCAGCAATGCACTTTCGACCTCAAAGGGCCCAACCAGATGCCCGGCGGTGTTGATAATATCATCTGAACGACTCACATACCAAAAATAACCGTCTTCATCTTTGAATGCCAGATCTCCGGAAATATAGAGATCCTCTTTAAATTTTTCCTGGTATGAATCTTTTTTATGGATATACATTCTGAACATCGATGGCCAGTCTTTTTTCAAACAAAGGTAGCCCTGTTGTTTGAAGGCCAATGGTTTCATATCATCATTCATGATACAGGCTTGTATACGGTTCAGCGGTTTTCCCATTGAGCCTGGTTTGACCGGGGTACCGGGTTTATTGCCGATCATGATGCTGCCGGTTTCAGATTGAAACCAGGTATCATAGATTTCGCAGCCAAACACTTTTTTTGCCCAGTGATAAATTATGGGGTTAAGGGGTTCTCCAACGCTGTATATACGCCTGAGGTGTGAATAATCATATTTATGAAAGAGAGTGGATTCTTCCTGCATCAGCATTCTGAGCGCCGTAGGCGCTGTGTACCAAACAGAAATCTTTTTATTTTGAAGGATCGAAAGCCACGCGGGTGTTTCAAAACTGCCGCTGAATTGCACCAGGCGGGTCATGGTTCCAAGCGGGGCGATGATGCCATAGACAATTCCTGTGATCCATGCCGGGTCAGCCGTACACCAATAGATTTCATCCGGTTGAAGATTAAAAACCTCTCGATATGATTCAAACATTGCAGTGGAAGCAGCATGAACATGCAAAACGCCTTTGGGTTTACCCGTAGAACCGGATGTGTACTGAATCAATGCAGGGGTTTCCGGGTCTGTTTCAGCCGGATAGGAAAAATGAACAGATGCTTCCTGCATCAATTGAGGCATACTGAGAACAAATTCATCGAGGTGTTGATCAAGATCGGTCACCAGAATCAACTTTAACGACTTCAGATCAGATTTAATTTTCAGCACACGTTTAAGAAGCGTTTTTTTGGTAATCACTATTTTGGTACAACTGTCGGTTAATCGGTCGAAAAGGGCGTTTTCGCCGAACGTTGAAAACAGGATGCAGGCGACGGCCTCATTTTTGAGGATTCCAAAAAAAGAGTTGATCAACTCAGGTGATTTCGGAAGGAAGATGGAGATGCAATCGCCTTTCTCTATACCCTGGTTTTTTAATATATTTGCAATTTGGTTTGAATGATGTTCAATGTGTTCGCAGGTACAAATCTCTTCGGATAAATCGGGACGAATCCATGTAAACGCCGGATAACTGGCATACCCGAGCAGGCATGGTTCCGATATACAGGTGTAAGCAATGTTTTTGGTGTTCTTTTTAATCAATGTCTGATGCCCTTTTGCATAATCTTATCAAAGATTCTTCTTTATTGCGATCATGTTTGTGGAAACCAGAGAAAAAATATCGAACCGGGCTTATTTGACAGATCAGGTATGAAAAGATAGAAACAGATGCTAACCATCCTGGCAATCCCTGGTTGTCTTCTCAATTGTGTTTGTGATGGACAGGTCTGACAACAGAGAGTGGTAACGAAAAGCTTTGGGTAATGAGTAGAATCATTCGAATTAATAAAAACGTCATTGCCTGAAAATCGCCGATTCCTTCTTGACCAGCCTGGAGGCAGTGGTAAAATAAGAGCACTTGCGGGAGTCGCCAAGTGGTAAGGCATCAGCCTTCCAAGCTGATATTCGCGGGTCCGAATCCCGTCTCCCGCTCTGCCCCTCCTGCAAAGAGGGGCTTTTTCTTCCTTTTTTGCTGACCTTTTCTGACCCCATGATTGACATGAAAGCAGGGTGCAGATACCCTTAAAGAAAAAATGAGGCATTGATATGGCATATATAAAGATGGCTTCTGATATTTATTGGGCGGGCGTGCATGACCGCAGGACGGACTTATTTGAAGGACTTTGGCCGCTGGATACTTCGGGAGTTACCTATAATTCCTATCTCATCCGGGATGAAAAACCGACTCTGATTGATTTGGTGAAACAGCCTTTTTCTGAAGAATACCTTCAAACGGTTGAAAGCCTGCTGCCTCTGGATGCCATTCGCTATATTGTTCTCAACCACATGGAACCGGATCATTCTTCAGCGTTGCTGGCGATCCATCAGGCGGCGCCGGACGCGGTTTTTCTGGTCAGTGAAAAAGCGGTTCCCATGCTGGAGCATTATTATCAGCTGAAAGACCATATCCAGGTGGTTCATGACGGAGATCAGGTTTCGCTTGGCCGCCATACTTTAAAGTTTGTGTATATTCCTTTTGTTCACTGGCCTGAAACCATGGTTGCCTATAACCCTGAGGAACAGATTTTATTCTCCTGTGATGCTTTTGGGGGGTATGGGGCTGTTGAGGATGTTTATTTTGATGACCAGGCAGAGAACCAGGAATGGTTTATGGCTGAAGCATTGCGCTATTATGCCAATGTCGTGTCGGCGGTGTATAAACCGGTTCTGAATGCCATTGAAAAGCTGAAAGATCTTCCCATCAAAACGGTTGCTCCATCGCATGGGCTGATCTGGCGGGAACGGCCGGCCAGGATCCTGCAGGCCTATCAGACCTGGTCGGAATATGGTTCTCAGGGGGCGCCGGCCGGGATTACGGTCTTATCTGCCAGTATGTACGGCAGTACCCGCATGTTTTTGGATGCGCTTATCGAGGGCATTGAAAAAACAGAGGTTCCTTATCAGGTTTTTGACGTCCATCGCCGGCATGTTTCTTATATCCTGCCGGCGCTCTGGTCTCAGAATGCGGTGGTGGTAGCCTCTCCAACCTATGAAGGAATGCTGACGCCCCCCATGCGGGCGGTTCTGGATGTGGCGGCTCAAAAGCGGATGTGCCGTAAAAAAGTGATGTATTGCGGCAGTTATACCTGGGGCGGCGGAGCGCGCAGAAATATTGAAACCCTTGCGGCGAACCTGAAATGGGAGCTTGCCGAAAGTTTTGATTACCCAGGGTTTCCGACGGAGGCGGACCTGCAGAAAGCCCGGTGTTTGGGTGAAACGTTTGCCGCCGGCCTGCGCGAATAGGGTCTTTGCAGACCGTTTTATGAAGAAGGTATCCCGTCTCTGTCTGATGCTGCCGGAGACGGTTTTTTTGTGTTCTCAGCGATCATCCGATCCGGGTTTTGCCACAGCATACGGGCCTGCAACAGAAGACCGACCTGGCTGGCCGCCATCAGCAGAAAAAAGATCACGGCCAGGATGTTAAGAAGGATCAGCCAGGTTTTGTAATGCTTTTGGGCATATTCAACTTTCTGAATACTTTCTTCAAGTGACTGGTGATATTCCTGCACCGATTGTTGAATTTCGTTCAACGACTGGTTGATGCGGGTCAGGTGATCGGCTATCCCGGTCAGTCCGCTGTGAATGCCGCCCAGGTTTTCGGCGGAGTTCTTCAGATCAGACTGCAGACGGGTTACCGAGTCATTCAAGGGGTCGAGACTGCTGTTGATCTCAGCGATGGATTTTGAAAATCCCTGATCCGGCGGATATGGATGGCCGATCAGGGGCATGCCGGTGATAAACGCCAGGGTGTTGTCGATGATCTGAGCGGTGGTTTCGGCTTTTTTAAGGGATTCTTTTGTTTGGGTGATGGTGCGGGCCAGACCTTCTCCGATTAACCCGGACAGCGTGCCAGCCATGCCGGAGGCAGAATCCAGACTTGCGGCGGCCCGGCGGGTTGAATCGGCCAGCAATTGGATGCTTCCGTCGACATGGCCGATCGTTTTGTCTGCCGCATCCGCCGCCTGGAGAGCGGCGCTCATGACAGAAGCGGCGCTTTTCAGACTGGAGCCAACCAGCCTTTCCATGCTTGCCCGGAGCGGAAAGCTCAGGACGATTCCCGTCAGATTCAACAGGATGCCCGTAAGGGCAGCGCCGATTAAAATACCGGCGGTTATTTTTGCAAACAGTTTATTCATGCTGGTTCCCTTTCTGCATCATTCTGCATCTTTTACATTGAATTCACTGCATTAATACACAGCTCATTAGTAAATGATATCGTATTAATGAAGACATATTATAATAAGGACATCATGCGATTATCCGTGTGAGGGCAGGGTAAAATAGGGAAGGTGTACAGGAGGAATGTTAATGAAGAAATGGATGATGGTATCTGTTCTGATATTTTTTGTCATGGTCAGTTGCAGGTTTTCAGCACAGGCGAAAACTCCCCAACAGGTTCCTTCCGGCGGCGACGGAGTGGAAGAAATTCGGGGTGAGTTCAGTTATTCCAACGATATTATTGACATCTACTATGTAGAACCGGCGCTGGCATTGCTGGATATGACTGCTTTTGTCATGCGCGATGATCAATGGGAACTGCCGGTTCTTTCACAGGTGCTGGGATATATGAATATCGATTCAAGGGCTATGAAAGGTACCTTTCATTTGTCTTTGCCGATTCAGCCCCTGGGGATGATGAATGATGTGGATCAGAATTCCAGTCAGGACAGCGGGGTTCAGATCTTTGCTCTGGCGTATTCTCCCAACTTATATGGCGGGCCTTTTTCAGAAGGCGATGATAAAACGCTGGGCTGGCCGACCTATCTGGCGTCTGTCAAAACCGATACTGAAAATAACGATGAAGTCACCGGAGGTCAATTGATTATCTGGTCTCCGGATGATAAGCAAAGCTTTCCATCGGGTTTTGGAGCAGATCAAATGCTGTTTACTGCTGATGACCCGGTGGTGACGGTGCCGGCCGGGTATTCGATTGTCGATCTGGATCAAAATCCTTTTGTGATTCGCCGCGAAGCTCAAAGCGCGATGACTTTGTATGAGCCGGATGATATTGCCATTAAAGATTATTCGCAGAAAAGTTATCAGGATGCTTTCAACAGCATGTTCGAAATGATTAAAAAAGAGTATGCCTTTAATGGAATCGAAGGAAAACAGCCGGATTGGGACGCGCTTTATCAACAGGTGAGCCCGCTGGTTGAAAAAGCGGAGAAAGACCAGGATTCAACCCAGTATTATCTGGCATTGGAAACTTTTGTAAATGCCTTTAAAGATGGTCATGTCGGTCTCAATGGCGGCAGCATTGGTGACCAGTTGTTTGCTCAGCGGGCAGGCGGCGGGGTTGGTTTGGCCGTACGCGAGCTGGATGACAGGCGGGTCCTTGTTGTGCATGTAACAGAGGGCGGCCCGGCTGAAGCCGCCGGCATCCAACCGGGCGCTGAAATTTTAACGGTTGAAGACCGCCCGGTTACTGCGGCTCTGGATGCAACAGAGCCTTTATTTGGGCCCTATTCTACCGATTTTGGCCGGCGTTATGATCAGGCGCTGTTCCTGTTTCGCGGTGAACTCGATCGGCCGGTTAAGTTTACGTATAAAAACCCGGGGGCTTCTCAACCGCAGGAAGCGGCATTAACCCGTGTTCGTGAATTTGACAGCCTGCTGGCTACCTATGGCGGCGCCAGTGGTGAGGAGGTTATTCCGGTTAATTCTGCAGTGCTTGGCGGACAGGTTGGCTATATTAACATCAATTCCAACTACGATGATCTGAATTTAATCCTTCGTCTGTTCGAACGGGCGCTGAAAAAATTTGAGAAGGTGGGTGTGAAGGGGATCATTATTGACATGCGCCAGAATTCAGGCGGGGCTGATTTGGGTCTGGCCGGTTTTCTGTATAATAAAGAAATTCCCATGGCACAGTTGGAATACTACAGCAGCCTGACCGGAAAGTTTGAACCGGATGGCGAGCGGGAAAAAGTGCTTCCCAGTAAGAATCAGTATCATTTTGACAAAATGGTTTTGCTGGTTGGTTTGCGTTGTTACAGTGCGTGTGAAATTGAATCTTATGCTTTCAGTCAGGTGCCGGGCATGCAGGTAGTAGGAGAATATCCCACCGGCGGGGTTGAAGCAGAAGTTGCCCGCGGGCAGTTTAAGCTGCCGGAAGGGTTTACTGTACAGGTTCCAACCGGCCGTTTTACGCTGGCAGATGGCAGTATCTTCCTGGAAGGAAAGGGCGTGCAGCCTGTGATCAAAGTTCCGGTGACAGAAGCCGGTGTTCTTTCAGGCAGCGACACCGTCCTGGAAGAAGCCATCAGGATTATCGTTGGTCAGTAAGAAGTTTTTAAATCCATACATTGCATATATCAGGGCTGCTGTTCTTTCCTGGTATGTTCAGTTTCTATGATCCGGTCTGTTATTAACAGACCGGATAAAGGAATTCATTATGCCTCCCATGCTCTATCTCATTGATGGCCATGCTTTGGCTTATCGCACGTACTTTGCTCTGACGGCTGGCGGCGCCAGCCGCTTTCAGACCCGCAGCGGTGAGCCAACGGCCGGCGTTTATGGGTTCGTCAGCGTTTTGCTGAAAATTCTGGAAGAAGAAAAACCCGATTACCTGGCCGTGGCATTTGATACCGGGAAAACCTTCCGCAATGATCTTTTTCCTGAATATAAAGCGACCCGGGCCAAGATGCCGGATGATCTGCGGGTGCAGATTGAACGGTTGCGCCAGTTAATCGATGCTTTTCCTTTTCCCCGGCTGGAGATGGAAGGGTTTGAGGCGGATGATGTGCTGGGCAGTACGGCTCAGGCGGCCGTAAAAAAAGGACTGGGAGTCAAAATTATTACCGGTGATCGGGATCTTTTACAGTTGGTCACCAACAGTATTCTGGTTAATCTGGCCGGCTCAAAACTTTCTGAGGCGAAAGATTTTTTCCCCCCGGATGTTAAAAACTATTTGGGGGTGTACCCTGAACAGGTGGTCGATTATAAGGCGCTGTCAGGCGATGCCTCGGATAACATTCCAGGTGTGAGCGGCATTGGCGGGAAAACGGCCGTCACTTTGCTGGAGAAATATCAGACCCTGGAAGGGGTGTATGCCCATCTGGCTGATCTGACCCCCAAAATGCGGGAAAAACTGGAAAAGGGAAAAGATGCCGCCTGGCTCAGCCGTCAGCTGGCCTCGATTAAGACAGATCTGGCGGTCACATTAGATCTGGATAAAGCCCGCCTGGGAAATCTGAATAAAGAAGCCGTCTTAAACATTTTCCGTGAGCTGGAATTTCGAACCCTTTCGGCGCGCTTTTTAAATCTCTTCCAAAAGGTGACGCCTCAGAAAGATCAAAGCCAGCCTGGTTTGTTTGGTGATTTGGTTTTGGATAACGAGGTTTCTTCTCCCAGTGAAATTCAGACGGTGATTGTGGATGATTCTGAAAAACTGCAGGAGCTGGTGAAAATTCTGCAGGCACATCAACGGATTGCCCTGGATACCGAGTCGACATCGCTTGATCCAATGGCTGCCCGTCTGGTTGGGATCTCTCTGGCGGTGGAACCGAATACAGGATATTATATTCCGACAGGGCATGATTCAGATCTCAGCCAACTGCCGCTGGAAGAAGTATTGCAGGCGTTGGCCCCGGTGTTTACCCCTGAAAAAGAGGTCGTTGGGCATAACCTGAAATATGACTGGCTGATTTTAAATCAGCATGGCTTGCATATTCCGACATTGTATTTTGACACGATGATTGCCGAATGGCTGGTTAATCCCGCCGGGCATCATCTGGGTCTGAAAGATATGGCAGAGACCTATCTGCACCATTCCATGACTCATATTGAAGAATTGATTGGAAGCGGCAGGAAACAGATTACGATGGCGCAGGTTCCGATTGAGAAAGCGGCCCCCTATGCCGCAGCCGATGCGGCTGAGGTGTTGGCCCTGATCCCGGTGATGGAGGAAAGGTTAAAAAGCCATCAGGCAGATCATCTGTTTCATTCATTGGAAATGCCTCTGGTGCAAATTCTGGCGCGTATGGAACAGAACGGGATTACCCTGGATGTTCCGTTGCTGGGTCAGATGGCTGCAGACCTGAATCAGCGGCTGGCAGAGATCGAAAAGGATATTTACCGCCAGACCGGTTATGAATTTAACCTGAATTCTACACAGCAATTATCGAAAGTCCTGTTTGAAACCTTCCGTCTGGAGCCGCCAGACCGGCGCAAAAAGACTGCCAGCGGTTTTTATTCCACCTCGGCAGAAATATTGGACATGATGCGCGGTCAGCATCCGGTTGTAGATGAAGTGCTGGAATACCGTGAATTGTCCAAACTGAAATCTACTTATGTCGATACGCTTCCGCAACAGGTGAATCCGCTTACCGGGCGGGTACACACTTCATTCAACCAGACCGGTACGGTAACCGGCAGGCTGGCTTCACAGAACCCCAATCTGCAGAATATTCCGGTGCGCAATGAATTGGGCCGTAAAGTACGTAACAGTTTTGTGGCTGCCCCTGGGATGACTTTGCTTTCAGTGGATTATTCACAGATTGAACTGCGGATTGTGGCGCATATGTCACAGGATGAAGCGATGCTGGAGGCCTTCCGCCACGGACGGGATATTCATGCTGCGACTGCAGCGGCCATCAATAAGATTCCGCTGGAAGAAGTGACCAAATCATTGCGCAGCCATGCCAAAGCGATTAACTTTGGCTTGATTTATGGCATGAGCGCCTTTGGTTTGAGCCGTTCGGCAGAGATTACCCTGGCAGAGGCCGAAGATTTTGTTAAGCGTTACTTTGAAGAGTTTCCCGGCGTTAAGAAGTATCTTGACTCTGTTCGTCGCCAGGCCGCTGTAGATGGCTATGTAGAAACCCTGCTGGGCCGCCGGCGTTATTTCCCGGATCTTGCCAGACAGACCAACGTTAACATTCGTAACCGTGAAGAGCGCGAAGCAATTAATGCTCCGGTTCAGGGAACAGCCGCTGATATTATGAAACTGGCTATGATTCGTCTTCCTGAGGCGCTCAAAAAAGCCGGGATCCATGCAAAAATACTGCTGCAGGTGCATGATGAGATGCTGTTGGAATGCCCCGAGGCGGACATTAAGGATACTGCCCGACTGGTTCAGCGTGTGATGGAGGGCGCTTATCCGCTTTCAATTTCGCTGGAAACCGAAGCCCGTATTGGCCGCAGTTGGGGAGAATTGCAGCCAATGACAGGCGAGTGATTTATAATCAATTTGTGATGTCTGATTGGATGCCTGATCGTTACAAAGGCCATTATTATGGATGAGATTGCCCTGATACAGGAAGCGCAGAGGGGGAATCTGGATTCATTTAACCGGCTGGTGCTGGAATATCAGCAGATGGCTTATAACGTGGCCTATCGTTTGCTGTCTGACGCAGATATAGCCGCTGATGCAACCCAGACCGCTTTTATTTCGGCGTATAAGAATCTTGCCGGCTATCGCGGCGGGTCTTTTAAAGCGTGGGTTATGCGAATCGTGACCAATGCCTGCTATGACGAACTGCGGCGGATGAAACGCCAGCCGACGGTTCCGTTGGAACTGACCGATTCAGAATCAGATGAAAGCTATGAAAATCTGCCCTGGATGGTAGACTCTGCTCCTTCACCCGAAGAGCGGGCCGAACAGGCAGAACTGGAACATGCTGTTCAGCACTGTCTGAATGCGTTATCGCCGGACTTTAAAATGGTCGTTGTTCTGATCGATGTACAGGGATTGAATTATGATGAGGTTTCTCAGGTCTTGCGCAGCCCGCTGGGCACGGTTAAAAGCCGCCTGGCGCGGGCTCGTCTGAAAATGCAGGATTGTCTTCAGCAGTTTTGGGAACTAATTCCTGCAAAATTTCGTCAGAATACCAAAGACTAAAGGTTGATGCTTATGAAAGGTTCGCTGACTTCCAAACAGTATTTGATGCTGACGGCTTATTTAGATGGGCTGCTGGATGAAGCTGCACGCGAAAAGCTGGAAGTTGAAACAGAACATAACCCGCAGTTGCTGGAGGCTTTGACGGCAATGCGGCAGGCCCGCGGTGTGATGCGTCAGTTAAAGCCCAGGCGGGTACCGCATAATTTCACTTTGACCCCGGACATGCTTCCAGAGAAGGTCTGTAAAACCCCGGCTCAGCGCTGGCTGCCGTTTTTCAGGTTTTCAACGGCTTTCTCTGCCCTGGGGCTTATTCTGGTATTTGCTGCCAGTTTCCTGTTGCAGTCAGCTCCTGCTGCTCTGATGGCTGACAGGGCCATACCGATCCAGGCAGCGGCCCCGGAAGTTGTTTCTGAGGAGAATGCCGGCAGTGAAGCTGTGCAGCAGGCGGTCTATTCCGAAGAGGCGCTCAGCAATCATTTGATTACCTGGGGGAAACAAGCCGGGTATGTTCCCTCTACTACTTTCGACAGTCTGGCATACCATTCAGCGTCCATTCATGTTGAGCAGGGCGGGAAGGGCGGGGGCGGCGCTGCTGTTCGCGAGGTTTCTTATCAGGTTTCTTCGCCGAATGACTCTAAAACGGAAAAAAAACATCTGCTGGTTATCTTCGTTGACCATGATACGCCGTCTGATGATGAAACAGCGGCTGAAGCGTTGACCGTTTCAACAGATGTGGATTATCGTGTGATTAACAGCGGACCCATTTTGGGAATTCGTATTCCGCTTTCTGAGCCGTCGGCAGAAGAAAAGCCGCTGCCTGCGCTTTCTGATGGACTGTTCTCTGATCTGGCTGCCATGATGCCGGAGAGCTCGCGTTTTTGGCTGATGGCGGGGCTGTTTTTCTGTTTTTGGGTGAGTCTGGCAGGACTGATTTTTCTTTCTCTGACTGCCCGTAAGAGGAAAAGCTGATTTTACTGAAGTCAACAAAAAGGGTTGGAACAGCAGTTTATTCAGTTGCAGATATGATAGAATTAAGGTTCAAATAATTCAGTGATCTGTGATCTGTATGAGCCCAGCGAAAACTACGTATACCAAAACCAGGACGAAACGAACTGCCGCCGGAAGTAAAACCGCCTCGCAGAAAAATATGGCCCGCCGCAGCACCAAAGGGCGCAGCGGCCCCCGGCGTTCAGGCGCTCAATCTGAGCAGCGCCCGCCGCGTCAGTCTGTGTGGAGCAGAATTTCACCTGAGCGCCGGTTGGATATCATTGGCATTCTTCTGGCTTTACCGGGGCTGCTGACTCTGTTGAGTATGCTTTCACAGAACCAGAGTGCGCTGACCTATAAGTGGGTGTCTTTGCTCAGGCAGACAGCCGGATGGGGGGCTTTTCTCCTGCCGGTGTTTTTAATGAGTTTTGGCGCCTGGCTGTTGTTTCGGCATATTGAACGATTCCCGCAAATTTCAGTGGAACGGGTTTTTGGGTTTATGCTTCTGGTTGTAACGATTCTGGGTTGGATCAGCTTTTTCAGCCCAGGCTATTTTGAACCGGCTCTGAAAGGCCAGGGGGGGGGCTATGTTGGCGGATCTGTTGAATGGCTGCTGGTCAAACTGGTTGATCGCCCCGGAGCGGTAATTATTCTGCTGACCATGACTCTGCTGGGGCTGATCTTTGCTCTGGATATATCGGTGACTGACCTGTTGCGCGGCAATCTTCAGCCTGCAGGCCGGGAAAGTTTTGTTCAGAATGGCCGCCAGCCAAAGCAGGAAGAAGCAGATTTCATTACCGAAAAACCTGTTTCTGAAGGTTCTGATCTTTTGCCCGCTCTTCAGCCGTTACCGCCGGTTTCTCAGCCGGCCAAAGAGTCGGGTGTATTTCGCAGTAAACGCCCTGAAACAGATATGAAACCGGAGCGCGAAAAAAAATCGAGTGAAAAACGGCCGGCGTCTGGTCTGGCTGTTGATCAGGATTATGCTTTGCCGGCCAGTACGGTTTGGAAATTGCCCGAGTTAAAAGAAATATTGGCTCCGGCTGCTCCGCAAAATCAAACGGCCAATGTTGACAGCGACCGCGGCAGATTGATTGAAGAAACCCTGCGTTCTTTTGGCGCTCCTGGCCGTATTGTTGAAATCCATCGCGGGCCTGCCATTACCCAGTTTGGAGTCGAACCTGAATTTATTGAAAATCGTGCCGGTAAGACACGGGTGCGGGTAGCCCGGATTGCTGCTCTGGCAGATGATCTTGCTCTGGCGTTGGCGGCTCCGAGTATTCGGATTCAGGCGCCGGTGCCAGGCTGTAATTATGTTGGCATTGAAGTGCCCAATGTTGAACCTGCCAGGGTTTCGGTGCGTGATATTATTGAAAGTGACTCTTTTAACCGTTTGCATTCTCCCATGCGTTTTGCTCTGGGTAAAGATGTGGCGGGCCGTGCAGTTGCCTCTGATTTGGCTTCGTTGCCGCATCTGTTGATTGCCGGAACAACCGGCAGCGGTAAATCAGTTTGTGTTAACGCTATTCTGACTTCTCTTCTGCTGTTTAATACCCCTGAAACGCTGCGTATGATTTTGGTGGACCCCAAACGGGTGGAATTGGCGGGTTACAATGGCTTACCCCATCTGCTGATGCCGGTGGTGGTCGACTCCAAAAACGTACTCGGAGCTTTGCAATGGGTGCTGCGGGAAATGGAGAGCCGCCTGCATCGTTTTGCTGAGGATGGCGCACGCCATATTCAGGACTATAATGCCCGTCATCCTGAGGCGATATTGCCCTTTTTGCTGGTGGTCATTGATGAATTAAGCGATTTGATGATGCTGGCTCCTGCAGATACTGAACGTTCAATTACCCGCCTGGCTCAGGTCGCAAGGGCTTCCGGCATTCATTTGATTATTGCCACCCAGCGTCCGGACGTTAATGTGGTCACCGGGTTGATTAAAGCCAATTTGCCTTCGCGGATTGCCTTTTCGGTTGCTTCCAATACCGACAGCCGGGTGATTTTGGATCAGCCTGGGGCTGAGAAGTTGCTGGGGCGGGGCGATATGCTCTATCAGGCGTCAGGTTCTCCGGCTCCGGTGCGGCTGCAGGGCGCTTATGTTTCTGATGGTGAAATACAAAACCTGGTCGATTACTGGGTTGCCGAAACCGAAAGAGTACGCCTGATTCAGCCCGGCCAGTTGGCCATCAAAACCTCTCATCTGGCGGAGGAGCTTCCTTCTCAGGAGCTGTTGGCCCAAAAGCCTTTATTTGACGAAGCGGAACCTGAGAAAGGCAGTGACCCGTTGCTGGGTGATGCAATTGATCTGGTGCGGCGGGAAGGGCGGGTCTCGATCTCAATGCTGCAGCGGAGAATGAAGGTGGGTTACTTACGGGCTGCCAAGCTGATTGATGCGATGGAAGAGCGGAAGATCATTAGCTCTTCTCAATCGACCAGGCAGGAGCGCGAAGTGTTGGATTATGGCCCGACTGCCCCCCCTCAGGAAGATGGCATGTAGTATTCCTGTGTTGGGTGTTTATTTCATCAGATTTTCAAATACTCTTTTATGCTTCCCTGAAGTTCTCATCATTTCTGTGACCATGTTTTGATGTTTCGGGGTTTTAATTTTTTGAGATTGTTTTGGCTGGCTTTTTATCAGGATGTTCTGTATGCTGTGCTGCAGCTGCCATTCTTTCAGATACGGAACAGAGTTTTCGCCAGGTTGCGGGCAGATCAAATCC
Source organism: uncultured Leptolinea sp. (assembly GCA_964511135.1). GTDB lineage: Bacteria > Chloroflexota > Anaerolineae > Anaerolineales > Anaerolineaceae > UBA4782. The sequence goes on along the minus strand of CAZEEL010000026.1, from coordinate 9,851 downwards.
GAAAGCGCTTTTTCCGGCGCTGCGGCGAATGTATTTTGTTCATCTGTCATCCAATGGGGTGTTAAAATATTTTCCTGGGATTTTAAAACGAGCAAGTCAGGTTACAGGTCATTGTTGCAAAGTGATTACAGGTGTAAAACAGTAAAAATGCTTTAAAAATGTTCTGGTCATGCAAAAAAGGCTGTGTAATCTGTTTCTTCAGGCGGTATGAAAGGGTTCCCGCGATTCATAGTGGTGCACAATCAGGGCGGTGGTTGCCATGGCGGCTGTTTCCATTCGTAAAATGCGTCTTCCCAGACTGAAAGGCCGGAAATCGGCCTGTGTTGCCAGATCATATTCAGCCGGGCTGATTCCTCCTTCAGGTCCGATCAGTGCAATGACTTTGCTGCAGGCGGTTGGGAGGATAGATTCCAGTGAGGCGGTGTGTTCCTGTTCCCAGGCCAGCAGCCGTACCGTTTCTTCTTTCTGCGGAAGGGCAAAGGCTTCAGCATAGCGCATGGGCTGTAATATATCGGGCAGTTGTACCCGTCCGGATTGTTCGGTGGCTTCCATTACGATTTGCTGCCAGCGTTCACTGCGATTGTTGAGATCGGTTTCTGTACGGATCAGGCTGCGTTCTGAAACCAGAAACCGGAAAGCAGAAGCTCCGATTTCAGTGCATTTTTGTAAAATCCATTCCAGTTTTTCGCGCCGGCTGGCGCAGACCCATAATTCCAGAAAAACTGCCGCTTCCACTGCCGGGCGTTTTTTTTCCAGGATTGTTCCGCTGACGTTGGTTTTCTGAATACGATCCAGCCGCACCCGGTATTCTGTTCCGCTGTTGTCAAAAACGCTCACTTCCTGACCGGGCTGAAAACGCAGAACCTGTATGATTTGGCGCCGGCGTTCTTCAGGAAACGCGACGCTGTTGGTATGGATCTGGATGCATGCCGGGGGCAGATAAAAGCGGTCAGCGCTCATGCTTTACCGCCAATTACGACACAAAACTCTCCTTTAAGCTTTTTGCCGCTTATTTCGGTCAGCAGGTCGCTTAATCGTCCGCGATCAACTTTTTCATAGAACTTGGTCAGGTCGTTTGCCAGGGCTGCCGGGCGGTCGCCGTACACTTCCAGTGCATCCTGTAAAAAAGCTTCCAGCCGGTAGGGGCTTTCATAAAAAATCAGGGTATGCGGGCTTTCAATATCCACTTTTAAAAAGGATTTGCGCGGCCCGGCTTTGTGGGGCGGGAACCCGCGGAAGGTGAAGCTGTGAGCTGGCAGACCTGAAAGAATCAGGGCGGCTATCAGGGCGGTCGGCCCCGGAATGGCGCTCAGTTCAATGCCTTCCTGAATGGCTGCCCGGGCCAGAATGTAGCCAGGGTCTGAAATGACCGGCGTGCCGGCATCGGTTACCAGCGCTATTTTCAGGCCGCTTTGCAGCAGGTCTACAATTTTTGGCAGTACTTTGGCTTCGTTGAATTCATTAAAAGAGAGCTGGGGTTTTTTAATTCCAAAATGAGCCAGCAGGTGGCCGGTCTTGCGGGTGTCTTCACTGACAACCCAATCTGCCTGACTTAAAACCTCCAGCGCCCGCTGGGTGATGTCGCCCAGGTTTCCAATAGGGGTAGCAACCAGATATAACATGCTGCGAGTATATCATGGCCTTTCGTGAGAAGGCTGAAAATTGCAAAAAGTTTTTTCTGTTACAGAATAACCCCTGACCTGTTTTTTAAATTCACCCCTGTGACGGTCTTAAAAACCTGGTTTTTTAATCCGCAATGGAAGGAAACTGCTCTTTTTCTACCGGGCTGGCGGCGTTGGCCTCGGTCGACAGGGTAATGCTTTTCTCGTTCTGGGTTGATGTGACGGTAAACGCTTCTTTTGAATGAAAAGTGCCCATGCTTTGCGAAAACTGCTTTGAATTATTAAGCCAGTCCGTGCCCAATTCGAAGAACAATTCGTAGGTATTTTCAGCAACATTTTCTACTGAAGCCTGTTTACCGGCCTGCAGGTAAAAAGCCAGTTCGGTATAGTTTGAGAGGTTTGCCAGAATAACGATTGCGTCATACCGGGTAGTATTGGAAACGGTGAGTTTCCCGCTGCCGTGAACAGCACGGTAATCGACCAGCAGGGTGCCATTCATTGGCTGAAAAGAAGCCTCGGGAATTAAATCGCAGGGAACAGAAACGTCAACATAGTAATTTCCGCCGCTGACCCAGCCTTTGCGTCCGGTAGGCGTAAGCACTTTATACCATTGGCAGATGTCTGCCTGACCAAGAACCAGCAATTGAGCATTACTGCTGAGTATTTCCAGAGAAGGGTATTCCGTCGCCGGCCCCTCGCGCAGGTTGAGAATTTCTGATTTGACGCGGGCAACTGCCTGTGGAGTGGGCGCCTGCCAGGCTGGCTGCGGGGTAGGGAGCGGGGTAGATTCCTGATCTTCTCCTCCCAGACTGATTACAAGGGGGGTTCCGGCTGCCCAGGTGGCTAAAATGTCGGCTGAAACCTGGGTGAGTGTCGCTGCAGGATCAGCGGCCGGAGCTCGGCAGCTGCTGAGCAGCAGAATTTCCATCAGGGTGGTCAGAAGAATACGGTTGAATTTACTCATTGTCATTCATCTTTGGCTTGTTTTCTGCCTGCTGTGGGGCAGACCATCCGGGAAGCGCGCAGAATTCAACCTGTGGAAAGTCTTTAAAGCGTTCCTGCATGATTTGAATGGATTGCGGGTTATTATCTACCAGCGTAAACGATCGATCCAGTTCCAGACAGGCGGCCCCGGTGGTTCCGCTGCCGGCAAAAAAATCCAGAATCCTGTCTCCGGGGTTGGAAGAGGCAATCAGAATGCGGCGCAGAATACCCAGCGGTTTTTGGGTGGGGTAACCGGTTTTTTCGCGGCTGTTGGTGGGTACAATGGTATGCCACCAGGTATCGGTGGGTGTTTTTCCGAGACCGGCTTTTTCCGGCCCGACCAGACCGGGTGAGAGATAGGGGATGCGGTCGATCAGGGCATAATTAAACGTGTAATGATGGGGGTCTTTGGCGAACCAAAGGATGGAGTCGTGTTTGGGAGGCCATTTTTTTCGGGTTCGGGCTCCGTAATCGTAAGCCCAGATAATCTCGTTGATAAAACTGGCGCGGCCAAAAATGACATCGAGCAAAATCTTACAGTAATGTACTTCACGATAATCAATGTGGAAAAAGAGGCTTCCCTCTGGTTTTAATACCCGATAGGCTTCTTCCAGCCGGGGTTGCAGAAATGCCAGATAGTCATCAAACTGGTCCAGATAGGCGTTGCTCCCGATTTTTATGCTGCGGTAGCGTTTACCCTGAAACCCGGTTCGGTCGCCCTCTTCTGCCGCAATGGTTTTGATCTGTGTACGGGTTTGGGTTCTTCCGGTATTAAAAGGAGGGTCAATATATATGAGATCATAGCTTTGATCTGCGAACTGTTGCAGTATGGGAAGGTTGTCGCCAAAGATGACCTGATTCTTCATGATATTATTTTAACATACCTGTTTGAAGATCAGACTGTGTAAAATGTTTGTCAGTCTTGCTCAGTGGGGTTAGAATGAATACGTTATCAGAAAGGAGACGTATGAACCAAACTCTTCGTCAGAGCTCAGGCCCCTTTTTAGATTATTTGGATGCCCATCAGCAACAACGCCCGGTTCTCAAAGCGGCGGATGTTTTTGCTCATCCGGAAATGACCGGGGTAGTGATGGTGGATGTCATTAATGGCTTTCTGCGGAGCGGGGCATTGGCCAGCCCGCGGGTAGAGAAGATTGTTCCGGCTGTAACGGCGGTATTGGAACTGGCCTGGAAAGCCGGTGTACGCAAGATGGTGCACATGACCGATTCTCATCTGCCGGATGCAATGGAATTTGAAGTCTACCCCCCGCACTGCATTCAGGGAACCGCAGAATCAGAACCGGTAGATGAACTGAAGCAACTCCCATTTGCAGAAAATATAGAGATCATTCCCAAAAACACCATTTCTTCCGGAATTAATACCGGTCTGGAAGACTGGGTTGTGGTGCACCCTGAAGTGGATACCTTTGTGGTGATGGGTGATGTAACCGATTTATGCCTTTATCAGTTGGCTATGTATTTACGACTGGAGGCCAATTCACGCCATATTCATCGGCGAATGATCGTGCCTCAGAATTGTGTTGACACTTATGATACTCCTCCTGAAACTGCCAGCAGACTGGGAATTTACCCGCATGATGCCGATCTCTTAAATGCGGTTTTTTTCTACCACATGGAGATAAACGGGATTGAGGTGGTCAGGGCTATTGAATAATGCTGCAGCGAACATCATTTGACTTACAGGCATTAACGGTCAGTGAAATTACTCAGGTGATTCGGGCTGTTTTGGAATCGGAAAGCCTGCTGGAAGATGTCCGGGTCAGCGGTGAAATATCCAACCTGAAGTATCATACTTCCGGGCATGTGTACTTTACCCTGAAAGATGAAAGCGCTTCTATTCGCTGTGTGATGTGGAAAACCCATGCTGTTCGGCTGCAGGTACGCCTGCAGGATGGTATGGCTGTTCAGGCGCATGGGCGGATTGGAGTATATGAACGCAGCGGTGACTATCAGTTGTATGTTGATGCGGTGCAGGAAGCCGGTGAGGGGTGGCTGTATCGGGAGTTTTTGCGTTTGAAAGACAGGCTGGAAAAAGAAGGCCTGTTTGACGAAGAACGGAAAAAACCTGTTCCGGTTTTTCCTCAGGTGGTGGGAATCATTACTTCAGCTACCGGGGCTGCGTTGCAGGATGTATTGAATACGCTTCGTCAGCGTTACCCGGCGGTGCGGGTGGTTGTGGCGCCGGCTGCGGTGCAGGGGAAGGGCGCTGCCTCAGAAATTGCTGCCCGGCTGGCTGCTTTGCAGAGCTGCGGGGTAGATGTTATTCTGTTGGTGCGCGGGGGCGGGTCGATTGAGGATTTGTGGCCGTTTAATGAAGAAACGGTGGTTCGGGCTGTGGCAGCCAGCAGCATTCCGGTCATCAGCGGCATTGGTCATGAAACTGATTTTACTTTGAGCGATTTTGCTGCTGATTACAGGGCCCCGACTCCTACCGGCGCTGCTGTCTATGCTGTGCCGGATCGGGAAGAGCTGTTGTCGCAACTGGTCAATATCAGGGCTGCATTGAGCGATTGGGCTGGCCGCTGGCTGAAAAATGCCCATACGGATATGACGCGTCAGCAGGAACGACTGATGCAGGTTTCTCCGCTGCAAAGCATTCAAAATGAACGTCAGCGGGTTGATATTCTGTACGATCAGTTATCTCAGATCATCCAGCATCGTCTGGTATTGTATAATAGTCATCTGCAGGGTTGTAACCGGCAGCTCCAGTCGGTTAACCCGATGGCTGTGCTGGAACGCGGCTATGCGCTGGTGCGGGATCCGCAGGGGGGGCTGGTGCAAAGCGCCGGTCAGGTAAACAGATTGGATACAGTCGATATCCGCCTTAAAGATGGCCGGTTGGAAGCAACGGTACAAAATGTTTCTTATGTGAACCTGAATGAGAACCTGAATTCAGAATGAAATCTTTCATTGATGAATGGGTACGCAGGCGCAGCCAATCCGTCTGTTTTGGAAAAGATGGGTCTTTGGAAAAAAAAGGCTCGCAATGGGCCATGGTTGGTGTGTACCGGATTATCCTGAACGGTGTTATGTTTAAAGATGGCTTTGTGATGAAATGACTGGCGTGCAGAGACAGGACAGTAAATGAGTAAAAATGATATCAGCAAAATGAAATACGAAGAATCCTTAAATGAGCTGGAACAGGTGCTTGCTCGATTGGAAGGGAATCAGACTACTCTGGAGGAAATGCTTCAATTATTTGACCGGGGCCGGTTATTGGCCGGGCATTGTCAGAATTTACTGACCCAGGCTGAGCTGAAGGTAGAAATGCTCAACCAGCCCAAAAAAGAAGCAGAAAAGATTCTTTAACACGATGAAAATGACGCATGATTTAATCTATAATCCGGTATTGCATGCGGCCGTATTGGCCTGGATCATTACTCAAATGATAAAGTTTGGCGTTTTGTGCTGGCGTTCCGGGCGGTTGGATTACCGCTTTTTGTTTCGGGCCGGGGGCATGCCAAGCGCACACAGCGCCTCGATTGGCTCTACGTGTATGGCAATCGGGCTGATTGAAGGGTTTGATACTTCTCTTTTTACCCTGGCCCTGATTACCTGCTTTATTGTGGCCTATGATGCTGCCGGTGTGCGGCGTCAGGCCGGTTTTCAGGCTGAACGCATCAATGCGATCATTAATGAAGTGCTGCAGGGTCATCCTCTGTCAGAGCAGACGTTAAATGAAGTGTTGGGGCATACTCCGCTGCAGGTCAGCGCCGGGCTGATTTTGGGAATGGGCATTGCCTGTCTGATCTGGCTGATCGAAATTTAAAAACCCAGTGTTTTCAGGATGTTTGCATCACCGGGCCGGGAGGCGCTGTGGGGTGAAATTTCCTGCCAGAAGGTTGTATCGTAGCGGCGAGTGCGCACCAGCATGGGCATCGGGGTTGACCAACCCAGCATCAGAATTTCCTCTTTGGGTTGCAGGCGGGCAAGCATTCCACGCAGGCTGTCTTTGGCGGCCAGACCTGAAAGTACTGCGCTGATGTCGTTGTCATCTCCGAGCCAGCCGGCAATGCGGGTACCCAGCTGTGACATGACTTCATCAAAAATCTGTGAAGGGCGCTGATCGACTACCAGCAGCGTGACATAATACTTGCGCATCTCGCGGGCAATGGTGGCAAAGCTGGTTTGCGAGGCCATCTCACGATTCAGCAGTTTGTGCGCTTCTTCAAGCACAATGACCAGGGGGCGGGGTTCTTCTTCTTTTTCTGATTTCTTTGAGCGGAAAAGATTGGTCTGACGTTCCCATTCTTCACGGATTTTACGGGTAATAATGTTGGTCACCAGCAGATAATCCAGGTCAGAGTTATGATCTCCAAATGAGAGCACAACGTGTTCTCCCCTTTTTAAGACATGAACGATCTCTTTCAGGGTATCGGCGGCTGGCTGGTGGCTGATGTAGGGGGCGTTAAAAACTTTATTCAGTTTATGGTGCAAGCCCTCGGCGGCAAGTATGTTGGCTCCGGCTTCCAGCGCCCAGGCTTCGATGCTTCCTTCTGCCGGTTCCGACTTCCCTTCGTCATTTTTAATTCTGGGCAGGTTATTCATGGCTTTAAATTCATGAAACCAGTTTTCTCTGAACGTATCTCTCAGCGCTTCAAGGGTGGCAGAAGTGGTTTCTTTAAGATTCAGCTCACGACTGAGCAGTTCAATATCCTGCGGCAAAAGGTCTCTTTCAGACAGTTCCAACTGAAAATCGGGTTGTATTCCGCGCAGGCTGCTGCCGCGCCCCAGGGCAACCATTTTCACTTTGGTGCCAAACAGCGAGCGCAGCCCTTTTACCTGCTGCCCGGTGTCTGAGGCGGTATCGTCCAGACCATATTCGTTGTGCATGTCAAAGACGAGTATTGAGGCTTTATTCCGCTGAATCAGCCCGGCCAGGATGATGCGGGTCAGAAAGGATTTTCCCGAACCGGTAGCCCCGAAAATTCCGGAAGAGCGCTGCACCATTTTATCGAGGTTAAGGCAGATGGGGTGGTTTTGTTCGCGGGTGTAGCCAATGACAAAGTTGCCATTTTCGCCGGGTGAACCGAAGATTTCCTGAATATCTTCTGCCGAAGCGAGATTAACATGGGCGTGATGAGCCGGGATGGTTTTGATGGGGATGGGGCGGGTTTGCAGGTTGGGGTTGGCTCTCAGCCAGGCCGGGTATTCCGGCGAGGCGGGGTCTGGCCCGCGATCCATCATTAATTGGGGCATAATCAGGGCATTGGTAAAGAGGGTCTGGCCCAGCAGCAGGTTGGCCAGTTGAGGCGACAGGCGGCCTTCGCTTTGTTCATCAGCAAAGCGTGGGTCGGTTGAGCCAAGCTGCAGGTCGGTGACCAGTCCGTAAAAACGCCAGTTTTGACTGTCGATGACTACAAAGGCCCCTTCCTGTACAGACTGGGGCGGAACGGTCAGCCGGACGTTCAGGTTTTCTTTCAGCCCGCCGCTGACGACATAGCCAATGGGGGGCAATGGGGTGGGGCAGGTTTCATTCATAAGCGGCCTCGTAATAACGGATGGGTATCGGTGGGTTCCAGGGGCAGGTCGGCGTCAGCCAGGGCATGCAGAACGTTGATCAGGGCCGGGTAATCATCGCGCAGAGCGGCAATCAGCTCCTGAGTGGCCTGGCGGATCCATTGCGGATTCTGGCGGCGGATGTGAATGGCAGCGGTTTGCTGCAGGTGACAGGCCAGCAGTTCGCCGGATGGGATATCCGGGGCGTTTAGAATATGCCTGAAATACCCGAAACGGCCGGTACCGGTAAATGTAAAGCTGTCTTCATCGCTGCACAGGTAAATTCGATCAAGGGATATCGGCGGGCGGGGCGGCAGCAGATGATGAATGCCGCGATCATCGCGGTAGCCGCAAAAAAGAACGCTGATTTCGAGCGGAACATTGCGGTTGCGGCGGTTGTCTTCAAGTACTTCTTCCGGAACCTGAGCGGCGGCGGTTATCAACTGGCGAATCAAACCGTCATCTTCAATTTGAATGTTGCTGACCATGCCATAAATCTGGCTGGGCAGAGGGCTGTCGGTTGGTATCCGTACCAGACTGCCCAGGGCAGGGGTTTGCGGTTCGGTCAGTTTGCAGCCAAAAACACAAGTCCGGCTGTCAGACCGAAGAAGCCGGCCGATGAATGCAGGATCGCTCATGAATACCTCGATTTTTGTTTTGAAATTCTTTTGCTGGTTTCTTTTTTGCTCATGGAAAGGTGAACGTCGCCATGCCGGAAGGCAATTTGAGTCAACTGGTTTTCCAGATACTCTTTATCCTTAAACGTAAGCAGGGCGGTTTCATGAGCCCGCTGCAAAAGATAGGGGTAAGGGTTGGGATGAAGAATTTGGGCCTGTTCGAGCAGCGCATTGTGTACGATATCCAGCGCCTGTTGGTCGGCTGCAACCCAGGCCGGGATTTCAACCCGGGCCAGCCAGGGCCGGAGGGGGTTGCTGCTGACATTCAGGTAGAAGAAATGCAGGGCTATCTGATCTGTATAATAGCGTGAAGATTGCGACTGCAGTTTGAAAATTCTGGAGCGTGTGCCGGGCGGCAGTTCTCTTTCCAGCAGGTGGATATCACTTACGCCGCGCAGCATGGATTGTACCTGTTCAATGTCACTGTGCGAAGGTGATTCAGGCAGGCTGCTGAATTCGAGCAGTTTAATCAGCGGGTCAGCCCGCGGGCGGTCAATATAACCGGCTGTGAGAATTCTGCGTTCGGCCAGTGTCTGCAGCGCAGCCAGATATGCCTGAAAGGCGGTATCGCCGGCGCGCGGGGCAGAAGGTTCACGGAACAGTTCAAGCGGCCCATCGCTGATCGCCAGACGTATGCCGGAGCAGTCATCTGCTATCGTACTCAGCACCTGGCGTTCTTTCAAATCGCGCATCAGAGCGATGGCGCTTTCTGATAAAAGCCCGCCATTTTCCTGATAGAGATCTTTCTGGAAGAGAATCAGGGTGTCGTTTTTCTCCTGGGGCGCCTGACCGGAACCAGGCTGGAGGATGACCGTGCCGATATTAATTGCTGCAAAAAGTAACGAAGCGTGCGGGTCGGGCAGAATTTGTGAGCCATCGGCGGCCAGCAAAACATCGGGCTGTTTTTTTGTTTGGGGCTGGTCGTAACCGCCTGATGCAGGCCCAACCGGTATTGCACAGCGGATGTGCCCGGCCTGGGCAGCCAGACGGGTGATCAGGGGTTCCCAATCACGGGGGGCGGCGTCTGCCTGTTTCAGCAACCGGCAGG
>CAZEEL010000025.1:8881-24865 GCA_964511135.1 uncultured Leptolinea sp. | reverse complement strand
GGATACGGATTACCTCCTCAAAGTATTGGCTAATTAAGATGCGATTGCCCTGCGCCCTGTGCATGCGTCTGATAAATGATTCAAAATTATGATATGATTTAAAATTATCTTTTTGGTCAGGATCTTTGTAAACAAGACGAGGAGTGCAGGTGATGCCCTGCGCAGAGGAGTTGTTGTATGCCCGGTGATTTATTGCTTGCTGTTGATCATGGAACCCAAAGTGTGCGGGCTTTGGTTTTTGACTTGAGAGGAAATTTAATCGCAAAGTCTCAGATTAAACTTCCGCCGTATCAAAACCCGGAACCCGAGAAGATTGAGCAGGATCCGGAAGTTTTCTGGAATACGGTGTGTCAGGCCTGTCAGCAGTTGTGGTCGGTGCATGGGGTTGACCCGCAGGCGCTTGCCGGTGTATCGGTTACCACCCAGCGCAGCACGATGATTAATCTGGATGAAAACGGACAGCCGCTGCGGCCGGCGATTATCTGGATGGATTTACGGCGAACGGCCGGGCTGAAACCGGTCGGCGGGTTATGGGGGCTGGCTTTTCATCTGGTGGGGATGACTGATACCGTCCGTTTTTTACAGGCTGAAGCAGAATTGAATTGGATTCAGACGTATCAGCCTGAGATCTGGAAAAAAACTGCCCGACTTTTATTACTTTCCGGCTATCTTAATTATTGTTTAACCGGGCAGTATGTTGATTCGGTGGGGTCTCAGGTAGGGTATTTGCCCTTTGATTACAAAAAGAAAGCCTGGGCAGGCAAACATGACTGGAAATGGCAGGCAGTGCCGGTAAACCCGGATATTTTACCCGCGCTGGTACATCCTACCGAAGTCATGGGGTATGTGAGTGAGAAGGCTGCCCGCGAAACCGGCATTCCTGCCGGAAAACCGGTGATTGCGGCGGCAGCCGATAAAGCCTGTGAGGTTATTGGGGCGGGTTGTCTGGACCCGCATCTGGCCTGTATCAGCTATGGCACTACCGCAACGATTAATACCACCCATAAAAAGTATGTTGAAGTGATTCCTCTCATCCCGCCTTATCCGTCTGCGGTTCCGGATGCTTACAGCATGGAAGTACAGGTTTATCGGGGCTTCTGGATGGTGAGCTGGTTTAAACGTGAGTTTGGAAAAAATGAAGAACTTCTGGCGGCTGAGTATGGGATCGAAACAGAAACTCTGTTTGATGACCTGGTGAAAGCGGTGCCGCCTGGTTCGATGGGTTTGATGCTGCAGCCATACTGGTCTCCGGGTTTAAAAGAGCCGGGTCCGGAAGCAAAGGGAGCCATTATCGGGTTTGGCGATGTTCATACCCGGGCGCATCTGTATCGTTCTATTCTCGAAGGGCTGGCATATGCCCTGCGTGAGGGGGCAGAAAAAACCTCTCAGCGCAGCGGAATTCCCATTACTGAATTGCGCGTAGCCGGAGGGGGCAGTCAGAGTGATGCGGCTCTGCAGTTAACGGCGGATATTTTTGGTTTACCTGCCAGCAGACCCGCGGTGTATGAAACTTCCGGGTTGGGGGCAGCTATTGATCTGGCTGTGGGTCTTAACCTTCATCCGGATTTTGCGAGTGCGGTCAGTGCAATGACGCGTATTAAAGATACCTTTGAACCCGGAAAGAAAGAGCATGCGCTTTATAACCGGCTCTATCATGAAGTGTATAAGAAGATGTATAAAAAGCTTCAGCCTCTGTATAAAAGCATTCAGGAAATTACCGGCTATCCGCCGGTTTAAGCTTTTCATATGTCTGGCGCATGGCTGCAAAGAGTCCGCGGGGCAGGGGGTCGATGATGAAACGGGCCTTTTCTTTTACCGTTTCCATGGCTGATTCAGGAGCAAAGGAATACGGCGAAGCGGCTAATAATTCGAGATCGTTTTCTGCATCCCCTGCAACCAGCAGGGGATTTTCTTTGGGAATTCCAAGCGCCTGTATCAGTTGATTCAATCCGGTTCTTTTTGAGGTGTTAAACGGTAATATTTCGTACAGGTATGGCAGACTCCGAAACATATTGACAGGAAGCTGTTTCAGCGCTTCCTGCAGGTTATCATCCAATGTGCCGCTGTGGCTGATGATCATGATTTTTGTGAACGGACAGTCTGCATGCTTTGCTTCCAGCAGGTTGACCGGTTGCTGATATTTACCGGCAAAATTGGATATGTCCGGATCCAGACGGGGGCAAAACATGCCGTTTGAGCTGACCAATATCCAGCTCAGATGCGAAAAGGCCTGGATAAGGTCAAAAAGCATTTTCAGGGTGGATGATTCAAAGGTTCGAATGAAAAACGGTTCCTGTTTGTCAAGATACGCCATTGACCCGTTATGTGCTATGAGCGGGCGGGAAGAGAACCAATGTTCAGGAATGCCGTTCATTTTGAACAGTTCGATGATGGAGTGCAGGGGGCGCCCCGTAGCCGGGATGTAAATATCATGACCCGGGTTGAGCAGGGTTTCTACATCCAGCGGATGAATTTTACCTTTTTGGACCAGGGTTCCATCCAGGTCAAAACAGTATATCGTATTGGCAGTTTTCATCCTTTGATTATATTCGAAGAATGATGATTAAGGGCGGTGATGAAGAGTGATGAAGAGCCAACCGGTTTGAGATGAGAGGTTTTTCATCTCAAACCGGCACAATTTCATGCTCTGGCGAGGAGGATTGCCAGTCAATGATAAGAAAATACGACTGTCAGAACAGCTTTCCCGCGGTTCTATCCGGGGGAAGAACTCCAATGGACGTCTGAGAACATTATCTCTCGTCGCTGCCACTGCTCGTTTTTACTTCAGTTTTCCGGCGGCTGTTGTTGCGCAGGAATGCCGGTACATCCAAATCTTCCGTACGGTATGTGCGGGGTGTATATTCCTTTCGGGCTGCCTGCGATATGGCGGAGGGCTCTGATATTTTACCGGTCTCCGGGCGATGAATAGAAGGCAAGTCAAATTCATTAATGGCTGGCCGTGGCTTGGTCATTTGAACGTTGGTGCGCTCAAACCCGGTGGCAACCACTGTAATGCGAATTTCATCTCCCAACTTTTCATCAATAACAGCCCCAAAGATGAGGTTGACGTCCGGATGGGCTGTTTCTCGAATGATGGCGGCAGCCTGGTTAACATCATACAACGTCATGCCGGGGCCTCCGGTGATATTCAATAGAATACCGCGGGCGCCGTCAATGGTGATATCCAGTAATTTGCTGGATATGGCGGCTTCAGCCGCCTGGCGTGCTTTGTCTTCTCCGGAAGCTCTTCCAACCGCCATCAGGGCGGCTCCGCCTTCAGACATGACGGTTCGCACATCGGCAAAGTCGAGGTTAATCAACCCGCTTGTAGAGATTAATTCTGAAATGCCCTGGACGCCCTGGCGCAGTACATCATCGGCGACCCGGAAGGCTTCCTGCAGACTGGCTCGCTTATCTACAATCTGCAATAAGCGGTCGTTGGGGATAACGATCAGCGTGTCTACCTGTTTTTTTAGTTCTTCGATCCCGAGTTCTGCAGATTGGATTCGTTTTGCGCCTTCAAAGGTGAAGGGTTTGGTCACAACCCCAATGGTCAGAGCTCCCATGTCTCTGGCTGCATGGGCTACGACGGGGGCTGCTCCGGTGCCGGTGCCGCCTCCCAGCCCTGCTGTGACAAAAACCATATCTGCGCCGCGCAACGCTTCACAGATTTCATCCTGTGATTCTTCCGCTGCTCTGCGGCCTGTCTCAGGGTTCCCGCCGGCGCCCTGACCGCAGGTTGTTTTTTCTCCAATACGAATGCGATCTGCATGATATTGATTAATGGCCTGTCCGTCTGTGTTGACGGCAATAAATTCAACGCCTTTCATGCCATCTGCAATCATTCGTTCAACGGCATTGCAGCCGCCTCCGCCCACACCAACTACTTTGATACGGGCAAATTGTTCAAGCAAAGTTTGGTTATAGTTACCCATGGTTCCTCCTCCTCATTTATAAAGCAATTAAACTGCAATAATGACCGGGATGGTCTTTTATAAAAACTATGGTAATAATGAACGCAGGAATCTTCTGATTGCTTCCCAATTAATCCCTCCTTCTGATGAACGATATCGATTACTTCCCTGCCTTGGGGAAGTAATCGTATTGTCATTCATTACCAGTGCCCAGTATAGTAAACCAACGCTGGTGGAATAAGCCGGTGAGTTAAGTTGATCGACCAGCCCCACCAGGTTTTCAGGCTTTGCAATTTGAACCGGCAAATTTAAAACCTGAGTTCCCAGGCTGCGAATTCCAGAGAGGTTACAGACTCCCCCGGTCAGGACGACGCCGGCAGGGAGCAGACCGTCATAGCCGGAGCGTTTGATTTCTGCTAAAACCATTTCGAATATTTCAGCAACACGCGCTTCAATGATCATGGCCAAATCTTTTCGGCTGACCTGAACCGGTTTATCTTCTCCAAAGGATTTTATCGTGAATGTTTCTGCTGCATCCACCTCATTCTCAATGGCATATCCGTATTGCTTTTTCACCTCTTCGGCCTGTGTGATGGGCAGATGAATGCCCTGGGCGATATCAGAGGTTATGTGATTGCCTCCAACCGGAATCACGGAGGTATGCCAGATATCGCCCTCGATATAAATTGCAAGGTCGGTTGTACCGCCGCCAATATCCACAACTACTGATCCCATTTGCCGTTCGGTTTCATTAAGCACCACTTCAGCGCTGGCCAGTGGGTTGAGCACAAACTGAACTACTTTTACCCCGGCTGCTTCAACGCAGTTGCGCAGGTTTTCTACCGTGGCTGCAGCGGCAGTGATAATGTGAGCTTCTACTTCCAGCCGGTATCCATGCATGCCGATGGGGCTTCGAACGCCGCCTTCACCATCCACTGTAAATCCGCGTTGGATGACATGGATGATTTCCCGGGCATGCGGAATGGCAACTGCCTGGGCCGATTCGAGCGCTCGATCGACATCATCCTGGGTGATGGCTCTTCCAGAGATTCCAACGACACCGCGGGAATTAACGGAAGAGACATTGGCTCCGGCAAGGCTTACCAGTGCTGAGGTGATTTCCAATCCTGAAGAACGTTCTGCTTTTTCTACCGAGCGGGTGATGGCCAGCGAGGCGGCCTGCAGATCCATCACAGCGCCTCTCCGAAGTCCCTGAGATGGCTCGATGCCAACACCCAAAATGCGAACATTATGTTCACCTTCTACTCTGGCAACCAGGGTGCATATTTTTGTTGTTCCAATGTCAATCCCAACGATAATAGGTTCTTCCATAATTATTGCTCCACGTGATAGTAGGGAACATCCATATATTGCAGACTTACAACAGTTGGTTGCGTTCCTTCAGCAATGAGTTTATTAACAATGCTGTTATACATGGTTACTTTCGTTTCAAGATTTCGAAGATTGTTTCCAATGTAAACATTCCAACCGCGAGAATCGCTCCAGCCAAGTCCATTGATCTGTTGGTAGATAATGGTTGTTTCGCTTCCAAGCTGCTCTCTGAGAATTTGCGCTGCTTTCAGAATCTGCATATCTGCTTTGGCCTGTTTTTTAACCTGTTCCTCCAATGGGCCTGTGGTCTTTGGGTCTTCTGTTATCTCTTCTGTCTGCAGAGGGGGGGGGCCATCAGCTGAAATTGTTAAAGGTAATTGCACATCTTCCCGTGCATTGAAGACATAACCTTCTGTATCGATCCAGCTGGTGCCAGAGGGCATTTGCCATGCTATGACCGGTTGTCTTTCTTTGGCGGTAATGATTACATTGGCTGGAAAACCAACCATGACTGAGATATCTGAAAGCTCAGGAAAAGCAGCCTGCAGGTCTTTTGATACGGTCACCGGATCCACTTCATAGATGGATTGATATGAAAGATGAATTGCGGCTTCCAGATCAGCAGGAGTAATTTTTTCAAACCCGATCAGTTTTGGCTGTGAGACAGTAAACTGCTTATGGTTGGTCATTAACATGAGAACACAAATAAAAAAGACGGATAAAACGCCTGAAAGCAGCCGCCATCCGAAGTAAAAACCAGGGATGTTGATGCCGGATGCTTGTTTCATTCTGCCGGAATCTACAGCAAAAGAATATTGTCGGCGCGAACGGTTATTGGCTGCCCGGTTAACGATGGGATTTCCATACGGGGCGCTATATGTTCCGCGTGTTGTGATAAAAGGCTGTTTATTGCTCTCGCCGCGGGTATATTGACTGGTACGGGTCGTGCGGTTTTTTATCTGTACCTGCCGCCGGGCTCGTACTTTGTCTGAACGGGAGTCTATGCCTCTCTTTACTGGGCTCATGTTTCACATCCATACATTCGAATGGTTTGATCGTTCTCCGCTTTGCGGCTGATGGCCAATTGGATCAGTTGATGTACCAGGGACGGGTAATCCAGTCCGTCATGTTCCCAGAGTTTGGGATACATACTGATGGACGTAAAGCCAGGCAGAGTGTTTATTTCATTGATATATAATTTCCGGCTGTCTTTTTCCAAAAGGAAATCAACCCTGGACAGACCTGCGCCATCAATGGCTTTGAATACTTTTACAGCCAATTCTTTTGCCTGTTCTTTGATTTCGTCAGAAACAGGAGCCGGAATGAAGAGCCGGGTAGTTCCATCAACGTATTTGGCGTCATAGGAATAAAAATCAGCAATGGGTCTTACTTCTCCGGGCGTGGAAGCCTGGGGAGTTTCATTCCCGAGAACGCTGACTTCAATTTCCATGGCATTCAACCCTTTTTCTGTCAGTACGCGGCGATCGTATCTGGCTGCGTCTGTCAGGCCTTCTCTTAATTCAGATCGATTTTTACATTTGCTGATGCCGACAGAAGAACCCAGATTGGCAGGTTTCACAAACAGGGGGTAAGGAGCAATTTCTTCACAGGCAGCCATTACCGTATCGATTTGGTTTTTAATTTGATGACGGGTAAAGGCTTTGTAAGGGGCAACCGGAAGATCGAGGGCGGTCATCAGATCTTTGAACAGAATTTTGTCCATGCCTGTTGATGAGGCTAATACGCCAGCCCCGACATAGGCAATTCCTGCCAGTTCCAGATAGCCCTGGATGGTTCCATCTTCCCCAAAGGTTCCATGCAATACCGGGAAGATCACATCCAGCCTGGTGATCTCCTGAAGATGATGATCTTTTCGCGCATAGAGGGTGTTATTCCCCGGTTCAGGCAGGAGGAATACCGGGGTTAAACCTTCATAGTTGTGGTTTTTGAATTTTTGCCAGATGTTTTCTCCGCTCAGCCATTTACCTTCCGGGGTGATACCAATCAGGGTAATCTGATATTGTTCCTGGTTTTTTCTTCCGGAAGCGAGGTGATTAAAATCAGGCGAGCTGTGAATACCGGGGTTTAAAGCAGCCATTACTGAACGGGCAGACATGATTGAGACTTCATGTTCGCCGGATTTTCCGCCAAAAAGGATACCTACATTGATTTTCTTAGTCATTCCATTCACCTAACAGCTCAACTTCCAACTCAAGGTCTATGTTGAACTCTTTGTTTACTGTTTTTTGTACCAGCGTTATCAGGTTATAAATGTCCTGTGCATGCGCATTGTCATCATTTATAAAGAAATTCGCGTGTTGTTGACTTATTTGAACACCGCCTATCCTGGTTCCTTTCAATCCTGCGGCTTCTATTAAGCGCCCGGCGTAATCACCGGCAGGGTTTCTGAACATGGAACCCATGCTGGCGCCGCTGGGCTGGCTGGATCGGCGTTTTGCGTTCATGGCCTGCATTGCGGCCGATACCTCATCTTCGGTGCTGTGAGACAACCGAAATTGTGCGATCAATATGACTGCCGGCAGACGATCCCGTTTAAGAATGCTGGATCGATATGCGTAGCCAAACTGATCACACACCCAATTCTCTCTGCCAGATATTGGTTGCAAGATTTCTGCCAATATCAGGCTTGATTGGATATCCTGACCGTGTGCGCCGGCATTTCCATAAACTGCACCGCCTACTGTCCCGGGGATGCCGGCAGCCCATTCCAGACCGCTGAGCCCTTTCTTTGCGGCCTGATGGGCCAGTGTACCAAGTTTGACGCCGGAATCTGCGCTTACAGATGGGCGGGCATCGTCAGGGGAAAAGATTATTTGTTTGGTTTGATTGATGATGATGACGCCATGGTATCCGGTATCGCTGATCAGAACATTGGAAGCATTGCCTAATACCTGATAAGGGATATGGTTATCCCAGCAAGTGTTCACTGTTTTTTCCAAAACTTCCATATTTTGTGCAATGACCAATCCATCTGCCAGGCCGCCGGTCTGAATGGTCGTGTAAGCAGACAGCGGCATGTGTTCCTGAAAATCGCTTTTCAGAAGCGTACGGAGAGGCTGGTAATTCACAATGGTTCTTTTATTCATTCGGTCATTCTCTGTTTTTCTGTGTGTTCAAACAGGGGTATATCCTCTGTTTTTTGCCGTCATCAACCGGCAGATGAAAACACTGCATATCGTTCAGGTCTCTGACTCCTGATGGCTCATTGCCCGAAACAACTTTTCGGATGGGTTTCTCAGAAGTTGCTGACATCAGAATTCTCCTTTGTTGGTAATTGCCTGGTTGTTAATTGTTTGAGAATATTCTGGTTGATTTCAATGGCATCTCCGGCAGAAAAAACCAAAACAATTGCCGGTGCTGTTGCATTGGCTGCCAGGTAGTCACTGACCTGGCGGTTTTCAGGGAAGTATTGAACCTGCGAATTATGGATGGCATTCAAAATTGTTTGCGGATTGAATGAGTCGTTCATTTCGCGGGCAGCGTACACTTTCGTAACAATTACCTCATCTGCGTCTGAAAAGGCCGAACCGAAATCTGTCAGCAGGCTCATGGTACGGCTGTATGTATGCGGTTGCCAGACAGCAATGATATGATGATCAGGATATTTACTTCTGGCAGCGGCCAGGGTGGTTTTTATTTCAGTTGGATGATGACCATAGTCATCAATAAAGGTAATTCCATTTGCAACGCCTGCAATTTCAAAGCGGCGGGCAATGCCGGTGAATGCTGCCAGGGCTTTGCCTGCTTTTTCAACATTCAGACCCAATTGATGGACGACTGCCAGACAGGCTATGGCATTGCACACATTATGGGTGCCAGGAACCTGAAGGTGAATGGTTGTCATTTTTGATATTTCGCTGTGATCAGGTTTGAAACAAAGGTCAAAGCTGTAGCAACCGTGATGATTTAAAGACAGGTTTTGTGCAAAGTAATGATTGTTGCTTTCCAGACCAAATGTCCAGGCTTTTTGTTTCTTTGTGAGTGATTGAATGAGCGTGTTGGCTGCTGTATTGGATGAATTGATAAATAACAGGCCATCCGGTTTCAGGTTCCCTGCAAAGTCTATGAAGGCCTGCACATAGTCAGCCATCGTTGGGTAACAGTCCGGGTGATCGTGTTCAATTGGATTGATGATTTCAACGAATGGTTCTATTCCCAGGAACATTCGATCATATTCATCCGCTTCAATAACAAAGTAAGGGCCTGTTCCGGCATGAGCGTTTTTACCGGTATTTTTTGAAATGGCTCCTATGATGTAGCCTGGGTCCAGATCAAGCGCGGTTAATATCCATGTGAGCATGGCTGTGGTGGTAGATTTTCCATGCGTTCCGGCAATGGCAATTCCTTTGTTGTTCTGTAAAATACGCCCAATAAATGCCGAACGTTTAAGAACGGGAATTCCGGCGTTTAAGGCGGCTTTTACCTCAATGTTGTCATCGGGTATGGCGGACGAGCGCACGATTACATCGGCGTTCTGAATGTTTTCTGCCTGATGACCAATCGAAATCTGAGCGCCGGCGGCTGACAGATCTTTTGTGAGGGGCGATTCGAACTGATCTGATCCGCTGACTGCATAGCCGCTCTCTAAGAGCAGTTTTGCAATTGCAGAAAGGCCGCTTCCGCCAATGCCAATAAAGTGAACGTGTTCCATCATCATACCAACACCACCAGGATAAAAACAAAGCAAAGTCCGACCGCTATAAAAATGATTGGTGGATTCAACCATACAGGCGGAAGGTGAGATGCCAGATAGATTGCTGCATTTCCGGCAGGCGTGCCGGGCAGTGGGGGCGTGATAGAGCTGAATGGATAATTGGCCGCATGCAGGTAATACCAGATACTTCCTATAATCAAATAGCCATTTATCGCGCCTAAAATAAAACCAAATAAAAGATCCTGGAAGCGATTGCGCATCAGGTTCATGTTCCCTGCCGGCATTGAAATTCGAGGGGTTTGATACCCGAAAAATACCAGAATGGATATCAAAATAACTCTGAACCAGAATACCTGTGTGGCAGATTCTTTCAGAATCACATCGCGAACATAGGGGATGTACTTTTCAAGGATATAGATTATAAAAATCGCTGCCAATGCTGCAAAGCTTACCAATATTTCTTTGGTCCAGCTTCGTATCAGACCAATTATTCCGAAAAACAGGACGAATATCCAGAAGAAAACGTTCAGGCTTACCATGTTTTCCCTCCAGCCGTGGATGTATCTCCGGATAATTCTTTTAACAGATCTGCGATTTTATTTGCCGCTTCCGGCTGATACAGCGCTTTCATAGCCTTTCGCATGTCAGTCAGCCGGGTATCATTTTGCAGAAGATTGAGAATCAGATCTATGAGTTGTTCATCCAAATCCTCATTTTTTAAGACTGTTGCAGCCTGTTTGTCAGCCAGGTAATCTGCATTCACTTTTTGATATCTCCAGGCATAGGGGTAGGGTACCAGAACAGCAGGTAAACCAAATAATGGAAGTTCTCCGAGTGTTGAGGCACCTGCACGGCAAACAACCAGATCTGCGGCGGCCATCGCTGCACCCATTTCTTCATGCAGATAGGGGTAAAGATGGTAATTTGCCAGGTGATGTTGATTCAGTTGGGCAGACTGACGTTGAATCGATTCAAAGTTACTCTTGCCGGTAATATGAATCACCTGATAGTTTTCAAGCAGCCGGGGCAAACCGGCTGTCAGGGCCTGATTGATGGACTGAGCGCCTTTGCTGCCGCCGAAAACCAGCAATGTTTTCAGGTCTGGATTCAGGTTCAGGGCAGCAAGGGCCTGCGAACGGTTCCAGTGCAAAAGCTCATGTCTGACCGGGTACCCGGTTACGCGCATTTTTTTGTTGGCTGAAAAATAATGCCTGCTTTGATCTACTGTCAGTGCAATGATGTCAGCAGATGCCGAAAGTTGTTTAAGCGCCAGGCCGGGTTCAATATCGGGCACATATAATAATTTTTTATACGATTTTGCCGCCAGGGCCATTGGAACGGCTACATATCCGCCGGTGAATAAAAGAACATCAGGGCAAAATTCACGAAGGATCTGACGGGAAGCCAGCCAGCCTCTGAAAAGTTTTACCAGGTTTCCGGGAAGTGATTTTATGCTGACTCCATGGATGCCGGCAGCCGGAATGGGTCGAAAAGGAATCAATGCACGCGAAACCAGATCAGCTTCCATGCTGTTTTCGCCGCCTACCCATAACACGGACAGGGCGTCAATTCTGAGAGTTTGCAAAACGGTCAGGGCTGGATATACTCCGCCGCCCGTTCCGCCTGCGCAAATCAACAGCCGCATGATATCCTTTCTTTTCAGGGATAGAGGTTGTTTTACCGCTATTCTGAGCAACATTGAGTAAGATACCGATCCCGGTAAGGGTTACGACCATGCTGGAACCGCCGTAACTGACCAATGGCAGTGCATTTCCTGCAACCGGGACAACTTTTACCATAACGCCGATGTTAATCAGCGCTTCAAGAACAATCCAGATCGTGATTCCTCCTGCCAATAATTTTCCCAGGTAATCCGGGGCATTGTTGGCGATTTTGATACCCCGCCAGGCAATGATGATATATAAACCAAGAACAATCAGCCCGCCAATTAATCCGGTTTCTTCAACAATGACTGCAAAAATGCTGTCTGTCCAGGGTACAGGCAGCCCAAGATATTTGGTACTGCTTTGGCCGATGCCGGCTCCAAACAGCCCGCCTCTTGCAATGGCGTCAAGAGCCCTTAGAACATGGTCTGACGCATTCTGAAGCGTGGCCAGTCCCTGAAGAAAAGAATTTAAGCGGTTTTGACCGGTTGGACTGATCAGAACAAAAACGGTGCCAACCAGAATAACCAGCGCCAGGGCCAGAAGCACATGTTTGATGTTTGAACCGGATAAAAAGAAGAGCATTCCGCCCAGAGCAATGACTGTGATGGCTGCGCTGACATCTGGCTGCTTAAAAATTAAGCCGCCGGTGATCCCTACAATTGAAATTAATGGCAAAATGCCCAAAGTGAAATTATCCAGATCACTTTTATGGGAATTTAACCAGACTGACAGATAGAGAATAATGGACAGTTTTGCCAGTTCAGAGGGTTGGACTGAATTATTGAACAAGCCGCGTGATGGAATTCCGACGGACTGAGTGCCTACCAGAAAAACTGCGATCAGCAGAACCAGTGTCACCAACATGATCAGTACAACCCATTTCTCAAAGAGATGATAATTGATGACGCAGGCAACGGATGCCGCAATTAAACCAATCGCAATAAAAACGAGCTGGCGTTTCAATATAAAGGATGCGGCAGCGCCTTCGCGAATCACATAGTTCCAACTGGATGAATAGACAAACAGTATGCCAATAATCAGTAAGGCAAATACACTGATGATTAAAACCGGATCTGTCCGAGAGCTGATCTGCTTCAGACGGTTGGTTCTTTTGGCGGGGGCGCCTGTGTTTGTTACAGATTGTTGACCCATTCTCTGAACCTTACCCCCCTTTCTGCGAAGTCTTTAAATTCATCAAAACTGGTGCCTCCCGGCGAAAGAAGAACGGCATCTCCGGCGATGGCAACTTTGGCTGCTGTCTGTACTGCATCTTTTAAAGATTCAGTTTTTATGATTGTCATTTTATGGCTGTCTGAATCTTTGGTAAATTCTTCTTCAATGAGAGAAGCCGCTTCGCCAAAAAGGATGACTGTCCTGACCCGTTCCTGAACAAGGTTTTTCAGATGTTGCCAGGGTAAGTTTTTGTCACGGCCTCCCAGAAGGAGAACAATTGGCTGATCAAAAGACAGGATGGCTGCTTCTGTTCGTTCCGGTGCAGTGGCTATGGAGTCGTTGTACCAGGCAGCGCCATTCAGCGTGCGAACAAATTCAAGGCGATGTTCAACTCCTTTAAAGCCGGTAATTCCCTTCCGGATGGCTTCATATCCTATCCCTGCGGCGGCGGCGATTGTTCCGGCAGCCAGAATATTCATCTGGTTGTGTTTTCCGCGCAGGAGAATCATATCAAGCGGGAATAATTTCTCCTGATGCTCTCCATCTGAAAAGTAAATCCAGTTATCCCTGATAAACGAGCCTTTAAAAGAATAACCGGGTTGATGAAAACCAAAGGTGAACAGGTCTCCGTTTACATTGCTTTTGAGGCTGATGGAGCCATGATCTTCCCGGTTTAAGATGGCGGTGTCGGTGTTGTTCTGGAAGCGAAGGATATTCGATTTGGCTGAAGCATAGGCTTCCATTGTTTTGTGCCTGTCGAGGTGATTGGGAGTGATGTTGAGCAGGGCAGCAATTTGAGGGCTGCAGCTCATGAGTTCCAACTGAAAACTGGAAAGTTCAAGAATAACCATATCGGCAGGTTTGATTTCCTGGGCAAAGGTGATCAGAGGCAGGCCAATATTACCGCCTACCCAGACTTTTCCGGCCCAGCCGGCTTCAGCCATACGGCCAACCAGGGTGGTGGTAGTGGTTTTGCCGGCAGAACCGGTAATGCCGATTACTTTACAGGAAATTTCTTCAAGCAGGACCTGAGAGTCGTTCGATAAGGGAATGCCTCTCTGTAAGGCTTCCTGCGGTAAAGGAAGTTCAGGCGAGACGCCGCCTGACAGAAAAAGGGTTTCACAGTCATTCAGCAGTTCCAGCGGGTGACCGCCAGCTACCAGCCGAATTCTCCGGTTTTCCAGATCGGCCATATTCAGATTCAGTTCTTCAGCGGTGCGGGAATCATTCAGTGTGACGTCAGCGCCATGCGTGGCGAGATAGCGCGCTAAAGCCAGCCCCTGTCGGGCTGCGCCGAGAACCACTGCCTTTTTGCCGGTCCAGGTTGTTTTTGTCATACTGATGCCACCGCAATCCCTAGCATCGCAAATAATAAGCCGATCAGCCAAAAGCGCTGCACAACCTGAGTTTCACTCCAGCCTAATAATTCAAAATGATGGTGCAGGGGTGCCATCTTGAAAAGTCGTCTTCCCCTGGTTATTTTGAAATACGCTATCTGTAAAACCACACTGAGAAGTTCACTTACCGGAATGATCAGGATAATCGGCAGTAAAAGCCATTGCCCGGTCATTAACGAAATAACGGCAATGGTTGCTCCCAAAGCCTGAGAGCCTGTATCGCCCATCATCATTTCGGCCGGGTGAACATTCCACCACAGAAAACCGAATATCGCGCCGACAATGGTGAAGCAGAATCGGCCAATATAATGCTGGCCCTGTTGAATTGCAATGGCTCCATAAGCTGCAAACGCTGTAGCAGAAATCAGTCCGGCCAGGCCATCCAGCCCATCGGTGAAATTGACTGCATTGGAAGACCCAACAATGATGAAGATGGCAATGGGTATGTAAAAAACGCCCATGGAAATCGGCAATTCCCATCCCGGCCAATACATTTCAGGTACATTCAATAAGTGTTTGAGACTGAACGCCAGGCCAAATGCAAAAATAATCTGGATTAAGAATTTTGTGCGGGCCCGCATGCCCAGACCGCGGCGTTTACCCCGTATGCCTTCCCAGTCATCCAGGGCGCCTAAAATACCAAATCCGACCAGCGAAACCAGCGGTAAGGCGATTGCACGTCCAAATATATCAAAACCAATGAAGAAGGTGGCATTTAATAGAATGGTAATTGCTACTACCGGGATGATAATCATCCAGCCGCCCATCGTTGGCGTACCCATTTTAGACAGGTGACTGGAAGGGCCTTCTATGCGGATTATTTTGCCAATCTTAAGATAACGCAAAATCCGTATCAGGGGTTCACCCCAGATCACTGCCAGAATAAAGGTTAGTGTACTCAATCCCAAAGATACTGAAGTTTCAGTCATGCTATATTCTCCATTACACTGACGAGGCGGCTCAGATGCATGCTGTTGGATCCTTTGATCAAAACAATATCTCCTTTAACAAAACGGTCAGACAGTTGGTCAATGGCTTCTTCGATGGTTTCCAGTTCTGTGATGCGCTGGCCGGGCATTCCGCTTTTGCGGGCTGCATGGGCAATCATATGTGCTCGAGGCCCGATGGTATACAGTTCATCACATACTTCAGCAGCTCGGGCTCCAACCATTCTGTGCCCTTTTTGCTCATAAATACCCAGTTCCAGCATATCTCCTAAAATGGCGATCCGTTTTCCATTCATGTCTTCCAACAGATTTAAAGCGGCAATTGTAGATTCAGGCGAGGCATTGTATGAATCGTCCAGAAGCATGGCCCCGGAAGGGGTGGTAACTGCTACCAGACGTAATTGGGTGTGTGTATCCTGTAAACCCGATAAAATTTCCTGCCATGTTAATCCTTCAACCAGGCCGACTGCAGCCGCTCGAAGGATGGTGTGGACAGAATGCCGTCCGATGAGGGGCGCTTTAATATGCAACGTTTCATTTTTATAATGTATCTGAAACCGAATACCTTCCAACCCCATGCTTTTAATGTCATCGGCCCAAATGGTGGCCTCAGGATGCAGGCCATAGGTGAGTATGGAAGCCCGGGTTTTCCTGGACATTGCCAAAACCAGCGGGTCATCGTGGTTTAAGATGGCAATGCCTTCCGGAGCCGGCGGAAGAGATTCAACCAGTTCAGCTTTGCCTTTTGCGATTTCTTTTATGGTTCCGGCTCGTTCTGCATGTACCATTCCAATCATGGTCAGAATTCCAACCTGGGGGCGGGCGATGTTGCATAACAGTTGAATTTCGCCAGGGACATAAAATCCCATTTCCATCACC
>CAZEEL010000025.1:0-8871 GCA_964511135.1 uncultured Leptolinea sp. | reverse complement strand
ACCGCATGTGTATGATCTGAAGTCAGTTTCAGAATGTTGAGGGGTAAGCCAATTTCATTGTTTTGATTGCCGCTGCTTTTCAGCGTATGGTAGCGTTGCGACAGGATGCCTGCCACCAATTCTTTGGTCGTTGTTTTTCCGACACTGCCGGTAATTCCGATTACCCGCAGATCCAATGTTGCTCTCCAGAAAGAAGCGAATTGCTGCAAAGCAGACAGCGGGTCATTCACTTTCAGGCAGAAGGGGAACTGCGGCATGACAAAATCAGGCAGATGGGTTTTGCTTAAATCTACGGATGGAATGTCATCAGGCATGTCTTTGTTTACGACTGCACAGATTGCTCCTTTTTGAAATGCCTGTTTTACAAAATCATGGCCATCGACATGTTCACCCTGTAAGGCAAAAAACAGATCTCCTTTTTCTGCCAGACGTGAGTCAATAATCACTTCATGGATATGTTTATCCAGATTGGTTTGGGGGTGTCCGTTTAATGCTTCAAAAAGGTTATGGATAGTTGGCATAAAACATCACTCCTGATTAATTAATCCCATACGGATGCTGTCTGGCGGAATATTCATATAGATCACCAGTTTGTTTACAATTTCCGGGAACAAAGGAGCGGCAATTGTGGAACCCCATCGGTCTTTTTTGGGTTCTTCCAGCCAGATATAAACTACGAATTGCGGGTCATCGGCCGGCCCCCACCCTATAAAAGAAGCGTTTGTCATGGGGGTAACATAGCCTTTCCCTGGAATGGCAATCTCGCCGGTACCGGTCTTTCCGGCGCAGCGATAGTTTTCAACCAGTGCAGAGGAAGCTTCTTCTTCCAAAGATCTGGCGAGCATTTCAGTCAGGGTTTTGGCCGTATCGGCAGAAATTGGGTTAGACATGACCTGAGGGGCAATTTCGCGGGTCCAGCCATCCTGGACGATGGCTTTGACAACATGCGGAGCCATAATTTTCCCCTCGTTGGCTATCGCTGAAACTGCAGCAACCATCTGAATGGGGGTGGTTGCCAGGCCCTGCCCGAAAGAATTGGTTCCCAGACTGTCTTTTGTCCAATAGGTATCCCCGGGGACACTTAATGGAAAAACGATTTCTCCGGCCAGATCAATGTTGGTACTGCGCCCGACGCCAAACTTATACAGATACTCGTAAAAAGGTTCTTCGCCCATTTTGGTAGCAATCCAGGCCAGACAGACGTTCAATGAATGTTGCATGCAGCCCTGCATTGTCTGTGAACCCCACGCGCCCATATTCCAGTTATGAATGGCAGATTGCCCAACAACAATGATTCCGGTATCTACGAACACTGTGTCCGGTTTCACTGTACCCATATCGAGGGCTGCTGCCATGGTTAATACTTTAAAAACTGAACCGGATTCATAGGGGATGCCAATCGCGCGATTGAATGATCCCATGACCGGAAAGCGTTCCAGATCCGTTTTGTACTGATTCAGATCCATGCGGGGGTTTGTGGCCATGGCCAGAATTTCGCCTGTTTTTGGATCTTCAACCACAATGACGCCTGAAAGAGAACCCGTATCTTTAACGGCTTCATCCAGGATATCTTCCATGCTTTTTTGAATTTGCCGGTCAATGGTCAGAATGAAACTGGCTCCTGCCGGAATATCTGGCAGTTCTTTCATTTTGACGGGGTCGTCAGAAAATTCTACGGTTTGGGCCTGGCCGGACAAAAGCCGATCGTATTTTTCTTCAATTCCATAATAACTTGGGTTATCCTGGTCTTCAAAGGCAACAAAACCCAGGATGTTGGATGCCAACGAAGGTTCAGGATATGAACGAACCAGATGCGGCCACCATTCCAGACCATTTAAATCCAAAGGAGGTAACGTTTTCGCCGTTTTCTTATCCTGCCGTTTTTGTTTGTACTCTTTAATATACGCTTCAAGGTCAGAGATTTCTTCAGGCTCAATGAAATTATCCAGAGGTAAATAGGAGATTCTCTTATCCGGATTGGTTTCAGAAGTGTTATATGCCTGTGCGCTGAGGAATTTTTCGCTGTAGTCTTTGCCTAAGACTTTGTACAGCGTTTTAATAATGTCATCCTGATTTTGATTGGTATCTATAATTTTCAGATTAACGGACATTTTATATACAATGCGGTTGCCAGCCATCAAATTTCCGTTGCGGTCGTATATAGATCCGCGCTCCGGATATACTTTTTTAAAGTGTGTGTCCGGGCTGACCAATGAGTTTCCGGCAATCTGAATGCGAATCATTTGTGCAGCAAGGATGACCGCAAACAGAGTGATGGCAACTCGAATGAAATTAATCCGTACTTGAAAGGTGTCGTTCTTCACTTTTCAGCCCCATTAATTTCTTTGCTGGGTATCAGGATGGTGGTATTAAACCAATCAGATAACGATTCTGCATACCCGGGTTTAATGAGCGAAGGAATATCCAGGCTGGTGAAAGGCGCTTCTTCAATTTCCGGCAGCTCTTTTCCGGCATATCCTTCAACAACCATATAGGTTACATTTAATGGGTCGATCAATTCATAGCCCATGTCCTGAGCTCTTTTTTCCATGACGGCAGCCGATGTAAAATAAGCCCATTTTGTTAATAAATCCGCATTTTCACGTTTCAATTCTGTACGGCCATAATCCAGATTCTGAACCTGAATGCCGGCGGTTGCGATCTGAGCAGAAATACTGAGATAGAGGAAAGCGATGATGGCAAACCCAACCAGACCAAGCGCAACCGCGCCAAAGCGTTGAGCCTGAACTCTCCAGGGCGCCTGTTTATGAGCTTGTTTTTGAATGGGTGACTTCATTTATCCTTGCCTGTCTCTTATTTCATATTTTTTCCACTACCCTTAAACGGGCGCTGCGCGCTCTGGGGTTGTTTCTTATTTCTTCTTCATCCGCCAGAATGGGATGGCGATTGATTTCTAAAACAGCAGCCTGATGGCCACAGGTACAGAGAGGTTGCTGCGGAGGGCAAAGGCAATTACGTGCCTGCTGCCGAAAGAATTGTTTGACAATCCGATCTTCCAATGAATGGAAAGATATGACTGCAAGACGCCCTCCTGTGGAGAGCGCCGCGATTGCCTGAGGAAGAAAGGCTTCCAAAGCGCCCAGTTCATTGTTTACTGCAATCCGCAATGCCTGAAAAGTTTTGGTTGCGGGATGAATTTTTGCAGTTTTTTTCTGCGCAACCGATTGGATGGTCTCAGCCAGTTTAAGGGTGGATTGGTGGGGGCGGGTCTGACAAATCTGGTGTGCGATTCTGCGTGATTGTGTTTCTTCACCGTAGCGATATAGAATATCGGCCAGTTCTTTTTCTGACAGAGAATTTATCAGATCTGCGGCTGTGATCTTTTGTAAGGGGTTGAAACGCATATCCAGCGGGCCGTCTTTCAGAAACGAAAACCCTCTTTCAGGAGTATCAATTTGCATGGAGGAAACCCCAAGATCAATCACAATTCCCTGCACATGTTCCCACCCCATTGCAGTTACCTGCGAAGATAAGCTGACATACGATGTTTGAACGAGTTTAAACCGGCCCTGGAACGATTCCAGTCTTTTTTGGGCAATTTGGAGTGCAAACGGGTCAAGGTCGAACCCTAACAGGAAACCATCCGGTTTACTTGCCTCAAGAATACCATGTGCATGACCGCCTGCACCGGTTGTTGCATCGATGTAGTTGCCTGGACTGATTGGCTTAAGAGCTGCAATAATAGATTGGTAAAGTACTGGCTGGTGAGGTGGGATCATGATTGGAATCACCTCTCCTTTGTGTTTATCGAATCGAAATGTCTAAATCAGCAAAGCGTTGTTCGTCTGCTTTTGCTTCAGATAAAACAACCTGCTGTTGATTCCATCGTTCGGGTGACCAGATCTCGAAAGATTCACCCACGCCGACTACCATTGCATCGTTCTGCAGCAGCGCTTTTTCACGCAGGAAAGAAGGAATGAGGATTCGTCCGGCGCGGTCAAATTCTACTTTTGTGGCAGCCCCGAACATAATGCGTTTTAATTCGCGGGCCCGGGGGTTGGTTTGACTCAGATGTTCAATTTTGTCTACCATGCTCATAAAATTTGACTGGGTGTGAACTAAAAGATTTCCGTCAAAACCTTCGGTGATAAATGCTCCGTCTTCCAGCAACTCACGAAAACGGGCCGGAATGGTCATCCGCCCTTTTTCGTCTATAGTGTGCTGAAACTGCCCAAGGAACATTTGTTCTACCCTTTTTATTAATGCCGAACGCCGGAATATATCCGGCGTCTCGATAAATTAACCACTTTCTACCACTTTTTGCCACTTTTAGACACTATTATAGCAGTAATGATCTATTTTACAATGGGTAATTTTTACTTTTTAAGATTGGGTTATCTTAAATTTTTGCATGGCCTGTGAAAGTGCAATGGGCGCGGATTTGAGCACATGATTTGTTTTCGGAAGAAAAAAAGGATTTACAGTTTTCGTACATCGGGGAAGCAAAATGCGATCAATAAGCCATAGAGCAGCGAAATACATGCAGATGTTCCAACGGTAAGCGGCGCGCCAATTTGATCTGCCATCATGCCTGCCTGAAGCCCGCCCAGCCGCATGGTGGCCTGAAATGTCAGGGTATAGATGCTCATGACTCTTCCGCGCATGGAATCCGGGCTGCCAAATTGGAGCAGCGTATTTGCCAGAGCATTTTGCATCACAAATGCAAAACCGGTTATCAGCATGAGACCCGTGGAGAGTAAGAACGATTTTGACAATGAGAAACCCATCAGCGAAAGCGGAAAAAGCAAATTCCCAAAGGTAAGCCATCTCCCGCGATGGGCGTTATCAGACATGGATGCTATAAACAGGGCGCCGATTAAGGCGCCCAGCCCTACACAGGTGAGAAGAATCCCCAGCGGAAGGGCGTCAGGTGATTGACAGAAGGAGCCCCCGGTTTTGGAAGTGCATATAGTATGGATGAATGGGGCTGCGCTGTTTCCCAAAATTTTGGAAGCGAAAACAGGCATTAAGGTACTATAGGGCATAGAAAGAAAAGCTGAAACGGCTACCATACTGGTCAGAACTTTCAGATTGGTTTGTTTTTTAATGAAACGAAAGCCTTCTGTCATATGCTGTAATGTGTTGGGTTTTTTCTCAAACTTTGGTGCCTGCGGAAGATTTCTCATCATTAAAAGGCTGATGATAACGGCGATAAACGACAGGCCATTAAAGAAAAATGCGTTGGCTTCACCGGTTATGGCTACAATGACACCGGCTAAAGCAGGCCCAATGGCCCGGGCAGAATTGAACATGGCGGAATTTAAACCAATTGCATTTGTGAGATCGTCTTTTCCATCTATCATATCAACCGTGAAGGCCTGGCGGGTGGGCATATCCATTGCCTGAGCGGCGCCCATAAAAAAGGATAGTACGTATACATGCCAGACCTGGATTAAATTGGTCCAGGTGAGTATTGCGAGTATAAAGGCTTCGAGCATCATGATGCACTGGGTAATGAGTAATATTGTTCTCTTTGAAACGCGATCAGCAAGGGATCCGCTCCAAATGGAAATTGGAATTAATGGAATTAACCCGATCATGCTGATAATGCCCAGAGACGATGCGGTTCCGGTCAGATGGTAAACCAGCACTTGCTGTGCCATAGACTGCATCCAGCTTCCAATCAGTGAAATTGTCTGGCCTGCAAACCAGACGCGATAATTGTAGTGTCTTAAAGAACGAAAAATGCGAGGCAGCCTGGAAGGAGGATTAATCTGTTTCGTACGGGATGTAGAATTACTGACGGACATGTCCTGATATTATATCCTTATGTGGGTATTTAATCAGTTGCAAAAGAGGGCGGGGCAAATGCTCTGAAATTTTTTTAAAATGGACGTTTTACCCTCTGGAGTCTTTTTTGCTCTTCCTGATTGGGGAAGGTGTATGTGAGGACGGGCCGACATCATGTTTATATAAGACAGCTTTTCGAGTGTGGTTTCTTCATAAGCGAACAGATGATAAGGTTTTTATTGTGCCTGAGCCGACAGTTAACCAATTTATTATATAAAACAAAGGAAAATTAACAAATAGTATATATAAACACTCTACAATATAAAGAGGTTGAACAGAAAATCAGTTTTGGAGGTTTGTTATGCAGGCAGATAAATCGAATCATTCTCCGTCGCCGGAGAAAAAATCGCTTTTCTATTATTATGGGATGGTCATTCTGTTTATGTTTATCTTAAACTGGGTAATCATGCCATTGTTGTTTGGGCCGCGGGCGCATACAACATCTTATTCAAATTTTTTGGCCGATGTGAATTCCGGAATGGTCAAAAAAGTGGAAATATCCGATACAGAAATTCAGTATATCAAGGAAGAAGAAGGACGATTGGTACTGTATAAAACCGGTGTGGTTGATAACCCTGATCTGGCGAATATGCTTCAGGTGCAGGGGGTGGATTTTGGAGCTGCAATACCTGAAAAACCCAGTCTCTTTATGAATATTCTTCTCAGTTGGGGGTTGCCTTTACTGTTATTCTGGGGACTGGGATCTCTGATATCGAGAAATATGAAGAGCCGCATGGGCGCTCAGGGTCTGCAGGGGCTGCAATTTGGCGGTTCAGCCGGAAAAGTGTATACCCCCGATTGTGATAAAAAGACTTTTGAAGATGTAGCCGGGCAGGAAGAAGCCAAAGAGTCGCTGCTGGAAATTGTGGATTATCTGGATCATCCTGAAAAGTATGCTTCGATTGGGGCAAAATGCCCCAAGGGTGTTTTGTTGGTGGGCCCTCCTGGTACGGGAAAGACCCTGATTGCCAAAGCGGTTGCCGGTGAGGCCGGGGTTCCTTTCTTTTCCATTTCAGGATCTGAGTTCGTTGAGATGTTTGTTGGCCGCGGGGCGGCCAGGGTTCGCGAGTTGTTTGAACAGGCTTCTGCGAAGGCGCCGTGTATTGTGTTTATTGATGAGATTGATACGATTGGCAAGAGACGGGATGCGCAATTGGGAACGAATGACGAACGTGAACAAACTTTAAATCAGCTTCTCACAGAAATGGATGGCTTTGATGCGAATAAAGGTGTCATTATTCTGGCGGCTACCAATCGTCCGGAAGTTTTAGACCCGGCTTTATTGCGCCCTGGGCGGTTTGACAGGCAGGTCAACATGGAATTGCCGGATCTGGAAAGCCGGGTAGCGATTCTTAAAGTGCACATGAAAAATGTAAAGATGGCTGAAGAAATCAATTATTCTCTGGTTGCCAGAATGACCGCCGGCGCTTCGGGGGCTCAGCTTGCCAATATTGTTAATGAAGCAGCCCTGCGGGCTGTGCGAATGGAGCGTGCAGGGATCAGTAATGAAGATTTAAGGGAATCGGTCGAAACTGTGATTGCCGGTCAACAGAAAAAGAACGATATTCTTTCGGATGAAGAAAAGAGAATTGTTTCTTATCATGAAATTGGCCATGCATTGGTCGCGGCTATGCAATCAAATACTGCTCCGGTGCAAAAGATTACCATCATTCCCCGTACATCCGGAGCTTTGGGCTATACCATGCAGGTTGAAGAAACAGATAAAGTGATCATCGACCGTGAAGAAGTCATGCAACGGTTGGCTATATTGTGCGGCGGCCGTGCTGCGGAAGAGATTGTTTTTAATAAGGTTACTACCGGGGCAGCCAATGATATTGAAAAGGCTACCAGAATTGCCCGGGATATGGTTACCAAATATGGCATGTCTGATACCTTTGGTATGATGTCACTGAGCACCGTGAACAATCCTTATATTGGCGGTGACAGTACCCTGACGGTGTCGGAAGCAACCAGCCAAAGAGTGGATGAAGAAATGCTGAGCATCATTAAAACCGCTCAGGAAAATGCCAGAAAAATTCTGATGGATAACCGGGTTAAACTGGATGAACTGGCGGAATTTCTTCTGAAAAAAGAAAGCATTAATGGAGAAGAATTTATGGAAGTTTTGAAGAGATGAGAAATATGGCGGATGTGTTGTAAAACAGTGCAGTTGGAATGAATTGCGGGCCGGTTTACGCTTCAGATCATTCATAATTTGCCGGGGGACATATTTGTCTCAGTTTGTTTGTAATGGGAAGCTCCGGAATTCACGACAGGCAGCTTCCCATTGCCTGTTTAAAAGACCCAAACGGATGTCAGAAAACGGAGTTATAGCATTAAATCAGGGGCTTTCATTTGGAATGATAAAAACCGATGCGGATGGTTTTGATACAAACAGGATCGTGGTATCCAGAGTGACAATGACAGCAGGGTTCTTTCTTTGCGTATAGCCACTTAACGGATTGATTGACCGATGCATGGTATCCAACAGATGGGATGATAAAATATTGTATGCCTGCACACGGCCAGGCGCTCATGATTGCTGTATGCAGTGGATAGAGGATAAAAACTTCTGATGTTACATCTGGTAATCCTTCATCGACACTTCATCAATATTTCATCTGTATTCCATGTCCATGTTAAGAGGTATCAAAAGGGCTGTCTGTGGTGTATTGTTCCAGACAGCCCTTTGGGGATCTAATGCGGTAACGGGTCTTTTATGCTTCTGTTGTTTCTGCGGGCGCCTTTTTCCTGTTGAAAGCAATGCTGTTCCGGTCAGATTCAATGACGACGGTATCGCCTTCGTGATATTCGCCGTTAAGTACTTTCAGCGCCAGCGGGTCCTGGATCTCACGCTGAATTGTTCTTTTCAATGGTCGGGCTCCAAAATCCGGGTCATATCCAATTGCTGCGAGGTGGTCTTTGGCGCTGTCAGACACTTCCAGAATGAGATGCCTGGCGTTCAGCAGCGTTTGCAGTTTGTTCAACTGGATATCAACGATCTGACGGATCACCTGCCTGGACAATGGTTTGAAAACGACCAGTTCATCAATTCGGTTG
>CAZEEL010000024.1:0-24874 GCA_964511135.1 uncultured Leptolinea sp. | reverse complement strand
TGATTGCTGAATTGCTGGAGTGAAGACCTGAACCTCTGATATAATGTAGCATGCTGTAAAATCCATAGTAGTAAGCCTGCATGGCTATTTTCGCGCGAAGAGAAGGAACTCAATCTAATGAAAGAATACACGACCGATGCTATTCGAAATGTCGCCATCGTATCTCACAGTAGCGCTGGAAAGACTATTCTTACAGAGGCTTTCCTGCACTGCACTGGAGCAACCACCCGCCTGGGGAAGATCGAAGATGGTTCTACCATCTCTGACTTTGATGAAGAAGAGGTTCGAAGAGGAATCTCTCTTTATTCAACAGTCATCCCGGTAGAGTATAAAAATGTAAAAATCAATTTTTTGGATACTCCCGGGTATACTGATTTCATTGGTGAGGTGATTTCTGCTTTAAGTGTCGCTGATTCCGCTCTTGTTCTGATCGATTCTGTTTCCGGCTGTGAAGTAGGAACCGAAATCGCATGGAACTATTGCGACCAGTTTAATCTGCCTCGTATTCTGGTCATTAACAAAATGAACCGCGAGAATGCAAATTTTCAAAAATCGCTGGACAGTATGCAGGGCCTCTCAGATATTCGGCTCCTCCCAATTCAGTTACCCTGGGGAGAAAAGCTGGATTTTAAAGGAGTCATTGACCTCATCAGCATGAAAGCCTATAAAGGCGATGGAAAAACGGCTGAAGACATTCCTGCTGAGTTCAAAGAAGCAGCCGAAAACGCCCGGGTAGCCGTCATCGAAGCTGCTGCCGAAGGATCAGATGAGCTGTTTGAAAAGTATCTGGAAAACGGAACTCTGTCAGAAGAAGAGATTATTCACGGCCTCAGGGCCTCAGTGATCTCGGGCTCTTTTGCACCGGTAGTCATCACTGCCGGCGGAGCTGAAACGGGCATCTACCCCTTACTGAACACCATTCTCTCTTTACTGCCGGACCCGGCAGCAGGCGCCCCCAAAGAAGCACAATCAAAAGACGGCCCGATTCAACTCAAAGCATCTGACAGCGAACCATTGGTTGCCTATGTCTGGAACACCACAGCCGATCCTTTTGTTGGAAAGCAAACGTATTTCCGAATCTACTCTGGTTCGGTTGCCTCAGATACGCGGGTTTGGAACCAGAATAAGAACATTGAAGAACGCTTTGGAACCATTTTTTCACCGCGCGGAAAAGAAAACAACTCCATGAAAGTCATGCACGCCGGGGATATCGGGACCGTCTCAAAGCTGGGTGAAACAACCACCGGCGACACATTCTCTGATAAAGGCCGCAACGTCCGAATTACCCCGCCAAACTATCCTCATTCACTCTACCAGGTTGCCATTTTCCCCAAAACACAGGCCGATTCAACCAAAATCAGCCCTACCCTGAATCGCCTGGCAGAAGAAGACATGACTTTATCGTGGAAAATGGATCCCACTACATCTCAAACCATTCTGCAGGGAATGGGAGATCAACATGTAGATGTAGCCATTCGCAGAGCAGAAAGCAAATTCCAGGTCAACCTGCTGACAGATATCCCGAAAGTTCCCTATCGTGAAACAATCAATAAAAAGGGCCAGGCCATGCATCGCCACAAAAAACAAACCGGCGGTTCCGGTCAATTCGGAGAAGTCCATTTACGGGTTGAGCCCTTCCCGGATGGAGATTTTGACTTTGTCAACGATGTATTTGGCGGCGCCATCTCCTCCAGCTATATGCCGGCGATTGAAAAAGGTATTCGAAGCGTCATGAAAGAAGGGGTTGTCGCCGGATACCCGGTTTCAGGCGTCAGAGTTTCTGTATTTGACGGCAAAGAGCACCCGGTTGATTCAAAACCAATTGCTTTTGAAATTGCCGGCCGCGAAGCTTTTAAACTGGCCTTTAAAGAAGCCGGAGCAGTACTGCTGGAACCCATCATGAATGTAAAAGTCAGTGTGCCCGAAAACAACATGGGTGATATATTGGGAGACATGAATACCCGGCGAGCCAGGGTCCAGGGCATGGAAACCCAAAAAGGTAAATCGATTGTCACCGTTCAGGTTCCATTAGCTGAAATGCAACGCTATACGACCGAACTTCGGTCAATTACCGGCGGCAGAGGCATCTTTACCATGGACTTTGACCACTATGAAATCGTACCGCAGCACGTTGCAGCCGAAATCATTGCCGCCCGCCAAAAAGACCTGGAAAGCAAAAAAGAAGAGTAGACCCCTGCAAAAAAACAATCAAAACCAGGCGCCAGTCGCCTGGTTTTTTCTTGAAAGGCTGAAACATATGGATTTTGAACAGGAACTTGAACAGCTATGGGATGCGATCCTCTCCCGCAATGAAGAAAAAATCAAAACTGCTTATTGTGATTTGGAGCAGGCAGAAAAGGCCTCTCTTCTGGCCCATTTAAGAATCATGGCCCATGAAGAGGGCTGGCACCCTGAACAAAAAAAATCAGCCCAGATCGCTTTAAAACACCTTGAAACACCGACCAACGATCTCTCAAAGAATGAAGTAAAATAGAGCGGTTCGGTATGCAATCTACACCTGAGGTTCTTTATGCAAATTAGTGTTTTTGGCGCTTCCAGGCCAGTTCCGGGCGATCAGGAATATGAAGATGGGTATCAATTAGGCCGGCTGCTGGCGCTTCAGGGCCACACCACCATCACCGGCGGATATATCGGTTTAATGGAAGCCGTCTCAAAAGGCGCTGCAGAACATGGGGGACATGTCATCGGAATCACCTGTGCCGAAATAGAACAATGGCGCCCTTCTGCACATAACCCCTGGGTCACACAGGAAATACGGCTTCCCACGTTACACGAAAGATTAATCCGCCTGATTGACCAATGTGATCTGGCCATTGCCCTGCCTGGCGGACTGGGAACACTGGCAGAAATTACCATGATGTGGAACCGTTTGGTCGTAGATGCCATCTCTGCAAAACCCCTTATCCTGACAGGACCCGGCTGGAAAAAAACATTCGCCGCTTTTGATCAGGAATGCGGCCAATTCATTCATCCCAAAGATTGGAATTACCTCCACTTTGCCGCTACCATTCAGGAAACGGCTGAACTGGTAACTTCCTGTCAGAACACATTAAATCAACAGAAACAAGAAAGTTAAATCATGAGTGAAGATAAATTACCCACCCGAGCTGAGAACTTTTCCGATTGGTACAACACCCTGGTACTAAAAGCTGAACTGGCAGATTATGCCCCGGTCAGAGGCTGCATGGTCGTCAGACCGTACGGCTGGGCTGTCTGGGAAAACATCCAATCTGCATTGGATCAGCGTTTTAAAGCCACCGGGCATGTCAATGCAGCTTTTCCCCTGTTTATTCCAAAATCGTTTATGGAAAAAGAAAAAGAGCATGTTGAAGGCTTTTCTCCCGAACTGGCAATCGTTACCATTGGCGGGGGGCAGGAACTGGAAGAACCCCTGGTCGTTCGCCCCACCTCTGAAACTGTTATTGGCTATATGTACTCAAAGTGGATTAAATCGTATCGAGATCTGCCGATTCTGATCAACCAATGGGCCAATGTAGTGCGCTGGGAAATGCGCACCCGGCTTTTCCTGCGCACCATGGAATTCTACTGGCAGGAAGGACATACCGCCCACGCCACAGCACAGGAAGCTGCCGAAGAAACCCGCCGCATGTTAGACGTATATACCGACTTTGCGGTCAACGAAGCAGCCGTTCCGGTCATCCCCGGCCAAAAAAGCAACACGGAGAAATTCGCCGGCGCACAATACACCTACACCATTGAAGCCATGATGGGAGACACGCGAGCGCTGCAATCCGGAACTTCGCATAATCTTGGTCAGAATTTTGCTGAGGCTTTTGATATAAAATTTCTGGATGAAAACAACATCCTGCAATATTGCCATACCACATCCTGGGGGCTATCCACCCGGTTTGTAGGCGCCATTATTATGACCCACGGAGATGATCAGGGGCTGATTCTGCCGCCTCGTCTGGCTCCCATTCAGATTGTTATCGTGCCCATTTTCCGAAATGACCAGGAAAAATCGGTTGTCATGCCCATGGTTGAGCAGGTAAAACAGACCCTCTCTGGCTTCAGGTTAAAAGTGGATGACCGTACCGAGGTTACTCCTGGCTTTAAGTTCAACGATTGGGAAATGCGCGGTGTCCCGCTGCGGCTGGAAATTGGCCCCAAAGACGTAGAGAAAAACAGTGTGATGACCGCCCGCCGCGATATTCCCGGAAAACCCGGCAAAACCATTCTGTCAACCGACCATCTGAAAGAACAAATCGGTGATCTGCTGGTTTCCATTCAGGCCAACCTGCTGGCAAAGGCCACCCAATTCCGTGATGATCATATCCACATTCCCCAGGATTACGAACATCTGAAACAAATTGTTCAGGGCGGCTGGGCCTATACCGGGTGGTGCGGCAGTGCAGACTGCGAAGCCAAAGTAAAAGAAGACACCAAAGCCACCCTCCGCTGTATCCCCTTCAACCAGCCCGACCATCCCGGAACCTGTATGATCTGCGGTGAAAAAGCCAAACACCAGGTTTACTTTGGCCGTGCCTATTAAACAATTGCAGATTGCCGGCAATTGTTTATCCAGAGAAAGTTAAAACATGCCTGCGGTCGATCTAAAACGGCTGGATTCTCAAATAGACGGTTTATTATGGCGGTATACCCGCCCTGAAGAGTTTATTCAGGAATTACGCTCCATATTCAACTTTTATTCCGACCGGGTTCAAAGACCCGGTCATCTGGTTTCACAAAACCAGATATTTCATGCCTACCATCTGCCGCCCCTGGTCATGCGGCAATTGGAACTGAGGCTGAAACAGAAAGCCCAAACGGAACCTGCGCAAACCCTGGCTTTACTTGATCTGCTGTCACAGGAAGAGAAATGGGAACCGCGCCTGCTGGCAGCTTACCTGCTGGGAGTATTGCCGCTTACATGCTATGAAGATATCAATGCCCGTCTTATGGACTGGTCATCCCGTTCAACAGATAAAAAAATTTTAAAGCCCCTGTTAGACAAAGGAGCTGCCCGATTAGCCCACGAACAACCGAAAACATGGCTGAATACCCTGAATCAATGGTCAAACAGCTCAAACAAGAGTGATCACCGTTTACTGCTGCTTGCCATTCAAAACTTATTGGAAGACCCTGATTTTGACAATCTGCCACCAATATTTGACATGATCACCAGAACAATGTACCTGTTTCCCCAGGCCCTGCAGGAAAGTATTTTTGAAGTATTTGAAAAACTTATTCCCCGCTCTGCAGCAGAATGCGCCTATTTAATTCGCCACATCATCCGGCTCGGAACCTCCGGCAGCTCGCCGGCTCTGCTGCGCAAAATAACCACCCTGTTTCCCGACCCCATACGTCGTTCACTGCTTGACGAAATGAGAACGCCATTAACTTAATTCACTCTTCTGTCATACGCTGAAACTTCATTTCTTTACCCTGCGCATCATACTTTTTTCTTTTGGCCGTTAATGCATCCATACGGATCGCAAAAACAGCCGTCAGCGGGGCGCCAAATTGCGCTGCCGCCGGAAAATACTCCATCCGGTCGGGAACATACTTCATGGAAATCGTCCTCAAAGCCTCGATTTTTTCAGCGTCATCTGTTACCCGATGAACCGTGCCGGTCACAACAGCCGATTCAAATTCAGTGGTAAAAACCTGACTGGTAAGTTTTCCAAAACGATGAGCATCCCCGCTGGCTTCATCCAAATATTCCCGTGTAAAAAGACGGGGAACTTTTACAGTTCCCACAAAAACCACCTGAACCAGTGTTCCTTCCTGCAGCAGATCTACCTTGCGGCCTTCTCTGGCTGAATGAAAATAAAGGGTACGATCCCGGCGGGCAATGGAAAGGGGAATAGAATAAGGCGCTGATTTTTCGTCAACCACAGACAATACCCCAAATTCAGAACGGTCAATCACTTCCAACCCAAACTCCTGATCCATTTCTCTGTCTTTTCTTCGCATATGCCACCTGTATTGAATTTTATTCATCCACTGCTTCGTTTATCACCCGGCATGGGGGTATCCATAACCTGACATGACCTGCAAAAAACCGCCGACCACATGAACAAAAAAAAACGGCTTCGCTGTGCCCGCGTATCCTTCATCCACCGAAAGGTCTTATCCAGAAGTCACGTTATTTTACTTTTCCTGTCATTGTTCATAAGATCGTTACCCGATTGTTGAACATCGTTAATGGGCTTTTTGATATTGCTTCGAACTCAGACAGAATCAAATATCCCGGAATGAAGTGAAACCTGAGCGTATTATAAAACCCTTCAACATAATTGAATATGCCTGTACACGCATGAAATCGAGCCTGAAATCTCTGGCTGAACGGGAAGCTTTTTATCGAATATTCTGTTTGAGATGGCAAAATTACCCAAAAAAACAGAGAAAGAGATATGATTCACCTGACATCCAGTCGCCTGCACAGATCTATATTTACGGGAAAGCAGGTTTAAAAACTTTATGCGCAACTATTATCGAAACAATCCGTATGTAAAATATCAACCATATGAGCGATAACACAGGTTATGAACATCCAGACTGGCTGATTCAAGCCCTCAATGGAAACCAGGATGCATTTGGTATTTTGGTAGAAACTTATCAGAAACCTGTCTATAATCTTTGCTATCGAATGCTTGGGAATCCAGGAGAAGCAGAAGAAGCAGCGCAGGAAACCTTTTGGAAGGCCTATCAATACCGCCACCGCTATGACCGAAACCGTTCTTTTATCACCTGGCTGCTTTCGATTGCCGCTCATTATTGCATTGATCAACAACGGAAACGGAGAATCACAGAAGATCCGCTTGACGATATTTTAGAGGAAATCATGCCAGACCTCTCCCCCGGACCTGAATCTATCGCTGTCGCACAAAACAACCAGGAATATATGCAAAAAGTATTAAATCAATTAAAACCTGACGATCGAGCCATGATCATATTTCGCTACTGGCATGAAATGTCTGAAGAAGAAATTGCCGGCGCCATGTCAACTTCAGTAAGCGCTGTCAAAAGCCGGCTCTATCGGGCCAGGTTAAAAATTGCACAACTTTTCCCTGATCCTGAAAAACTCTCTGCTGCAGGAGGTGATAAAAAATATGAACCATCAGCCATTTGAGCACTGGATTCTCTCTGATACTTCTCTACCCGAAAGTGAATTCCGGCAATTGCAAAAACATCTTGAGCTTTGTGAGCAATGCCAGGATCTGTATGCCCGCTGGCATGCAGCCAGACATCACCTTCAATCTGCTCCCCTGGCAGAACCCACCCCAGGATTTTCAGAAAGATGGAAAACCTGTTTCGCCCGGCATACAGCCCAAAAAACCGACCGGTCACTGCTGTGGTTATTGGCAATATTATTCTCTCTGACTGGTGTAATTTTACTGTTCGAATTTGGATACTATTACTTTACAGGATCTCTTACAGACCTGATTGCTCCCATCTTCAACATAACAAACCGTCTCCTGATTCTTGCCAACAGCATTCGCTTCACTGTTATTCCTGTCCTCAGAAATATCCCTTTATTGACTGCCTTCCTCTTTTGGGTATTTTTGGCGAAAGGTGTTTTCAGCATTCTTGGTTGTTGGGTAGGAGGAGCCTGCTGGTCCTATTATCACAAAAATCAACCCATCATTCGGGTTTCACAACAGGGTTAAAGAACCAATGATGAAACGATCGCGACCGCTCATTGCATCCATGCTCCTCAGCCTGATCTTTGTTTTTACAGGTTTTCAGAGTGTATCTGCCCGATCATCCCCGTTATCCATGGAATGCAATTCCCTGATTCTGGGCGGAAGCTGTATACTGAGCAATGGAGCGGTACACGATGGCCCAATCATTATTCTGGGCGGAAGCGCCTTTTTTGAAGAAGGCTCAAAAGTTAACGGCAATATCGTGCTCCTGGGAGGAACCCTGGAAATTAATGGCAGGATCGATGGCGCAATCACCGTGATCGGCAGTTCTCTGCATCTCAACTCCACTTCATATGTACATGGAAATGTCTACCACTCAGGCAGCACACTCCAGATTGATCCCCAGGCCATCATCACAGAGATTGTTCCGCCAATCAATTCTTCTGAAAACAACTCTTATACAGACGAAAAAATTTCAGACAGGTTCTGGAAATCAGCAGAAAAATTCATCCATTACTCCGAGATTTCTATTCAGATTCTCGTCCTGTCTTTGCTGGCCATCATAACAGCGGCCTTAATGCCAGGAAGCATGGAGAAAATAGTTCTCCAACTCCCGCACAAACTGATACAGGCGCTGGGGCTGGGAATTTTATCGATCATCTCGTTATTGCTGATCGGCCTGTTTATGGTCATTACACTGATCGGCATTCCCTTTGCCATCATCCTGATCTCGCTGATCATTATTTTATGTATTTTTGGCTGGTTTAATCTCGGTCTGTATACCGGGCGTGAAATATCCAGGCTGATAAAAACCGACTGGAGCGTACCCGTTTCAACCGGCATAGGCACCCTCTTGTTGAGCATTTTTTCCAGACTGATGAGATGGATTCCATGTGTTGGCTCTATCCTCATAACCTTTATGGTTATCATCGGGCTTGGATCAGTAATCATGTATTTTATCAATCCAAAGCAACAGGCACCCCAAGCAGCTCCCTTTTCTCTGTCTAACCCCGAGATAAACAACCATCCAGAACAAGAATCTGCAAAGAGGTAATATGCGCACAAAATTAAACCTGATGATCACTATCCTGATAATTATGAGCAGCCTGGCCTGTTCGATTACCCCCCGTCTTTCTGTTCCAAAAGAAACAACCGCCAGCCCCACAGGCAGCTTTAAAACAATGGAAATAAACGAAGCCCCCTCCTCAGCCGATCAGGTCAATATAAACCTGATTATGGGCAGCGGACAGTTAAAACTTTCTTCCGGCACAGATCAATTTGTGGAAGGTACCATTGAATACAGTGAAGATGAATTTGCGCCTGTCATTAATCGGGGGTTGGCTTCACTTACCATCGAACAAAAAATAACCTGGGACAAGTTAAAACTGATCCGGCAGAATACCATCAACCGATGGAATCTGAAATTAAGCCCCAAACCTTCCAACCTGGATATCCAGGCCGGAGCCTATGAGGGAACTTTTGAGCTGGGCGGTCTGGCTTTATCGAATTTAAAGATCAACGAAGGAGCCTCCAAGACCATTGTTTCTTTTTCAGAACCCAATCAGGCAGAAATGGATACCCTGACTTTTAATACCGGCGCTTCAACGGTTGAAATGAAACAACTTGGTAACGCCAATTTCAGCAACATGGATTTCACCAGCGGCGCCGGAAACTATATTCTCGATTTCTCCGGTGAATTGA
This sequence comes from uncultured Leptolinea sp., assembly GCA_964511135.1. Taxonomy (GTDB): domain Bacteria; phylum Chloroflexota; class Anaerolineae; order Anaerolineales; family Anaerolineaceae; genus UBA4782. The sequence continues at coordinate 15,542 of CAZEEL010000024.1, read as the reverse complement.
AACAGAATGCCAGTGTAAGGATCAATTCCGGCATCAGCCAATTAAAAATAATCATTCCTGAAGGAACCAAAGCAATTATCCATATAGAAGACAGCGCAAATCATGCAGTGACAACAGGGAACTGGAACGTCTCGGATAACACCTATCAGACAGAAGGAGACAGCTTCACCCTTACCATTTCAATCAAAATGGGTTTGGGAGGAATAACCCTTGAACATGCCGGTAAATAAGCAAACTAATGATTGCGAAAATAAAGCGACAGCAGGCCGCCAAATAATGCCATCGCGCTTCCAATATGAAATACCGGAACAAATCCATATACATCAGCAACCCACCCGCTCAACAACATTCCAACAGCCCCCATAGCGAAGGTAAACCCCATCACCAATCCGGACGCAAGACCCATTCCCATCGGAATCAGTGTTTGAGCCAAAACAACAATACAGGCAAAGGTCGATCCGGATAAAAAACCGGCTGATAAAACAACCGCATACAGCCAAAAACCAAAACCGGCTGCCGGAACCAGAAAGAAAGGAATGCTGGAAAAGCAAAGACCTGAACAGATCACCTGCCATCTGCCAATTTTATCGGAAAGCTGCCCCCCAAACACCACACCAACAGCCGACCCACCCATAAACAGAGAAGCGATTAAGCCATACTGAGTAGCACTCCAGCCGGCATCTTTCAGATATTTTGGCATAAAAGTACTGATCGTCTGTTGCGCCCACGCCTGAGAAGTGGCAATGAGAAGAATCACAATCAGACTGATTACTTTTACAGAAGGCCGCGGCAGCGTGGATGCAACTTTTGGCTGAATCGCAGGAATAAAATCTTTAATGCGAAAAACCATGATGATGACCGGTAAAACAGCCAGAACGACCAGCCCAACCCCCTTCATCCCAAAATAATCCAACAATAAACCGCCCAGAATAGGGCCAAGAAAGGAGCCAAACTGCCCGGACAATGAAAACAAAGAGTAGGCCGTTGCTTCATGACCAGCCATCTTTTTTCTGCCAATCAGCGTCGATTGAGCAGTCCCCGCCGGATGAACCGCCCCCGAACCCAGACTTCCTATCAAAAGAAAAAGCAAAGTAGTCCATCCGGGAAAACAGATCGCCAGGCCCAGGAAAGAAGCAAGCCAGATCAGACCGCCCGTCAAAACGACCCGGGCGCCAATTCGGTCACTCACATAGCCAAAGAACGGCTGGCTCAGTGAGCTGATGATGACATATAGTGACGTGAACAACCCGATCATGGTATTGCTCAAATGCAAAGAATCACTTAAATAAGTCACAAAAATGGCACGCAGACTATTGATAAAATCAACAGAAAAATGGCTGATCGCAATGGTAAAAAAGTGAGGTTCAAAAAAGAAGTTCATAATCAGCGATAATACTGGTTTCTTTCTATAAGTTCAAAGACCTGAGGCAATACATAATACCGATATGGATGCCCTGTTTGAATTCGCTGCCGTATCTGAGAGGAAGATATTTCCAGTAAAGGAACGTCGAGAAAGTGTAATTTTTCCTGCAAGGCCGGCAACTGCACGGCCAGGGATGACAGATCAAATTCATCGTCAGGGCGGCGCATCACTCCCAGGCCATCACAGGCTGCCAGAAAATCATTCGGCCTTACCCAATCAGGTAAATCACGCAAAGAATCCCCGCCGATAAGATAAAACAACAAATCCTTCGGGTATTGTGATCTTAAAATACGCATCGTTTCAAATACAAAATGCGGTCCCGGTCGATCCAATTCAACCCGAGACAATTCAAAACAGGGCTCATCTTTTAAAGCAGCAAAAGACAGTTCCAGGCGCTGCTGAATCGACCCGATCTCCTGCCCCCGCTTGTGCGGCGGTTCAGGGGTAACCACCCACAACAGTTTATCCAATTCCAACTGCGCAAAGGCCTCCATGGCCAAAATCATATGCCCTGAATGAGGAGGGTCAAATGTACCCCCAAACACGCCTATGCGCATTTCAGTCCTGCCATTCCATTTCGTTGTCGCCAATCCAGACACTGTCACCATTTCGGGCGCCGGCTTTTCGCAGAGCATCTTCTACCCCCAATGACTCCAGCAAACGCTGAAACCGCCGCAGTGAATCCTCATGCTCCCAATAGGTCATTTCAGCGGCTCTTGCGATTGCCGCTCCGGTAATCACCCATCCATCGGCCGTCTTCTCAACGGAAAATTCTCTTGGGTCAGCGCCTGACCGATAAACCGGCACCTCAGAGGTGACTTCAACCACTGGAGCTTCCTGAAGCATTTGGGCGGCCCGCCTGACTACATCCATCAGACCCGATCGGGTAAATGTAGAAATGCATAAAAACGGGTAGCCTTTTTTGTGTATCTCTTTTTCAATGGCCGGCTTTTTCTCCGCAACCTCGGGCATATCCATTTTGTTCAGCACAACCAACTGAGGTTTCTCTGCCAGATTCTCATCAAATAATGCCATCTCAGCGTTAATCTGTGAGAAATCAGCGATTGGATCAGCAGATAACCCATCCAGAACATGGATTAACACCCGCGTTCGCTGAATATGTTTTAAGAAAGAATCTCCCAACCCGGTCCCGGTATGCGCCCCTTCAATCAAACCTGGTATATCAGCCAACACCAGTCGGATATCATCATCCACTTCAACTACCCCAAGGTTGGGTTCCAGCGTAGTAAAAGGGTAATCGGCTATCTTTGGTCTGGCATTGGTTAAAGCCGCCAACAAACTCGATTTTCCGGCATTGGGTACACCTACAATTCCAATATCCGCAATCAGTTTTAATTCCAGTCTGATGGTTTTTTCCTCAGCCGGCTCTCCTTTTTCCGCAATTCGAGGAGCCTGCCGGCTGGAGGTAGCAAAATGTTGATTCCCTCTCCCCCCTCTTCCTCCTTTGCAGATTAACAATTCCTGGTTTGGCTCGGTAAGATCTCCCAATAATTGGGCCGTCGTTACATCATAGACCAAAGTCCCCGGAGGTACCTGAATTCTTAAATCCTGACCTGATTTTCCCGAGCGGTTACTCGCCCCCCCGCCGACACCATCTTCGGCCGAGAATCTGGACTGATGACGAAAATCAGCCAGCGTATTTTTCGTCGCCTGAACTACCAGATAGACGCTTCCCCCGTGTCCGCCATCTCCACCATCCGGACCGCCACGGGTAACATATTTTTCCCGGTGAAAATGAACCATCCCATTTCCACCTTTACCAGAACGAACTTGAATTTCGATTTCATCAATCATAGGTTTGATTATACAGGGAATCAAAAAAGGGAGCGAGATTACCGCTCCCTTTGCGATAAAAGATTTACTTTGCCAGTTTCTTTCCGAACCGTTTGGAAAGAATTTCCTGCAGCGTAGGCTGCCCAATTTCCTGCAATTCGTAGCGCACCCGCTGCATTGGCAGCTTAACATTAATAATACGGGTAAGGTCGATGGGAGTGGCTGAAATAACCAGATCCACATCCATCATATTAATGGTAGTCTCCAAATCTTTGACCTGGGCATCGCTGTATCCCATTGCCGGTAAGATAGCGCCTGTATTGGGATATTTTGCATACGTATCAGCAATCGTACCCACCGCATATGGGCGCGGATCAACAATTTCGCCCGCTCCAAATCGTTTTGCAGCCACCCAACCAGCGCCATATTTCATTTCACCATGAGTCAACGTGGGGCCGTCTTCAATGACCAATACCCGCTTTCCGCGAATCTGCTCAGGGTCATCCACAAATAACGGAGAAGCCGCTTCAAGAACAACCGCTTTTGGGTTCAACTGATTAACGTTTTCACGAACCTCAATAATATTGGCTTCATCAGCGGTATCCACTTTGTTCAGAATGATCACATCAGCCAGGCGAACATTGGTTTCTCCAGGGTGATACATCTTTTCATGGCCTGGGCGATGAGGGTCTGCCACAACAATCGCTAAATCCGGAACATAGAAAGAAAAGTCATTATTTCCGCCATCCCACAGGATTATATCCACTTCTTCTTCAGCCTTACGCAGAATGGCTTCATAATCCACGCCTGCATACACAATCACGCCCGCATCAAGATGAGGTTCATACTCTTCGCGTTCTTCAATAGTACATTTATATTTATCAAGGTCTTCATAAGAACCAAACCGTTGTACTGCCTGTTTGGCAAGATCACCATATGGCATGGGATGCCGGATAGCCGCCACTTTATAGCCAAGATCTGTCAGAACCTTTGCAACCCTGCGGGTAGTCTGACTTTTGCCCGAACCGGTACGCACCGCACAAACCGATACGACCGGTTTGGTTGATTTGACCATCGTAGACTGCGGGCCCATCAAACGAAAATCAGCTCCGGCCGCCATCGCCTGAGAAGCCTTGTGCATAACATATTCATGGCGCACATCACTGTATGCAAAAATCACCAGTTCGATTTTATGTTTTCTGATCAGATCATCCATCTCATCTTCAGCATGGATCGGTATGCCATCTGGATATAACCTGCCTGCCAACACAGCCGGATATTTCCGCCCTTCAATGTTTGGAATTTGAGTAGCCGTGAAAGCCACCACCTGATAATCAGGGTTGTCACGAAAATATACATTGAAATTATGAAAATCTCTTCCAGCCGCTCCCATAATCAAAGTCTTCATTGGTGCCATACGTTATCTCCTTATCACTTTCATATCTGTCGTTTTAATTACATAATTTCTGGCGTCACAATACCAAGTATAGCCAGGCTGTTTCGAATTGTCTGCTGAGAAGCAGCTACCAGTTGCAGACGAAAGTCACGAACTTCAGGCTCAGCCTGTAATACCGGGCACTGATTATAAAAATCATTGAAAGCCCGTGCCAATTCATAGGAATAGTTGGTCAGCACCAATGGTTTCAAATCTTTGGCTGCTTTTTGAACTTCCTGCGGAAAGCGGCAAATCAAATCAATCAGATTAATTTCAGCCGCAGCCATATCGACAGGCACCTTAACCTCTGCCGGAACACCCCCGGCTTTCCGTAAAATACTGTTGGCCCGCACAGCAGCATATTGAATATAGGGAGCAGCCTGACCGTTGAAATCCAAAGCCGTATCCCAGTCAAAAGTAACCACTTTTGTACTCTCCCGTGAAATCATCGAATAGCGAATCGCCCCCTCAGCTACCGCCTTGGAAATTGCCAGCTGCCGTTCCTGATTCAGATCCGGGTTTTTTTCTTTAACAATAGCCAGGGCTCTTTCTTTGGCTTCACGCAACAGATCTTCCAGGAGAACCACCGCCCCATCACGCGAAGCAATCGTTACATTCCCCGGCAGGTTTACAATTTCATATCCGAGATGTTGCAGTTTGGAAGCCCAGGGATACCCCATCAATTCCAAAGTCTTAAATATTTGCTGCAAATACAAAGATTGCCGCACATCAATAACATAAATTGATCGATCCAACTTAAATTCAGTTATTTTTTTAATGGCCAGAGAAAGATCTTTTGTGGAGTAGAGAGAAGTACCATCTGAACGCAATACTACCAGAACCCGGTATTTTTCTCTGGTTCCCAGAATTTCATCAAGGGGGATAAAGACCGAACCGTCCGGCCGTTCATCTCTGGCAATTCCCTTTTCAATTAAAGTTTTTACCAGCTCTTTCCCAAAGTCTTCTTCTTCATACTCAAAATAGATCTTGTCAAACCGGATGTTTAACTCCTGATATATTTGTGTGAAAGCCTCTAAAGACCATTGACGGGTTTTTGACCAAAGCGCAACAATATCCGGCTCACGGGCATCCCAGCGGGCAAACAAAGCACGAACTTCAGGCTCAACGGAAGGATCTTCTTCATATAACCTGCTGGCTTTTACATAAATATCGCCAATCCATTTAACAATATCGCCTGAAGGCTGTTCACCATTCATGTATTTCAGGTAATACCACATCCATTTAATGACATGCAAACCAATATCGCCAATGTAATTCGCTCTGACGACTTCATTCCCGGCCCACTCCAGGATATTGCAGACCGTACTCCCCAAAACAACATTTCTTAAATGACCAACATGGAAAGCTTTATGCGTATTGGGCTGTGAAAATTCAACCATGATGCGCTGACCGGTAGGCTCGCCTTTCCCAAACGCATCGTTCTTTGAAAAAACTTCTTCCAACACCTGTTGCGTAAAGAGTTGAGGAGAAAATGTAAGGTTCAGGTATCCACGAACGGATTCAACTTTACTGAAACTGTCAGGAATACCCAACTTTTCACGAACCAGCTCTGCAATTTCCTGAGCACGTTCTGCCGGTTTTCCCTTTGGCTGAATACGGTTCAGTTCGGCGGCCAGTTGAAAGAAAGAAGTCGATATTCCCCACTGCCCTGGAAAAGGAATCCATTTCCAATCCAGTTTTTCAATGGAATAACCTTCTTTTTTAAGAATAAACAATACCTGGTCAGAAACCTGTTGCTGAACATTTTCAAACATGATGCCTCCGATTAAAAACAGCGAGAGAACTGCTCCCGCTGTTTTAACACTTCTACATTATAGAGGATAAAGATGGATGGTTATTTTTCTAATTTTGCTAATTGCTTCATTAGCCGGCTTTTGCGACGGGCAGCATTATTTTTGTGGATAACACCTTTAGATGCAGCAACATCCAATGCCTGAACAGCCTGCCCCACGGTCTTTTCAGCCTGTTCTTTTTCCTCAGCCAGAATGAGCACGCGCGCTCTTTGAACAAACGTACGGGCCCGACCACGATAGATACGGTTACTCACACGTCGTTTTTCATTTTGTTTGTTTCGTTTAATTGCAGACTTAATATTAGCCAATTTCTTTCCTCCGATACATGAATCCCTTAATACGAATGCGTATTTTACTCAATTGTTCAGGTTTTGTCCAGCTATTCTGAGCATTCTGAATTACTGTCTGAATTACTATTCCCTTTTATTTCAAATACGCTTTGCAGAAAAGCCTGTCGTTTCTGCAGGCTCTCCTGCACAATCGGGTTCTCTTCTTTTATCAAATCATACGCATGTACAGTACGACGCGTTTCATGGATTGTAACAGCAATGCCCTCATTTTGCAGGCGATGAGCATAATTAAGACCTTCATCATGCAACGGGTCAAACTCAGCCGTTTCTACATAAGCCCGGGGCAGGTTTTTCAGGCTGGAAGCCGTCATCGGTGACGCATAAGACGAGACAATATCCGGGTTATCCGGCAGATAATATTCCCACATCTTTCTGTTCGCATCCCGGTTCCAGATGGGGGTATCAGTATACTTTTTCATTGATTCAGTCTGCATACGATGGTCAGTCACAGGGTAAATCATCATCTGAGCACATAAAGTCGGGCCGTTTCGATCCCTGGACAACAAAGCCACCGCAGTAGAAAAATTTCCTCCTGAACTGTCACCATAAACGGCAATCCGTTGCGGATCTACCCCAAGCTGATGCGCATTATGAAATACCCAACACAACGCAGCATAACAGTCTTCCAGGCCCACCGGAAAAGGAGAAGTCAGCGCTGTTCGATAAAACACTGACACCAGAATAAACTGAAGATTTTCTGCCATCTTTTCCAACAGTCGCTTTTGCGGCGGGTTCGCCGGCATGACAAAGCCCCCCCCATGATAATAAATCACACAGGGAGCAGGGGTTTTGAGTACGCGGGGTCGGGTAATTTCAAAAATTATTTTTTCGCCATCATAACTGGTCATTAAACGTTTTCGCCCTGAAACTCCCTTTATGGGTCGATTCACCAGCTCCATAACAGCCGGAAAAACCGCTCCAATACGCACCGTGGCAGGTGTTGAAAACGGGGTTAATGGGATGTCAAAATCCGGATCAATATCATATTTATCTCCAACATTTGCAGGAAGCATTTTGTATTCCTTCTATCCATCAACAGGATACCTGAATTTTACCGGATAATTGAAGCTGTTTAACATCCATTATTCATCCATTATCCATCCGTAGTACAAACGGCCTAAACAGAGGTACAATAAGCCCGAAAGGTTTTTATTTCAACAGGTAACTCTGTAATCTCCTTCATCACATCATTATCTTCGGATCCTGCTCATGAAATTAAACGTACAAGTTCTCATTATGTTTTCATTCGTCTGCCTGTTATTTACTGCCTGCGCCCCTTCTGCCTCAACAGTTCCCGCCACCGTGGAAAGCCCAACCGCTATACCCACACCCGAACCCACGACTATCCCTCCTGTCACCCTCTGGATCATGCCTGAACTGCCTGCTGCTTTCCAACACCAGGAAAACGTTCCTTCAGAGTGGCAGCTTGTCCAGGACAAAGCGCAGGCTTCTGTTCTTCTGCAGGCCGGAAACACTCAACCAGTCGTAAGCCAATGGGTCTTTGTTTTGGCAGCTCCTTTTTATACCATCAGCGATGGTACAGACAGTGAAAGCCTGAAAACCCTTTGGGGCTCTGCCAACCCGCAACATTCAGATGTAACCGATTTATGGATGGATGAAAACACCCTCGCATTGTTCAAATCCATCTGGGGCAACCCCGGACAGGCAGTAAAAACCGCTGCACCTGATCAGTTGCTTAACGCAGCTTCTCAAAACAACACCAGTTGGGCGCTGCTGCCTTTTGAACAAATCAATCCGCTGTGGAAAGTCTTAAAGATTGATGAACAGTCCCCATTTTACAAAACCTTCGACCCTGCCAAATATGCGTTAACCATCCCTGTTTCACTTGAATTCACCAGCGCAACACCGCAATCAGAATCAGACACTTTTATCGCCAGCCTGCCCCCTGCCAACCGCGATCCTGACAAGCTGGCTGAAGTCGACTTGACCGGTGTAACCGCCCTGGTGCGAGGAACCGGCAATATGATGGAACATTACGGTCTTGAGTATCCCGCCTCAGATGATGTTCATTCATTACTGACATCCGCAGATATAGCCCATGTCAGCAATGAAATTCCTTTCGCTGAAAGATGCCCCAAACCGGCCTATGACACCAATGATCTGGTATTTTGCAGCTGCCCGGAATACATCAAACTGCTGGAGTACATCGGCACCGATGTAGTGGAATTAACCGGAGATCATTTTGCAGATTGGGGGCCTGAAGCCATGCTGTACACACTTGATATGTACAAACAGCGGGGCTGGAAGTATTATGGCGGAGGCGCCAATATCGAAGAAGCCAAATCTCCCGTCAAATTTGAAGTAAACGGCAACAAAATCGCTTTTCTGGGATGCAACGGCAAAGAACCCGGATATGCCACCGCCAGTGAAACAAATCCCGGAGCTTATCATTGTGACCTCGAGGAAATGTCTGATACGATTCAAAATCTGAAGCAGGAAGGATATATGACCATTTTTACCTTCCAGCATCAGGAATATTATGAATACGCAGCCAAACCGGCAGTTCAGTTGGATTTTCAGACTGTATCCGACGCCGGCGCAGTAGTGGTCAGCGGCAGCCAGGCACATCAGCCCCAGGCCATTGAACTGCGCAATGGGAATTTTATTCATTATGGATTAGGCAATCTCTTTTTTGACCAGATTAACTATTATGGTTTGGATACCAATGCCCCCAACCAGGCTTTCATTGACCGGCATTTCTTTTACGATGGGAAATATATGGGAGTAGAACTGGTAAGTATTCAATTCATTGACCTTGCCCGTTCCCGCTTTACCACACCGGAAGAGCGCAAAATTCTGCTTGAAACCATCTTTGCGGTAAGTCACTGAATCAGTGACTTACCATGTTGTTCCGGCTTATAAAAATGAGTTGAACAGAAAGCTTTTTAGAGAAAAAGATCAACCGGATACAGAAATTTCCTGGGGACTAACTTTCACCGGTGGTGTGCTTATCACCAGATAAATACCGGTCAATACACATATACCGCCTAAAACCAGCGGAAGAGTAATCGGTTCTCCCAACAGAGGAACAGCCAACAGAATCGTCAGCACGGGTTGTAAAACCATAGAGGGAGATACGATTGCCGCAGGAAGCTTTCCAAGAGCATACGCCAGGAGGAAGTACCCGCCTACCTGTGATATTAAACCGGCTGCCATGAAAATTAAATATGTCTGAGTTGAATACCCTGCCAGGGGTTGGTGAGTTATCAGGTTGACGATGAGTAATGTCAGGGCAGATGCAACCGCTGCAATCCAGACATATACGATGGATGAAAACCTGGCCCGCCCCTGTTCAGTAATTAAAAAGTAGCCGGCGTAGCAAAAGCTGGAAAGAAAAGCTAAAATTTCCCCCTTACTGAAAGAAAGGTTACGGAAAAAGCTGCTGCCCATAACAATGGCAGCGCCCAGTATGGCAATGGTGACGCCAAACCAGAATTTGGAGCGCAGTTTGTATTTCCAAATCAGCCATGTAAACAACGCTACCCAAAGGGGTGCAAAATTATTCAACAAAGTTGCATGGGCGACTTTGGTCATAAAGATTGCACTGCTCCAAAGGATATGATCCAGCGCAGAGAAAAAACCAGCCGATATTGGGTAACGCAAGTCAGCGCGTGATTCGATCGGATGATGCCTCAAACCATGAATGCCAAAGGGAATTAAAACCAGAGAAGCGACCAGCATACGATAAAAGGTGGTTACCAAAGGAGGGGCATCTGCAAAGCGAAGAAAAAATGAGGAAAGCGTAAGAGCAAGGATTCCCAACAATAAGGCGACATACGAAAAAATCCTGTTCTGCATGGTGGATGCATTGTAACACAGGATTTTTTCGACTTTAATTTTTAAAGTGAGCATCCGGACGCTTATTTCATGTCTTCTTTTCTTTTTTGGATCATCAGAATTGCCAGAATAGCGATCATGGTTAAAGCGATTATTGCAACCATTAATTTAAGCGGCGTAACCGGCAGGAGCTTCTCAAATTTAACTTCATATGCTGCATCGGTTCCGGCAATTTGTTGATCATATGGAGTAATTCGTATGTAATAAAATCCATTATCGCCTGCCTGCCAATCCAATTGAATGAACTGGTTATAATCTTCAGGTTTGACCGTTTTCAAAACCTGCCTGCTTACAGGATCATATACTTCAAGAATTCCTGATACATTCCCTTTTACGGGTTTGACAGTGATGCGGTACGAATTGTCTTTTTCAGCATTAACGATGATCCAATCCTGATCCTGATACGAACAGAAGTTGTGGATCTGCGGAACATTTTCAGACAGTTTAATCGCCCCATTAATGTTGTTATCGGCCTGGCTGCTCTTTTCATACTCGTCAGGCACACAGTCAGCCGCTATGGTGATGGGTTGGCTGCCCAGCGGGAAGAACTCTTCGGCTGCACCGCTGATATCGATGGCCCGAATACGGAACTGGTAAGAATGGCCCAATTCTCCCAGGAAAAATATCTGACGCTGTTTTGCTGGCAGAGACTGTTTCCAGGGAATCCATTCGGTGTTATCACGATTGTATTCAATATCAAAGCCCTGAATATTGCTGCTGTTTTTTCCGGCATCCCACTGCAGAGACAAAACCGTAGACTGAGCCACCTGCGGCATATCTTTGGGCATGGTTTTCGGAAATTCCAGTGGTTCTACAACCACAAAGTTTTCTGTTTTAACCGCAATGCCGGTTAAATTGCGGGCAATGACCGTCCAGGAATAATTTCCTGCCGGGAGCTGGCCTAAATTCCAGGCATAACCGGTTTGCCAGTTTAATACTTTGGTATAGCCATTGGAGCCGATAACTTTGGAAGCATATTCCTCTGCATCAGACGAAACTTTCCAGGTCAGGTTGATTTCATCTTTGGTATTGGGAGCGCCACCGAGAATAACAGCAGGTTGGATCAATTCAGGAACAGCCGGCAGACCGGTTTTCATCACAATTTTGAACGACTGCATCCAGTTGGATTTTCCGGTTTGTGTGCTCAACTGCGGAATGGACGTCAGAATGGGCAGTCTTTCACCGACAAAATCAGCCGAAGGGTAGGCTGCCACGGCAACATTGGAACCAAGCCTGATGGATTCAATGATAACCTCGCTTCCCAGGCTGACAGATCCGAGCTGTCCGGCGGCGCTTTCAGGGTTAAAATCCTGGAGGGATGGGTAGCCGCCCTGGTTAAGGGTGATACATCTTCCGGTATAGTTGCTTCCGGTAAAAACAGCGATCTGGTCAGCAGAGGGTTCGCAGTTACCGGATGGAGAACCACCATCCGGAGGTATGGGGGTTGGCGCTGCACTGGTCGGCAGAATGGTTGTTGGCGGAATCGCAGTAGGAGGAACTGCCGTTGGCGGAACGGCGGTTGGTTTTGGATTGCAATCGAACTTCATGTTGAGCGATCGCATATCCTGCAGGGTAGCTGACAAATTACCGCTGGTATCCATCACCTGTAAACCGATCATAACCGGCCCAATGGGAACTTTTAAAGCGCAGAGATCAGCGGTTGTGGTAAAAGGTGTATTGGTGATAACCTGACTGGCCGGGAACCAGCTGCTGCCATTGGTAGTCATATAAACCTGCATGGCACGCACTCCGCGGTTGTCACTGGCGGCACCGGTAACGGTCAGATACTGTTGGTTGATCTCTGCATACATTGCTGGAGCAGAGATACTTCCGGTTGGCGGTACTTTATCTTCGCGATTGTCAGAAGTGTATTTTCCTTTGGGTGTACACTGTGAGCCATATTGCGGAAAACGATCTGCTTCTGCGCAGGTGCGGGGGCGCCCGCCATTGACAGTGACTTCATCGAAAACAATATCTACTGAAGTTCCCCAGAATGAATTGGGGTTGGTATGTACCATAAAATGCAGGTGCGAACCGGTACTGGGGCCGGTATTATCGGCATAACCAATGAGCTGCCCCTGCTCTACTCTGGCTCCTTTTACGGTTAAGGCTGCCGGGATACTGTCCTGAGCCAGATGATAGTAAATCTGATAGGTTACCGGTTGAGTAGTGGTATCTTCAAGAATAATGAAGTTACCATATTTTTTGTAGTTATTGGGATGTTTCCACACTGCCATATGTACTGTTCCGCTTTTGGCAGCAACGACAGGGAAGTTTGTGCCATCCGCAAAGTCAAATGCATAGAGACAGGTTTGTGGGCAGGATTTATAGGTGAAAACATGACCAATACTGCCTGTCAGATACATGGTTCTTCCGGCCGGGTACGGCAATCTGTACCCGGTCAAAGGCGGGCCCTTTGACACTTTTTGTTCTTTTGCAACATATCGACTGACAATATCCTGGGATACCAATGAGTCAGGGATCTTTGCCAGAGCGCTGTTCCACTCTAAATCACCCTGGATGCTTATTTTCCAGTCTTCTTCGAGAATACCTTCTCCTTTTACTCTTTGCGCAATCGCCATTCCGGCTTCAGTCGGAATGACCATCGCGGTTTCAGGGTCAATCAACCCAATCCAGATGACTGCCAGTGTTCCGCTATTGCTGTACTCAATCCGTTCAATGCTTACATTATAAATCTGAAAGGTAATGTTATCCGGATGAGCAAGTATGCCGGTTTGCAGAGCTTTCGTGACAGCCGCATCCCAATCAGGGTTGACAGGAACCGCTGTTTCTTCTGTTTGCGGAAGTTTCTTCTCCAAATCCTCCAGGGTTGAGCAGGATGTCAGGAAGAAAATCATACAGATGATGATAAGAAGGAGCGTGAACAGTGACTTTTTCATGCTGTTATCGATGCATGTTTTATGCCAGATTTTGGAACTGAAGCACAGAAATGAGTTTTTCAGGTGATTTCGGGTGAAATGTATAATATAATTTCCTTTCATTCAGCAGGGCAAGTCTTTCGGAATAAATTTCTTTGAAAAGGATGTTTACCATAATTAAACTATGAACACAGCAAACAGTTTCCTGTCTTATCTGGATTCAGAGCAGCAACGGCTGGTCACTTCTTTGAACTCACCCGCTTTAATACAGGCGTTTCTTGATGAAACGGAATACCCTTCTGATGATTGCTATCGCAGTTCTGTCAGGGTATTGCAGGATCGAAAAGCCAACTGTCTGGACGGAGCTTTCTTTGCCGCAGCCTGTTTCAGAGAGATAGGGTACCTTCCTTTAATTGTAGACTTGCTGCCTGAACCTGGCACAGATGATGATCATTTGCTGGCAGTATATCGCTGCCATGGGTTGTGGGGCGCGGTAGCCAAGTCGAACTTCAGCGGGTTACGGTACAGAGAACCAATTTATCGGACAATTCGGGAACTGGCGTTGTCTTATTTTGAGCAGTTTTTTAACCAGAATGGAATGAAAACACTTCGGGGGTATACCCGCCCTTACAATCTGTCGCATCTGGATCATTTGCAATGGCTGAACACGGATGAAGGAATGGAAAAAGCCGAACAGGCGCTTTACAGCCTGAAACAAATCCCCCTGTTTTCTGAGAAGACAATTGCAGAGTTTATTGCCGTTGACCCACGATCTTTACAGGCCGGTTTGTCAGGCGCCAATGAAGCAGGGTTGTATAAAGTGAAATAGTTATTCATGCCGGCAGTTTTTTTGCAAAAAAATTATTTCAGTATGCTTTTGACATCCAGAAAGTTATATTCGGTTGCAATTCCACCCGGAACTTTGCTCCTGATGCCGCAAAACTGAAGCGGTATTTCTGAAGCGCCAGGAAATATGTCGGCATTCATGGATACCCATACTGACTGGTTTGAGTTTAAATCCAGCCCAGTGGTAAGAATAAAAGGCGCTTCGATTTTTTCAAATTCATTTACTATTTCCATAAAAGGGAGGGCATGAATGGATTGTCTAAATTGGCTATGATGAACAACAGGACTATGATCCAAATAGACAATATTTTCCGGAAAAATATGTAAAAATGTTCCAGGTGCTATGATCATGCTTACGGGTGATAACCCATCTGGACAAATCTTTTTTTCTGGCATGGCCGGCTGTGGAAAAATATAATGAGAAAAGGGAGCCAGAAAAAGCATGCAGGTCAGGATCAGGAACATGGTTGTCGCGATGTGAAATGAAGAGAAAGATTTTCCTGGTAAAGGTACAGGCATTTTCAATTTCAATGGAAGCCGTGTAATAACATCATGAACGCCAATTGCAGGCAGAACAGCCATAAATGGAATGACTGCAGCGTATGTTCTCATTCTGTTCGTATCAACAGGCGGAACAAAGGGAACAGAAAGAAGGATTCCCAACCAGATCCAAAGAGTTAAGCTGGACACAGCCGTTTTTTTTCGGCGCCAGCTTGCAATGGCGCCCCATAGCGCCAGAGCCATCATGGAATATTGCACTGCCAAAGAAAGAACCCTGTTTTCTCCTTCTATATAACTGTAAATATTATAGTAGGTGGGAGAAAAAAGATATTCATATTCTTTAAAAATTCCTCTTATAAAGATATTTGGGTGATTGCGTATGTTTCCTAAAGCCAATTGATAGACAGCATTGGCCTGTTCGTTTTCAGATAAACTTACCAATTCCGGGTGATCAGTAAACACCTGTTCCCATCGAACACCGCCTTTGGTTAAACCATACAATGAATACGAAAAGTTTGAAAAGGCCTGCGAATCAGCGCTTCGCACCTGTTGTAAAAGAACATTGTTTAATCCAAACGAGGCCGCGATGACCAAAACGCTTCCCAGAAGTCGATAAATGATCTTTCTTTTTGATTTTACAGT
>CAZEEL010000023.1:11251-25397 GCA_964511135.1 uncultured Leptolinea sp. | reverse complement strand
TTACTTGTAAAGAAACGGTAATGTAGGTACAATAGCCCCTATATATGTAAAAAAGAGGGTAAAAACTATTTGTTGGGGTGAGCATTGCATGGAAATCATAAAAGTTAAAGCAAATTCCCGCACTGCAGCTGTTGCCGGAGCAATTGCAGGCATCATTCGTGACAATAAGCATGCAGAAATGCAGGCCATTGGTGCGGGTGCCGTTAATCAGGCTGTCAAGGCTTTGGTTTTGGCAAGAGGGTATCTGCAGGAAGAGGGCAATGATATCGTTTGTTCTCCGGAATTTATAGATGTCGAATTTGAGGATAAAACCCGAACGGCGATTAAATTTATTGTCGATACAAAAAACGCTGACCGATAGCGATTACCTGATATAACAATGGCAGCCGCATCATGAAGGCTGCATTCCTTAACTGTAAACACCGTTTTTATTGCGTTTATCAGGGAGAGTTTGAATTTAAAAAAGCGAGAGCCCGGATTTCGTCAAATCGGGCTCTCTTATTGCAAGGAGGAGAAGAAAAGAAGTTGTATACTCTGTTGGTATGATCATATCAGAGATATCCAAATCATACCTGACGCTAACCCGACGATTACTATACGATTTGTTTCCCTTTATTTCCAATTATTTCCAATGCAGGGCGCTTCTGAGAAACGCCGCATTTTTAATCATCATATGATGCAGACGGATTAAATCCTCTTATTAATCATATTAATAGGGATTATTTTCTTTTGCTTGTTTTTCCTGGATAAATCATTATATTTAATACATTGCTGAATTTTCAGGGAGTAAGCGGATATGAAAGAGAATATGTTTGAAGATGTTGAAACGGTCGAATTGTTGCTGGAAGATTGTATTGCCACGGGCGGTTAGGTTTTTTGCCGGGTCTGGTTTGTACTTTGTTATCTTCTGCAATCCATCCATTTAAATCCATCTGTCATTTATAACGCGGTTCGGGATCACGATATATACACAAATGATGTGTCATTGTGATGCCGTTTTTTGGGCAAAGCCGGCTGCTTCGCTGTGCCTGCATGATCCTTTATCGAACCAAAGAGCTGTTTGAATTTGCGTCATTTATATAACCAATACAACCGAAACATGATGGCTGTGCGGATTTGAACGGCTTGTACGGTTGCTTTTGTTTTCAGCAGGTTATGCAGTCAGGCCAGTATCGGTATTCTGGTAAAGGGCTTCCAACCGGTCGGCCAATTCTCCGGTATGTGAAAATATATAATCGGGTTGAAACGGAGAAGCGGGAACATCTTCAGGGCGGGTTTCTCCGCTTAAAACGAGGATGGATGTGATTGCAGAACAGGCGCTCATTGCAATATCGGTATACAGTCTGTCTCCTACGATTGCCAGATCTTCTATATTCAAATTCAGTTTGTCTGCAGCGGCCTGGGTCATTATCAAACCAGGTTTGCCTATTATTTCATCCGGTCGGCGATGGGTAGAAGCTTCAATAAAGGCAATGGTGGCTCCGATATCCGGGATAAAACCATTTTCGGCCGGGCAGTTCATATCCGGGTGCGTAGCGATATAGGGCAAACCGCGTCGTACCAGGTCGCAGATTTTGGTCAGTTTGGAATAATTCAGCCCGGTATCAAAACCGAGGATGACCATTTGAGGATCAAGGTCATCCAATTCATAGCCGGATTGGCGGAATTCTGTTTCGAGGGCGTTGGTACCGAGGACAAAAATCTTTTTCAGCCCTGCTTTTTGATTTAAATAGCTGACGGTTGCTTCGCCGGATGTCAGAATTTGTCTTTCTGAAACCGGGATGCCCATATGATTTAATTTCATTTCGTATCCCCAGCGGTTTTTTGAAGAGTTGTTGGTGAGAAAAAGAAATTTCAGGTTAAATCGCTGGAGTGTCTCTATAAAATGCAGGCTCCAGGGGAATATTTTATCTCCGAGGTAAATGGTACCATCCATATCCAGTAAAAAACCGCGAATGGATTCTAAAGAGGCGGGAGTTGGTGTAGTTTCGGATGACTTTTTCATAAGCTTAACAGATATCCTCCGGAAGGAGCAGAACCCGAAAACGATAAAAACAGAGCGTTAATGACAATCTGCCCCGCTTTTTTTCATGGGGTGGTTGATGACCCAGTGGAACCATTCTTCCATACCTTCACCGGTATAGCAGGAAAGCGGGAAAACCGGCAGCCCAGGATGA
Organism: uncultured Leptolinea sp.; assembly: GCA_964511135.1. Lineage (GTDB taxonomy): Bacteria > Chloroflexota > Anaerolineae > Anaerolineales > Anaerolineaceae > UBA4782. Next base: position 23,220 of record CAZEEL010000023.1, on the reverse strand, counting down.
ATTTTATGCGTATAGCGCAGACATTGCTCCATGTCAAATTTTAACCAGGGAAGCAGATCGGTTTTTGTTAAAATCATGGCGGTTGCCAGGGTATAAATCAGCGGGTATTTAACCGGCTTATCTTCTCCTTCGGTAACGCTCATAATAACAATTTTTTCATCTTCTCCGAGGTCAAATGACGCCGGGCAGACCAGATTTCCGATGTTTTCAATAAACAGCAGATCAATTTCATCCAACGGGAGATGCGCCAGGGCTTTTTGGACAGAGTGTGCATCCAGGTGACAGGTGTTGATCGTATTAATTTGAACGACAGGAACGCCGGTTTGAGCAATGCGGTCAGCGTCATGGGTGGTTTGCTGGTCACCTTCAATGACTGCACAGCGTACTTTTCCCTGCAGCCCCTTAAGGGTATCTACCAGCAGGGTGGTTTTTCCTGAGCCGGGGGAACTGATCAGGTTAATCGTGTAAATTCCTTTTTCCTTTAAAATTTTTCGGTTTTCAGCGGCGATAACATCGTTTGCTGTCATAATGGATTCGTCGAGTTTGACGACTTTTACTTCTGCACAGTGCGGTATCAAAAAATCATTTTTTTCCATGCGTCCTCTTTTTATCCGTTGTTGCGGTTGCCTGTGGGCGATTCGGATTCTGAAATCTCTTTTTCTCCCGTAACAGACTTTACCAGCATTTCACGGCCCTGTGTGATTTTAAAATTCTCTCCGCTGCAATACGGGCAGTGGAAATCTTCCAAATCGGCTTCATAGTCTTTTTGGCATTGCCGGCAGGTGAGAATCAGCGGGGGGGAGGATATATCCAATTGGCTGCCGGCAGCCAGGGTATCCCGGGTGACAAAATCCCACGCAAATTCAAGCGCAGAGGGTTCTATGCCGCTGAATTTGCCAATTTCAATCGTAATCTGCGTGATTTTGGTCAGGTTGTTTGTTTGGGCGGCCTGACTGGCAATTTGTAAAATATTTTCAGCAATTCCGACTTCGTGAATGGTTACCTCTTTATGGTTTATCCAATCGGTTTATCCGATGGGTTTGGTTGATGATTGCCTGTGTTTTTATCTCAGAATGGCATTCCGCAGATTCTGTTCAAAGGGCGGGCTGATAACCCCTTTTTCAGTAATAATGGCGGTGATCAGTTCTGCCGGGGTGACGTCAAAAGCAGGGTTGCAGACCGGCGTATCAGGCAAAGTGATCATTTCATTTCCAAATTTGAGCACTTCTTCCGGGTTGCGCTCTTCAATGGGGATATCCTGGCCTGTTTTGATTGAAAGGTCTACGGTGCTGGTTGGGCCGACAATATAAAAGGGTATTCCGTGATATTTCGCTGCCATTGCCAGGTTATATGTTCCAACTTTGTTGGCCGTGTCGCCATTGGCGGCCACCCGATCGCAGCCAACGGTGACCAGATCGACTTTTTTATTTTTCATGATATATCCGGATGCGCCATCTACGATCACCGCATGCGGAATACCGGATTGACTCAGTTCCCAGGCTGTCAGGCGGGCTCCCTGCAGGCGCGGCCGGGTTTCGTCAACATAAACAAATACTTCGCGCCCGTTTTCATGCGCTGTTCGTATGACCCCCAGCGCGGTTCCGTACTCTACCGTTGCCAGGGTTCCGGTATTGCAGTGGTGAATAAAAACGGCTTTCTGTGGAATGAGGGGTAAGGCGTTCAGGCCCATTTGACGATTGGTTTCTACATCTTCGATTTCCATTTTGGCTGCTTCATCCAGTACGGCAGCCTGAAGGGCCTGTTTTTCTCCCCGGGCAAAGAGTTCAGCTTTTTTCAGGATTCGGTCAATTGCCCAGGCAAGGTTCACTGCAGTAGGCCGGGCAGCTTTTAGAACCGCGGCAGATTGCTGCAATTCATGCCATAAGGCCTGAGCAGTTTCTGCCTGCGAGTGGTGAGAAGTGAGCGCCATCCCATAGGCGGCTGAGACCCCAATGGCCGGCGCTCCGCGCACGACCATGCTGCGAATGGCCTCGGCCATTTCTTTTGCCGTATGGATATCGATATAGCTAACCTGGCTGGGCAGAACTCTCTGGTCAATCAGGCGCACTTTCCCTTCCGGCATCCATTTAAGGGTAAAGTAAGGAGTACTCATTGTTTTGTGATTCCTTTTGTTTCTGTTATGCGAGAAACAGGTTGTGAATGAAGCGTTCTGAAAAATCAGGAAACAGCATTAACTCTGTATATTGTACACGGCTTACGAAGGATTCTGCCTTTTTTTGCAGGGTTGTGGAAAGCAGCATTTTCTTTGAGCCAATTCCTGAGGCGTTTCCGAGCTGAATGATGGTTTCAGTTCGCAGCCGGGGGAACATGCCAATTTGAATCGCATCTTCCGGCTGCAGATAAGTTCCAAAGGCGCCGGCTAAATACCAGTGGTCTACCCTTTCCGCATTGATACGGGCATTTTCCAAAAGAATTCCCAGCCCGGTACGAATGGCTGCTTTTGCCAGTTGGACTTCCTGAACGTCTTTTTGAGTAATCAGAATTTCTTTACCGTACGCTGATTCGTCTTCTGTTACCAGCCGGTAGGCCAGTGATCTGCCAAAAGAGGTTACTCTTGGGGCATAACGATTGAAATGGCCGCGCGTATCCAGAATATCGGCCTGCCTGAATGCGCTGATTGCACTGAGAATGCCGGTGCCGCAGATGCCAATCGGAGGCGCTGAGGCAATGGTATGCACTTTGATCTGATTGCCCAGGATGGAGACTTCATCAATGGCTCCTGGTGAGGCCCGCATTCCGTCGCGGATGTGCGCCCCTTCAAAGGCCGGGCCTGAGGCAGTGGAACAGCTGGTAATGGATCCAGGCTGGATCAGACTGATTTCGGTGTTGGTGCCGATATCAATTAACATGCTGACAGCTTTACCGTTATCCGGAAGGATGGAAAGCGCTGCGGTATGGTCTCCGCCAATAAAACCCGCAATATTGGGCGGGGTATATACCCAGGCGCCCGGAGCAAAGCGAAAGCCGATTTCCGAAGCCGGGGTATTGCGGGCAAGTACTTCAGCCGCCTGATAGGGAGATTCTCCCAACTGTTGCACCGGAAGGCCAAGCAGAAAATGATGCATGACGGTATTCCCGGCCATAACGGCATCGGTGATCTGGTGGGTGGAAAACCCTGCCTGATGGCAGAGTTGTTCTGCTAACTGCTGAATGCTGTCAACCAGCATCCGGCGCAGCTTTGCGGTGTTTTCAGGGCTTTGATTGGCAAAGGCAATTCGGCTGATAATATCTTCGCCAAAACTGATTTGGGGATTCATGCAGCCATTTTGCCCCAGGGTGGCGCCGGTGTTTAAATCTACCAGGTAGGCTGCCAGTTTGGTTGACCCGATGTCTACTGCCAGCCCCGGTAAAGCGGTCTGATCCGGGTACCAGCCGACCCATTGCGTGGGGGGAGGGTCGGTTCGAACGGCCAGGCACACTCTGCCGGCCGGCAGGTTGGGCGGCGGAAAGAGGGACAGATCCATGTCTTTTAATTCCCCGGCCGTCTGCCAGCGCTCTGAAGAATCAATACTCAGGCGCCTGATACGCGGCTGCAGGTCGGCAGCGGCAGGTCTGGCTGGCATTGAATCGTGCCCATCCAATTGCAGCCGCTGTTTCAAAAGGCTGGTGCCGGTTGGAATATCAATTTTGATGGGGCTGAGCGGGTAAGATTGACAGGCCAGGCGGATGTGTCCGCAGATTTCTTCATCGGTTAATACGTCTTTTTCAATCGATGTCAGGGGAGTCAGATCGCCTTCGATGTGACGGATTTTGCATTTTCCGCATACACCCACTCCGCCGCAATCGGCCTGCAAAGGGATGCCGGCCTGTTGTGCAATCTCAAGGAGATTAAGGGATGAGTCACCTGTTATCCGGTGACCGAGGGGTTCAAAGTCGATGATGAAAGAGCTCATGATGTAATCCCTTTTTCTTTGTTGTAAGAACAACGATTTTGCATGGCGCAGTGTTTGCAGGGCTTGTCCTGCTGCAGCAGAGAAAGGCCGCTGCCGATTACCCAGGACAGGCTTTTTGGGGGGTGCATGGCCTGGCTGGAATTAAGCAGAATCTTTTCCGGGTCAGGGTTTAATAAGTTAAAAAGAAACAATTGGCCTTCTTTGGCGGGCCAGCCGATCATGCCGGGAGAGCAGGCTCCGCTGGTAAAAAAACCTTTGGCCGTTTCCTGCTCTTCCAGTTGATGAATAAGATGAACCGAATAGGATTCTATTGCCAGGTTTGCGTAGGCATCGAGAGCCAGTGCAGGGAGAAATTCCTTTTGTTGTTGAAGGTGAAGGATTTTTTCTGCCGGTTTTGGGCCAATGGTCAGTATGGCAGCCCAAAGATACTCGGCTTTTTGTAATAAATCCGCCAGGGCAGCGCTTTTCAGAAGGTGCCCTGAAGAAAGTTCAATGGAGGTATCTGAAATATGGTGAATCGGAAAGGCGCGAATCTTCGCCCAGGGTTCTACAAGCGAGGCCCCCATGGCCACCGCATTTTGCGCGGTTTCAAGTAACAGGGGCTGTCGCCGGATAATGATTTCCGGGTCTGCTCCTTGCGCCTGCAGTACCTGTTCTCCGCAGCATTCAAAGCGAAAATCGGTACCTGAAATCATACCTTCTGCCTAACGGGTGTGTACTGCCTGGGCAATCGCTGCCAGATGGCTGGGGCTGGTGCCGCAGCAGCCGCCAACAAAGCGGGCTCCTGTATTGATCCATGTGGCTGCGTGATTCCCCATTTGTTCAGGGGTGATATTGTAAGAGGTCTTGCCGGCAGTATCCAGGCTGGGCAGCCCGGCATTGGGTTTAAACCAAACAGGTTTCTGCGTAAGGCTGTGCAGAGCAGCCAATACTTGTACATTCTCTTCCAGACTGCGGCCGCAGTTGATGCCAAAAGCCTGAATGTCGAGGTTTTCAAATTCATGGACTGCCTGCGGGGGTTTTACACCCATCATGGTGCGCAGGCCGCGGTCATAGCTGAATGAAAGTACGAGTGGCAGCGAAGAGACAGATCTGACGCCCTGGTAAGCCGATTTGGCTTCGCTGAGATCATATTGTGTTTCAATGACCAGCAGATCTGCTCCGCTATCCGTCAGGATCTGAGCCTGGCGGGCATATTCCTCCCGGGCCTGGTCTGCGGTCAGAGGACCCAGGGGTTCCATCATCAATCCGCTGGGGCCAATCGATCCGGCTACAAGAACCTCTGTGCCTTTCACAGCCTGGCGGGCAATGGCTACGGCTTTGGCGTTAATTTCTTCCAGTTTATCTTCCAGGCCCAGGTGTTGCAGCCGAAAGCGGTTCCCATTGAAAGTACAGGTCAGAATGATATCTGAGCCGGCCGCGATAAATTTTTGATGCAAAGCCAGAATATTTTCCGGTTTTTCAAGTACCCAGAGTTCTCCGCTTTTGCCTGTATCGAGCCCCATGGATTGCAGGTTGGTGCCCGTAGCTCCATCCAAAACCCATACCCGTTCTGAAAGCTGATTGAAAGGATCTGTTTTACTCATGCCATTTCCTTTTCCTTAGTTATGCGCCGGTTAATGCTTTGGCAATGCTGACGGCCCGGCTGGCGTCTGGCGCAAAACCATCCGCGCCGATCGATTCGGCAAACTGGCTGGTCACCGGTGCGCCGCCGACCAGGATTTTTACTTTGTTGCGCAGGCCGGCTTCTTCGATGGCCTGAATCGTGGTTTTCATATTGGGCATGGTGGTGGTCAGCAGCGCCGACATGGCAACCAGGTTGGCCCCGCTGTTTTGAATGGCCTCTACAAACTGTTGGGGTGAAACGTCTGATCCGAGATCTACAATCTCAAACGCCGCTCCTTCCAGCATCATGCAGACCAGATTCTTCCCAATGTCATGCATATCACCCTTAACGGTTCCGGCAACGACTTTTCCGGCAGCCTGATAGTTGCCCTGGTTCAATTGTGGTTTCAGAAGGCTGAGCCCGGTTTGCATGGCCCGGGCAGAAATCAACATTTCAGGAACAAAAAATTCACCTTCTTCAAAAAGCTGACCTACCTCGGTCATGGCAGCAATCATGCCATCATTGAGAATGGTTGCAGGGTCCAGCCCTGCATCAATGGCCGATTGAACAGCCTGTGAGGTTTGCTCTGCAGAGCCATCGATGATGGCGTCAAAAACTGCTTTGGTTAAATCGTTCATAAAAAAATCCTCTCTCCTTATTATACACATTCAGAAAGAAAGCGTCAGGCTCAGGAAACGATTAAGTGTTCATATAAGCGGGCATCCGCAGATAAGAAAGGACCTGTTCCTGGCTGTTTCAGGAAATTTCTGAAAAGTGTTTTCGGTTTCTTAAACTTTGATTCCCATATCATTTACATCTTTTTTGACTTCATCATACAGCGCCTGCCATTCGGGTACAGGTTGCAGGGTTTCCAGGTTGTATGCCTGATCAAAGCGAACACCGGGGTTGCCTTCGGGCAGGTTAAAGATATGCTCATATTTGGCTGCGAGGCGGTTGGCCAGTTCATTGGCTGTAATTGAATCGAGCATTAATTTGGTAACGGCATGACCTATCTCTCCCATCCAGCGGGCTTCCAGTCCGCTGCCGTTCGGAACCGCGCCATCGGCGGCTCCAACGCCTTCGAGATGGGCCCCTCCCTGGGTGATGACCAGGGCATTGGCGGCTACTTCATACAGCAGTTCGCGGGTCATTGCCCCCGATTTTGGGAAGACATCGGCGACAATGATGTGCGGGGCATTCCGGGCGAAAAGTTGTGAGACGATGCTTTCAACCCACAGTACAGAGCGGTGAGAAGTTGCTACGTGCCGGATGTGAATTGGGTGCAGTAAGTGGTAGTCGGCCTGGCAGACCAGGTTGGCCAGCATGATGGACGCCGCCTGTACCATGGCTGCTCCCGGGGCGTTACCGGCCAGTCCGCCGACCATCACACATACCAGGGCGGCATTGCGGACGCCGTAGCTTTTTCCGTTGGCGGCCCGAACGAGGGCTCCGCGGTCTATCATCATTTCATTCAACATGGGTACCAGGTGTGCGTCGGTGGGGCGCATCCAGTCAGGGTTGGATACACACAGATCGCCCAGTTCAGAGACGCTGCTTTGAGCAGCCAGCATACCCATTCCTGAGCGGTAAACCTTTGCCAGACCTTCGCGCAGCAGGCTGAGTTCTTTGCGGGTGGCATAGACTTCACTGGGTTCTCCCGCTACGACCGGGTAGCCTTCGTATGTCACCAATGACCCGCAGGTGATCAGATCTACGATCGGTTCCTGCATCCAGCTCATCACCATGGGCTGGAAGATTTCTTCAGGGGTGGGCACCCCCGGATTGCCGGCCCACACCATGGGCGGGCGCGCATCGCTGACCTGGCGCGGGGTTAACTCTCGGGCGTCTTTTCCTTTCCCAAAAACCAGTTGCCGGGGGGCAGCGGCCATCCCGTCTAAAATCTCGGTTTGCGTAAAAGAAATAACCTTTCCGGTGCTGGCATTATAGACGCCAATGGCAGAAGCCAGTTCGAGGGCTGCCAGAAACAGCCGGTCAATCATGGCCTGATCCCGGGCAACTATTTCCTGTTTGTCCCAGTGGATATCGTACTTTTTAACCAGGGCTTTGGTATTCATTACTACCTGATCAAAGTCCCAGGTCTCTTTTTTCATGCTTTTTCCGTGCTCTGCACGATCGAGAATTTCTAAAAAGTTCATGGTATTGGCATCTCCTGTAAAAAGATACTTAAGTTTACCGCACCTGCTTAATATTTTTTGTTCAAAGCAGTGTTTTCAGGTATACTGTCAGTGGTTTTGTAACAACTCATTTCTCATCAAAGAAAGGAGTCTTCCTATGGCGCTGTATCTTGTAGCGAACGTTGGTATTTTAATCGTTTTAGGCTTGATTGTCCGTTTTTTCAGTAAGTAATATTTATCATTTTTTATTTTCTTTATTTTTGCGGAGGTTTTTATGGAAACTCGTGGTGGTTGGGACATGAAATATACAACCCGGGATATTGTTATTATTGCTGTTATTGCTGCGATTGCCGGTATCGTTAATACCGGAATTGGAAATGTTTGGTATCTGCTGAATGCTTCTTCCGGCCCTCTGGGCGGCGCCATTTTGCAGGGCGTTTTCATGTGGGCTTATGTATTGATTATGTGGCTGGTACGCCGCCCCGGCGCTGCACTTATTTTAGGCATTATTGAAACGTCTGTCGAGCTTTTACTGGGAAATGCGGCCGGCATTGGCACTTTGGGTTGGGGGCTCTGTCAGGGGCTGGGAATTGAAATCGTTATGGCTCTCAGCGGGTACCGCAAATATGGCCTGCTGGCTGCCATGGCGGCAGGCGCAGGGGCTTCTCAGTTTGGAACGGTCTGGACGGCCATTTTCTTCGGATGGGACCCATCTGCGGCCAAAGACGTCTGGATGGCAATGCCGATTAATCTGATTTCCGGTCTGGCTTTTGGCGGTATTCTTGGTTCCTATCTGTCCAGATCACTGGCGAAAACCGGGCTTATTCGCTCTGCCCGTTAAAGTATAGAAGAAAGTTAAATTACACAGGAGAGGATGCATTTCCTCTCCTGCCGGATGATCATGACCGAAAACACCCCTCTTGTTGTTGTTGAAAAAATCACTTATACCCATTGGAATCATGATGAGCCAACCCTTCATGATGTTTCATTTTCGTTACTTAAGGGAACCCTGACTGTTCTGGTAGGCCCGGGCGGCAGCGGAAAATCTACGATCTGCGACCTGTTAAATGGGCGTATTCCCAGGCTGTTGGGCGGTAAGCTGGAAGGCAAGGTGTTTGTGCAGGGCATGGATACCAGCCAGACAGAAGTGAAAGATCTTTCCCGTCTGGTGGGTTCGGTCTCTCAGGACCCTGAAACCATGTTTGCCACACTGTATGTTGAAGATGAAATTGCCTTTGGCCCTGAAAACCTTTTGACAGAGCCGGAAGCAATCAGACAGACGGTGGAAGAATTGCTGGATTTGACACACCTTCGCGACCAGCGCCAGCATCTGGTTTGGGCTCTTTCAGGCGGGCAGATACAGCAGCTTGGGCTGGCGACGGCTCTGGCCATGAAGCCAACTTTGATTATTCTGGACGAGCCAACGGCAAACCTTGACCCCTTTGCTGCCCGCCAGGTTTATGAGCTGGTTATTTCATTGCGTAACCAGGGGATGACCATTTTGCTGGTGGTGCGCGAGTTGGATGAATTTCTTGCGCAGGCTGATCAGTTGATGCTGGTCAGAGACGGGCGAATTCTGGCTGCTGATACTCCGCAGAAAATGTTGGCGCTGCATGGGCAGGAAATGGTCAAAGATCTGGGAGTTTGGCTGCCTGAAACGACTGAAATTGGCCTGGAAGTTCAGGATCGCGGTTCTTTTATTCCGGTCACTATTCCTGAAACCATCTCTCTGCTGCAGGAGAAGGGGTTCCTTGATCACCCTATTCTGTTTGAAGAAGAAGAAAAGCCGGTTGATCTATGCCGTCAAAAGACGTTGATCCAGGCAGAACACCTGAATTTTCAATATCCCGGCGGGGTTCATACGCTTAAAGATGTTTCTTTTCAGGTAAAAAGCGGCGAGCTGCTGGCCATTGTCGGGCGGAACGGAGCCGGAAAAAGCACCCTGGCCAGGCTGATGGTTGGTTTGCTTAAACCCCAGTCGGGAAACCTGATGCTGTTTGATAAGCCCGCCAGGGATTGGAAAGTTGAAGACCTTGCGGCTCACATTGCGCTGGTATTTCAAAACCCTGAGCACCAGTTTTTGACAGATAAAGTCTGGGATGAGATTGATTACAGCCTGTTGGCTCGCGGGATTACGGATGAGGCGGTTCGAAAAGATACGATTGAGCAGGCCTTACGGCGCCTCAAATTGGAAGAAGTAAAAGATAAGCACCCCTTCTCGTTGAGTGCAGGCATGAAACGCCGTTTGGGCGTCGCTTGTATGCTGGTGTGCCGCCCGCAGGTGCTGGTGGTTGATGAACCAACCTATGGGCAGGATAAGCAGATGACTGAAAGCCTGATGCAACTGATGGAAGAAATCCGCTCTGAAGGGGTTGCGGTTGTCATGATTACGCATGATATGCGGCTGGTGCAGGAATATGCCCAGCGAATTATGGTGATGAGCGCCGGAGAAGTTTTATATGAAGGCAGCCCCCAGGGAATCTTCCATAAAAAAGAACTGCTTCATCAGGCCAATCTGCGGCCTACGGTGTTGCATGATCTGGTTCAGGAATTAAATGCACGGGGAATTGAAGTGAGCGATACTATTCGTACCACGGGTGATTTTGTGAAAGCGCTGAAACAAAACCGGGAGGAGCATCATGGGTGATACGAATTATCGTCTGCAGTTTACTTCCGGCGACTCTTATTTGCATCAGTTGTATCCTCTGGTAAAGCTTGCCTGGGTATTGATTGTGGCTGCCGGTCTCTTTCTTTTCCGGACGCCTGCTTCCGGGGCTGTGCTGTTTGTTCTGGTGATCCTGGTCGCTGTTTTTGGCGGGAAAATCAGTTTGAAAAGAATTCTCAGCAGTTCAAAACTGATCCTGGGGTTGGGCCTGATTCTGATGATGTTCCACTTCTTTGCAGACCCGGGAAATACCGTTTTTCGGCTTGGCCCGCTGAAAATTACAGATAATGGATTGATTCAGGGGCCGATCTTTTTTTTCCGGCTGTCGGTGGTTGTGCTGGCCAGTTTTCTTCTGATCTGGACCACCGACCCGCGGGATTTGATGGTGTCGCTGGCAAAAGCCGGGGTGCCCTATCGGTTTGCTTTTGCGGTATTTCTGGCGCTGCGTTTTTTACCCATGATCCAGCAGGAAGTAGAGGCGGTTCAGGCAGCGCATTCTATCCGTGGGCGGGCGGTGAAATCGGGCCTGAGCCATAAGATTAAGCTTTGGCAGCGTTACATCTTTACGGTGCTGGTGAATGGGCTGCGAAAGGCCGAAGCATCGGCGGCCGCTCTGGATTGCCGGGCTTTTGGATGTTACCCTACCCGTACCTATGTTAAAGATGTTTATTTCAAATCAAAAGACCTGATTTTTCCGTTGATGTTTATTGTGATTGTGACTGGTTTAATGATGGCAGATCGTACCCAGGGATGGGTCATGCTTTTTCATTAAGCGGCAGCAACTGCTCAGACGGGGTTTCTGAGCGGCGGCTTTTTAAGTTATGGATGCAGGAGTTGATACGGGATCTTAATCGAAGTTTTCTCTCCGTGGTTTTCGAACAGAACGGCTGAAGTGATCAGTCCAATCTCTCCGGTTACTGAGCCAATGATGTGCAGATCGCTGTTGGGGCGATAGACAAAATGATAGCCCTGATAGGGGGCTTTCCCGGTGAGAAATCCCGGGTATTTCTCAAGCGCTTTTTGCAGTGCGGCAGGGCTGTCTGTGAAGGGTTTTTGGGTGAGAGGCAGTCCGGGTTGAAAGTAGCCATCGCTGGCGGCGTAGACAATTTTTCCATCTGTAATTTCAACCTGCAGTTGGCAGTTGTTCCGGCGGGAGGCGAAAATTGCCTGCCAGGATCGGCGGGCGCCGTTTTGCCCCAGGGCCAGCGCCGACCATGTCTCGTTTTGCTGCAGAGCAGAGAATGTAAGCCCTTCAATTGCTGCATTGCCTGAAGTTTGCTGCTGATCGCGGTCATGGGCATCTGTGCTGGTGAAGTCCAGCATTTCAGCATCTTTGCTCCATTGCGCAGCAAAGGGTACTGCCAGATCCCAGGCTTCATAGAGTGTCAGCGGCTGGCTTTGCGGAGGAAGATCGGACGTTTGATCCACCAGAATTTGATAGCAAACGGCTGATTCTTCAGCCGGGGGGTGTCCATTTGCCTGGGCAGAGCAGGAGGCCGCTAAAAGGATGAAAAAACAACTGATGATGGGCAGAATATTTCGCATAATCACTCTCAACGATAACGTTCTGATTGTAATCTAAAACCAGGTTTGATTCGGCGGAGCTTAATCAATGTTCATCCCTGATTCTTAATTCGCGCTGTTCAGAT
>CAZEEL010000023.1:0-11151 GCA_964511135.1 uncultured Leptolinea sp. | reverse complement strand
TCTTCATCAAATCTGAATACCCTGCTGATAAGCTTATCTCATATAATAATAACAACAGGCATATTATGGCGGATACTATTTTGGTAATTGATGATCAGGATAATGTTCGTAAACTGCTGAAAGATTATTTAACGCAGCAGGGGTTTCGGGTAGTGCAGGCTTCAGACGGGCAGCAGGGCCTGTTTATTGCCCGCTATGAACAACCCAATCTGGTGCTGTTGGATCTGATGATGCCGAATATGGACGGTTATCAGTTTTTAAAGGCTTTTCGGAAAGAGAGTGAGATTCCGGTGATGATTCTCACAGCTCGTGATGAAGAAACCGATGCCGTGCTGGGTTTGGAATCAGGCGCTGATGATTATGTTCTTAAGCCTTTTCGAATGCGCGAATTAACGGCTCGAATTCATGCTGTTTTGCGGCGCAGTGACATTACGGCCGTCAATGCAGATTCTCCAAAAAAGATTCAGGTGGGTGATATTCAGCTCGATTATCGCATGCACCGGGTAACGGTACGGGGGCAGGATGCAGCGCTGACCCCTATCGAATTTGATTTGCTGGGAACGCTGATGGGCTCCCCTGACAGGGTTTTTACCCGCAGTGAACTGGTTGAAGCCCTGAAAGACAGTGGTTTTGCCGGTTTGGAAAACACCCTGAATGTTCATATCCGCAATTTGCGTGTCAAAATCGAAAAAGACCCTTCTGCTCCGTCATATCTTGAAACGATCTTTGGGGTTGGCTATTGCTTTCGAAAGGGTGGGCTGTCGTGAAAAAGACTCTGTCATGGAAGATCGGCATGGCTTTTATTTTGGTGGCAATGATTACCGGACTGGTGCTGGCGTTTGTTTTTCGGGGGTTAAATGCCAGCCATTTTGATCAGCTTGTGCTGAATCAACAAAAAGAACAGGTGGCCGCTAATCTGGCAGCGTATTATGCCGCAACAGGTTCCTGGCAGGGTTTGCATGTGGGGTTGCAAAGGCAGGCTGGGCAGGATACCCCCCCGGGGGGTTCCGGCAACGGGAAGGGGTTTGGCGAAAAAAATGGTACAGACGTCGGCGGTCACATTGGCGCTGTAGAAGCCGGCAGTTGGGGGATCGACGGAAACAACCGTATTTGGACCGGCGGAGAAAAACGTTATTTGTTTGGGGTGGCAGATGCGACCGGGAAAATTGTTATTCCGGTGGGCGCTTATGATACAGTGGGGATGCAGTTAAGAGAGAGCGATGTGCAAAAAGGGGTCTCGATTGAAGTGGATGGCGAACGGGTCGGCACCCTGCTGATGGTCAGCCGTCTGCCGCAGTACAATCAGGCAGAACAACAATATCTTCAGTATTCCAACCGTGCGTTGGGGTTGGGCATTCTGGGTTCTGTTCTGATTGCCGGAATTGTTGGGGTGGTCATTTCGCGCAGTCTGACAAAACCGCTGCAGACCTTAACGGCTGCTGTACAAAACATGGAAAAAGGTCAGATTCATCAGCAGGTGCCGGTTACTTCCGGGGATGAAATCGGGAGATTGGCAGAAGCCTTTAATCGTATGAGCGACCAGCTTGAAAAAAGCAACCAGCAGCGCCGTCAAATGACGGCTGACATTGCCCATGATTTGCGTACACCGTTAACAATTATCAGCGGGTATGTTGAAGCCATGCAGGATGGCATACTGGAATCAACCCCGGAACGACTGGCCTTGATTTACAGTGAAATTGAACGTTTGCAGCATATGGTTCAGGATTTGCAGGTGCTTTCGCAGGCTGATGCGGGTGACCTGAGCCTTACAATGCAGCCTTTGCGGGTAAATGGCCTGATCCAACAGAGTGCGGTTCGTTTTCAGCAGCAGGCAAACAACCAGGGAGTTCTACTCAGCGTAGATACAGATGCGAATAACTGTTTTATCGAGGGTGATGAAGCCCGTTTAATCCAGGTGCTTGATAATTTGCTCAGCAATGCGTTGCGTTATACCCCGGAGGGGGGAAGGATAGCCCTGGCCTGCCGGAAATCTGATAAGGGAATTGACATCCTGGTTTCTGATACCGGAAAAGGTATTTCTCCCGCTGAACTTCCGCTGATTTTTAATCGGTTCCATCGCGGAGATCGTTCACGCCATACCGACGGTCAGGAAAGCGGCCTGGGTCTTGCAATTGTTAAGTCGTTGGTCGAAGCCCATCATGGGCAGGTTACGGTCAGGTCTGAAGCGGGCAAAGGAACAACGTTTGTCATTACTTTGCCTGAATGGTTGGAAACCCCAAAGAATTTATAAAGAATTAATCGTTTCTGAATAAAACCTGAATAATTTTGTACTATCTTTAACAGCATCAGATAATTCTGTTTGATGCGATAAGGAGTATTGCAATGAAGAAAAATATTGGTTTATGGTTAATGGTTGCTGTTTTATTGGTGGGCGGTGTTTTTTTTGTGGGGGGCCGCACGTCTGTTGTTCATGCTGCCGGAAATGACTGGCCTCCAATCGGTGATGGCGACGGTTACGGATATGGGTATGGCGATGGAGACGGATATGGCGATGGCGTTGCGAATGAGTACCTGGCGAAGTCTCTGGGGGTTACGGTCGAAGCCTTGAATGCAGCCCGTACCAAGTCTTATACGGCTGCGGTCGATGACGCCCTGTCAAAAAAATTGATTACATCCGATCAGGCGGCAAGGCTTAAAGCTGCCGGCAATCAAATTCCGGCGGATTTGATGCGTATGATTGGGCCAGAGGCTGCTGCTCAGATTGACTTTCACAGTTTATTGGCCAAAGCATTGGGGATTACTGCAGATCAGTTAACCCTTGCTGCAGGAAAAGCCCAACAGTCTGGTCTTGCCCAGGCAGTTGCTGACGGCCGCCTTACTCAGGCAGAGGTTGATTTCATGACTGCGCGGCAAACCCTGCATGAATCGAATAAATTTCAGGAGACCATGAAAGCTGCATATCAAAAAGGGATTCAGGATGCTCAAAAGGAAGGAATTCTTACTCAGACTCAATCTGATGCATTGCTGAAACATGTGCAGGACGGCAGTTTTTTGGGGAACGGTGAAAAAAATGGTCTGTCAGAGGGTTTTCAGTCCGGGTGGGGGCGGGGAAACGGAAAGTGGTAACCGGAGTTCCGGAAAATATTTTTGGTCAGGGAAGTGTCTGACCTGGTGAATAAATCAGGATTATCTATAAACAAAGCGCTCCTTTTTATCAAGAGGAGCGCTTTGTTATCGGATTTGTTCAGAAACTATTGTTCTGCTTCCAGTTGTATGCGATAGGGTTCCAGGTTTTCTTTCGGTTTTAATGGTTTCATCTGCATGTTATCCAATGTTTTCACAATAACGGATGAGATAAACAGGTCCCGGTACCATTTGCGGTCTGCGGGAACAATATACCAGGGGGCCCATTCGGTGCTGGTTTTCTCAAGAACATCCTTGTAAGCAGCCATGTATTCATCCCATTTTTTACGGCTTTCAAGATCGCCGGGGTTGAATTTCCATTGTTTTTCAGGCTTATTGATCCGGTCAAGAAGACGTTTGCATTGTTCGCCTTTGCTGATATGCAGGTAAAACTTTAAAATGGTTGTGCCTTCATCTGCCAGCATTTTCTCAAAGTGGTTAATGTGCTCATAGCGTTTTTCCCAGACCGATTTTGGCGCCAGGTTTTCTACCCTTCCGACAAGCACATCTTCATAATGACTGCGGTTGAAAATGACAATTTCACCCTGTTTGGGGGTTTCTTTGTGAATTCGCCACAGATAATCATGGGCTGATTCTTCAGGCGAGGGCACTTTAAAACTGGCAACCCTGACTCCCTGCGGATTGACGCCGTCAAAAACATGACGCACTACGCCGTCTTTTCCGCCTGCATCCATGGCCTGCAGAACGATCAACAGGCGGTTTTTATTCTCGGCATACATCAATTCCTGTAATACTTCCAGTTGTTCATTCAGCGATTGAATGACAGGTTCGGCAGCTTCTTTACTTCCATCAAAATAAGGCGTTTCGTTCGCATATGAATCTTTTAAGTTTACCTTTTCGCCTGGTTTTACCGGTTCGGTTTTCATGATTTAATTCTCCTGAAATTGGTTTGTCCTTATGGTATCCTGTTTTTATCAGTCCGGAAACCTGAAAATTAATTCTGAGTCTGGGTATGTGGAATGGGTATAATACTCAATATAACAGTCAATATAACAGAAAACCGATGATTAAAGCAAAAAAAGCACAGGCAATTACCCTCCTTTCTTTTCTTCTGGCGCTGATTCTGGCCTGTAACCGGTTCGTTCCAGAACCCACCCTGACGCCTGTTTTACCAGCGCCAACGCTCATGTTCATGACGCAGACTGCTCCGGCGCCTGTTCCTGCTCCGGTCATTTTTATTCAGGCCAGCGCCGAAACCATCCAGGTGGGAGAGCGCGTTACGCTTACGTTGCAGGTCCGCAATGTGAAAGATGCTGATTGTTCAAAGCTGTATTATCGGGATGGTTCCATGAGGTCGTTTGGCTGGCTGGGAGAGGCTTCTCATCAAATTCTGGCTTTGGCGGCTGAACCGGCAGAGACGGGCAATCTGGAGTTTACGCTGGAGGGAAAAGTTCCCGGAACGGCAGAAATAAAAGCAGCCTGTCAGGGAAATGTTTTGTTCCGAAAAAATAACGAGTTCTTCCCTGACCCGTGGTTTGGGGTGAGTGAAGTTTTGCTGATTACGGTTCGCTGAAGCCGGAAAACCCAATCTGTGTGCGCCTCTGCGTAAGGCAATTATGGAGACGGTGTTCCCGTTGCTGTCGATGTTGACGTTGGGGTTGGCGAAGCTGTCATCGTTGGGGTTGGGGCCGCCGACATGATGCGGGGAGCCAGCCAGTAAGCCTGTGCCGCGTTGATGTTGCCGTCATTTCGTACCAGGAGGATGAATTGTACGGTTTTACCTGTCAGGGGCGTTAAATCTGCTTCGGCTGTATGAATTTCTCCATCGCTGATTTCCTGCCATTCTTTCAGCTTCTCTATGCTTTTATCGGGCATCTGGTAAAGGAGCTGGAAGGTTACTTTGCAGGCGCTGTAGCCATAAGCACAGCCAACATAAGATCGGAACCTGTCACCGGATTTTACGGTATATTCCGGATAGGTTCCTTCAATAAAATCCTGCTCGGGGTGTAACCATAAAGCAGGTTCATCATCTTCTCTTTCGCCTTCAAACTTTGGGTTTTCTGCCCGCAGTGCCCAGGCATAGTGGTAATCGGTTTCCGGGCATTGGCTGAACACATTGTCTTTACCGGCGTCGCTGCGCCATTGGGCATTGCACAGAGTATCAATAAAATCAAGACTGCGCAGGGGTTCCGGGTTGGGGGTCGATGTGGGTGTGGGTGTGACGGTGGCTGTATTTGGATAAATTGCGTTAATGGTGACCCTGACGGTTTGCTGATCGGGGGGGCCTTTCAGACCGAATAAAATATTGTTGTCGCTGCGCAGCATCCACTGACCGGTGAAAGAGCCGTTGTTGGCCGGGGCGCGCAGTCGGATGGTCAGATTCACCATTTGACCCGGCAGTACATAGGTGTTGAGTTTGTAATCCGCGTCAGAGTTCATTGCCGTTCCGCCGACAAACGCCAGACTGTATGCGGGCGTCCAGGAACAGGAACCGATATTCTGGAGTTTCCAGGTTTTGTCAAAATACTGTCCGGCCATAAACCCTGAGCCACCCGGAACTGTTTCACTGATCAGCGCAGCCAGATTGCATGGGGCAGTTGGAATTGTCGGTACATGGATGGTTGGCAGCGGTGTAAGCGTAGCTTGTAACGTTGGGGTAAAAACCGCGGTAGCGCTTGCCTGAGGCGTGGGTGATTTTGGCGGAAGATACAGGGTTGGCGATGGGCTGATTGCCGGAAGGCCGGGCGTTGACGATGGGGTTGGGTGGCCTGCAGTTGCTGCCTGGGTCATGGCGTCCAGCGTCAGTTGAACCTCTACCCCCAGGGCAATTTGTGTTTGTCTGGTATTTGCAGGCGTTTTAATGGCCAGGGGTGATAAACAGGCCAGCATGCTGCCGAATATCCAAACGGTGACAATTCCAACCCCAATCTTTTTCAGGTTCATTTTTTTACCATTTATCGTACATCGTTGCCTTTGGTTATTTCCGGTCTATTCGTGGGGATACCCAAAAAGCCCGGTCGTCGTTCGAAGACCCATTGTTGCGAATGGTCAGAATTAGTTGGATGGATTGACCGGCCATCGGAGAAAGGTCAACATGGATACTGTGAAAGGCATCATCCATGATTTCAGTCCAACTGCCCAGTGTCTGTTCAACGCCGTTGCTGTCAATGTATGAGAGCTGATAGAGAACGTTGCAGTTGGGGCTGCCATGCAGGCAGCCAATCAGCGAGCGGAACACATCTCCATTTTGAATTTGAATGGCCGGGTATTGCCCGCGCAGAAATCCATTTGAACCATTGGCCGGAATGGTGATAATTGCCGGTTCATCTTCCTGATATCCGCCTTCCAGTTTTGGGTTTTCCATCCGGTAAACGGACCCGTTGGTGAAATCGGGTTTTGGGCTGGGGCAGGCAATTGGGCTGGTATTGTTTTTCCATACTGCGGCGCACATATTGGCTGTAAAATCCAGCGGGCGGTCAGGGGCTATTGCCTGGGGTGCGGTTACCTGAATTCTGGCCCAGAACCAGGAGCGGGCGGCTGAGCCCAGACCAAAAGCACTGCCGGCAGCATTTTTAAACATCCAATTTGAGACATATGTTCCGGCTGCGGACGGGGCGGTCATCGGTACCGCGATATCTACGGTTCCTCCGGGGGCAACCGACGTGTTTAATTTCACGGATGCCGGAGCATTTAAGGAGCTGCCTTCTGTAAAAAAAATGCTGTAATCGGGTGACCAGGTGCAGGTTCCGATATTTTGAAAGCGCCATATTTTGGTAAATGATTGATTGGGCAGTACCACCGTGTCATCCGGAATGGTAACGTCTTCCAGCAGGCTTGCGTGGTTGCAGGGCTTGCTTACGAGTGTGGGTGTGCCGGAGGGGGGCGGTAAAGGCGTACCCGGCAGGGTGTTTGTGCCTGGGGCTGTTCCGGTGGGTAAGGCGGTCAACGCCGTCACGAGGGTGGCAAATGCATTTTCGGTTTTGCGCACAACGATCGTTTGGGCTACCGCGGTTTGTATTTCTTCTGCATTGGCTGGTGTGGCCCTGGTTGGCATATAACAGCCTGAGAATATTCCGGTGAGCAAAATGAGAGTGAAAAGAATATTCCGTTTCATTTTCAGTTTCTTCTCCATATTGTTAAGACGAACGAAGGGTTGAAAAGTTCCCTTCTGATCGGTGCAGGTGTACTTTTACCCATAAACAGAGCAATCGTTATGGCGATTTTTGATACGGTTCCATTGTAATGCCTTATCGATCATGGCTTATACCCAAACCTGCGCGGGTTTAAAAAAACCTCCGACTGAGAAGTTCGGAGGTTTTGGTTTCATTGACATTCCGGTACGATTAGGATGAAGCAAAGCGGCTGTAAAAACAGATAAAACGCTATTTGAGGGAGTTTACAAACTTTTCTATTTTTAACAATGCCCGTTCCAGTTTTTCATAAGCCGTGGCGTAGGAAATGCGGGCATAGCCTTCTCCGCCTTTTCCGAACCCGCTTCCGGGAATGATGGCTACTTCCTGTTCTTTCAGGAGACGGGTACAGAAAGTGTCGTCATCCAGCCCGGTCGCGCTGATTTTCGGGAAGCAATAAAAAGCTCCGCCGGGTTCAAATGTTGGGAGCCCCAGCGCATTGAGCCCGTCAACGATCAGGCGGCGCCGGCGGTTATACTCTTCGCGCATATCCATGATATCTTCTTCACAATCACGCAGGGCAACGATGCCGGCATATTGGGCGGTGGTTGGGGCAGACATGATCAGATATTGATGAATACGCAGCATGGCGCCCAGAATTTCTTTTGGGGCACAGGCATAGCCGAGCCGCCAGCCGGTCATTGCATATGATTTTGAGAAACCGCTCAGCAGAACGGTGCGTTCTCTCATTCCTGGCAGGCTGGCAAAACAGACATGTTCTTGCGTATAGACCAGCCGTTCGTAAATTTCATCTGAAAAAACCAGCAAATGGTGCTGTTCTGCAATCCGGCCGATTTCGGTTAACGTTTCGCGGCTGGCAACTGCTCCGGTTGGGTTGCAGGGGTAGCCGATAAAAATGGCTTTGGTTTTGGGGGTAATGGCTTTACGGATATCGTCGGGGTCAACCACAAATTGGTTTTCAGGGTACGAAGCGACGTCAATCGGAATTCCTCCGGCCATTTGAACCGCTCCCTGGTATGAAACAAAAGCCGGAGTCGGGATGATCACTTCTTCACCGGGGTTAATGGTGGCCATCATGGTCAGGGTCAGGGCTTCAGATCCGCCGACGGTGATCAAAATCTCATCTGCCGGATGATAGCTGACGCCGTACAGACGCAGGAGTTGTTGGGCGATCGCCTGGCGCAGTTCGAGCAGACCGGCGTTCCCTGTATAATGTGTTTTGCCCTGATCCAGCGACTTTTTTCCGGCTTCAACAATGGCAGCCGGGGTGGTAAAATCCGGTTCTCCAATGCCCAGTGAAATTGCCTGGGGCATGGTGGCAGCAATGTCAAAATATTTGCGGATGGGCGACGGCTTCATTTGCTGAATTCGGTCGGCAATAAAGGTACTTGTCATAGATCAATGACTCCATATGGTAAAAGATGGTAAACGATTGTAAAACGATCAGGCCGGGGTTTCATCCCAACGGCTGTTATCTCCCAGGTTCCATGTTTTCATACTTCCCTGAAGACTGACATGTTTTCCCAGCAGACTGTGATTCAGCAGGCTGTTTTCTATCTGGCAGTTTTCATCCAGAATACTGTCGCGAATGATGCTGTTCTCAATGCGGCAGCCCGCGCCAATGGATGCATAGGGGCCGATGACCGATGACTGAATGATGGCTCCCGCGCCAATGGCGACCGGTGGGATCAGACAGACTCCCGGATATTGCGCCGGATCAATGGGATCTGCCCTGTGATCCAGCAGGTATTGATTGGTAGCGAGTACCGCTTCCGGTACGCCGGCGTCCAGCCAGGTTTCAATGGGTTCAACTCTGAAGCGGTTTCCGTTTTCAATCATCAGATTAATGGCGTCTGCCAGATAATATTCATTTTTAAGGGATACATTGCGTTGAAACTGGTTTTCAATGGCCTGCATCAGGGTTGCCCCGGATTTGAAGTAATACACCCCTACGACAACGAGGTTATCTTCCATGCTTTGCGGCTTTTCAATGATGCGGATGATATTGCCCTGCTGATCTGTTTTGGCCACGCCAAAGCGGCGCGGGTCAGGAACCGGTTTTACCCATGCGACGCCGTCAGCGGGTTCCTGCATCAGCCAGGAAAGGTCGGTGTCAATCAGGGTGTCTGAGAAAGTCATCAGTACCGGGCCCTGCAGATAGTCTTTTGCCAGATACAGGGCATGACTTTGACCTTTCATTTCTTCCTGAATAACAAAGCGGGCTTTCAGGTGGGGGTATTTGTCCTTTAAATGTTTTTGGATATCCCAGCCGTTGGGGCTGATAATAAAGACGTATTCGATATTCAGATCATCGGGCAGGGTGGAAAACTGATCCAGAAGATAATCCAATACGGTTTTGCCGGCAATAGCAACCAGGGGTTTTGGTTTGCTCCAAGTATGGGGGCGCATGCGGGTTCCAAAGCCAGCCATAGGAACAGCGATGGTAAGGGTTTTGTTTTCAGACATGAAAGTGGCTCCTTTACAGAAAGCGATCCGTTTCTTGTAATTCTTCGATTGTATCATGTATCACTGTATGAAATATCCGGCAGGCGCCTCAACCTTGCATGTAACAGGATGTGTCACCGATGGACGTCAGAACTGGATGACTTTTCTCAATCGGTTTCAAAAAACCGTAAAACGGCATAAAACTTGCTCCCTCTTTGGAAGGAGAAAGAGTCTTTATCTCTTTATAAACGATCATGGTTACTACTGCTGTTCTGTCAATTTCTTTGCTTGTGGGTGCGGTTTTGGTTCTTTTTGGCCGGCGGATGTTTTGGCTTGCTTCCGGGTTGCTGGGCTTTTTTCTTGGAATCATGCTGATTACCCGTTACTATACCAATCTTCCTGTTAAAACCCAGTGGATCATTGCCCTGATCGTGGGGTGTCTGATTGGGGTGGCGCTGGTTTTACTGCAGAAGCTGGCCATTTCTGTCCTGGGGTTTGCTGTCGGCGCTTATCTGGGGTATACCCTGCTGCAATGGCTGGAAATGGAGGTCAGTCTGCTGACGATTGGCCTGGTGTTTGCTCTGGCGCTGGTTGGTTTGCTGCTGTCTTTGCGTCTGTTTGATTTTGCCGTCTCTGCAGTGACTTCCTTTATGGGGGCGATGATTATCTCTGATGTACTGGATCTGCAGGGCCTGCCGGGTCTGGCAATGTTGCTTGTGATCTTTGTGTTGGGGGTGATTGTGCAGTCAACGGATCACCGGCAGGATCCGGCTCAGTTTGCTGCGCTCCATTCCAAAGAGGCAGCCCCGGGGGATGACCGTGCACGTTCTTCCGCTCCTGCTTTTGTACAGCAAAGATTTACAAATATGAAGCGCTGATGCAGGAAGGGTCACTTTGCCGGCATGCTTTCTGAGAGGCCACAACAGGTGGGTGGCACATGCTTATGTTGGCGAAGGTATGCCGCATCCGGGCTGAATATATACGGAATGGTTTATGCGTTTGGCCATTTTCGTTACAGACGTGTTTTTTTCTCAGGCCGGCTGTGTCGTTCTCCTGCATGAAGGGTCTCTGTTAAATCTCTGCAAAGATTTTAATTTAAGGATTATGATTCAGTCTTATGACTAAAAATAATCCATGTCTTCAATGCGGCGCCTGCTGCGCTCATTATCGGGTATCTTTTTACTGGAGCGAAGCCGATTCGCAGGCAGGCGGAGCGGCGCTTTCTGATTGGGTTGACTATATTCCGCCGTATTATATGTGTATGAAGGGTACGAATAAGAATGAGCCGCGCTGTCTGGCGCTGAAGGGGCAGATCGGTGAGAAGGTGAGTTGTCAGATTTACGCAGAAAGACCTTCTCCCTGTCGGGAGTTTGGCATGCAGTGGCATCATGGCCGGTTGTATTGTGACCCCGAGACGCTGCAGCGCTGTAATCAGGCACGGGCTTCCTGG
>CAZEEL010000022.1:220-25568 GCA_964511135.1 uncultured Leptolinea sp. | reverse complement strand
GACTCACCATTTTTGTTAAGGTTCATGATTTTACAGAAACAATGTTACACCAACTAGGCGGCCTCCTCTCCATGCTGATTTTCCGCTACCTGTCCTATATACTCCATGAAAATCACCATGACAAGCGCATATTACAAACCTGGCTGCGCTGGCTATATTTACTCACCTTTCTTTATTCAATCATCATCATTATCAACCCTTTTACCGGCTGGATATACTCTTTCACAGACGGCACAATCTACGTGCGCGGCCCATTAAACAAATTGATCTTCCTGCTTTACATCGTTCAGGTACTGATGCTCCTGCAACGCTTCTTTCAACTGCGGCACATTGCAGACCGTTCTTTGGCCAAAACCGCAGTCGTTGGCGTGTTTGGTGCCTTCATTTTGCTAGTATTGCAGCTTTTCATTCCCGATATCATGTTAGCCTCAATAGCAGCCGCATTTGCACTGCTGGTTATTTTTATCGGCACACAGCAAAGCCGCAATGGCACAGATGCGCTTACCAGCGTTTTCGACTGGAACTCTCTGCGCTATTCGCTTGAGCGATCTTTAAGAAACAAAAATCCCTTTTACCTGATTGTTATTGAACTGCAGGATTTAAATGTCATCAACAAGCAATTCGGGCAAAGAGGCGGAGACTTTTTCATTAAAACCATCGCCCAACGCTTGTGGAAGGAAATCCCCTACGGCGTATACCGTATGTCCAGTACCAGCTTTATCCTGATAATTTATGAGAAGCCTGATCATTATCAAAAAATTCTTGATCACATCATGCAGCTCTTCGAACATCCCTGGGAAACCGCCAACATGCAGAGCAAAATTCGCGCTTCATTTGCAGATCTTGTCTGTCCCAAAAACTGCGATATGGACGCCAACACACTGATTTCCATCATTGAATACGCCTCCAACATCCTTAAAACAAGGACCGATATAGGCTGTCTGCATTTTGACCAGACAGTCAGAGATGCCTACGAAGATAATCTGCATTTGGTCGAACTGATCAAGCAAAACCTGGAGAAGAATGCTTTCAGACTTTGCTATCAGCCAATATTCAGCCTCAGGAGTAACGGCTATGTCGGCGCCGAAGCGCTGCTCAGAATGAACGATCACGATGGAACCCCCGTCTCTCCGGCCAGATTCATTCCGCTGGCAGAAAAAGTCGGCCTGATTGAAGAGATTGGCTATCTGACCATAAAAATGGTTTGCGATCTGCTGACGAAAAACCTGTTTCCGGAAGACTGGTTTATTACCATTAATATTTCCATGCAACAATTTGTTAAAGAAGATTTTGCCCTGCGCTATCTGCAAATTCTGCAGGATTACAACATTACCCCGCAGAGAATCAAACTTGAAATTACAGAGTATGTGTTGATGACCAATGAAGAAAGCGCCACCCGAAACATGCTTTTACTGAGCAACCACGGATGCGGCATCTTATTGGACGATTTCGGAACCGGATATTCCAATCTGTTTGTTGTCAGCCATCTGCCAATCGAATGCGTCAAATTCGACAAATCACTTACAGACAGCATCATTGAAGGAGACAGTAACTATAAAATGATGAAGTCTTTTATCAGCGGCATCCGCCATACAGGGAAACAAATCTTATTAGAGGGAATTGAAGAAGAAAAACAAAAAGAAATCGTTTTAAAACTGGGAACCGATATGCTGCAGGGCTACTACTTCTCAGTGCCGCTGGAAGAAGACGTCTTTCTCAAAAACTATTGCAATCTGACGCAACCCACAGCCTGATTAAATGTCATACGCTTCAGGGGGTCGTCTAAAAGTTTTTTGCATCATCCGTTCCAACATTTTTGTCAGTTATAATTGGCGCTATGACATCCATAAAGTTAAAGAAATTATGGTCAGATGTATGCTTCCTCATGGTACTCTACCTGGGGGGAATGTTTTTTTGGAGCTGGTTTCTCAATTACGGAAATATTGCTCCTTTTCATGATTGGGTAGAAGTAAACCTTCCCAGGCTGGCCATTGTTCAAAACGCTTTGCATGAAGGATACTTTCCTTTTTTTTCTGCCGCCTCCGGGCCATTGCGTGGAATAACCCACCGATTTTTATGTATTCCGGATATCATTCTCAGCCCGGATATCTTTTTGTTAAAATGGCTGCGAATGGATCAGTTTATCCTTTACCATTGGTTATTCAGCTATACGCTCGGCTTTCTCCCTCTCATCTGGCTCAGACTGAAACGCAAAACACA
This sequence comes from uncultured Leptolinea sp., assembly GCA_964511135.1. Taxonomy (GTDB): domain Bacteria; phylum Chloroflexota; class Anaerolineae; order Anaerolineales; family Anaerolineaceae; genus UBA4782. Next base: position 23,348 of record CAZEEL010000022.1, on the reverse strand, counting down.
CCCGGCTCTGATCCTGATTTTCTTTACTTTAATCAATTTCAACGGGCACATCCTCGGGCATTTAACCGTAGGTCACTATACCTGGGGCGGTTATTTTTTCATCCCATGGGTCATTCTTCTCTGTCAGGAAGTGCATGAGGTTAAAAACCGATGGGTCTGGATCAGCCTGACCGCCAGCCTGCTTTTTCTGATGTGGCTGCTGGGGTCCTTTCAACAATATCTGGTCTGTTTGATCGTACTGGGCTTATATGGACTTCCATCCGGATCTCAGCGCAAAAACATCTGGAGCGCCGGGGTTTTCAGTGTTCTGCTGTCTATGTGCAGAATCCTGCCACCTGTCCTGATCCTCTCCAATGCCGACCATGAATCACTGGGTGGTTTTCGCTTTATTCATCACGCCATCCAGTCCATGCTGCTGCCCATGCCGGCCAAAAAATGGCTTCCCTTTGAAAACTTTAACAGTAATCTGGGGTGGTGGGAATTCAATCACTTTATGGGCATTTCCGGATGTCTGCTTTTATCAGCCGCCGGAATTTTCTGGGCAGTAAAACAATGGAAATCCAAAAAAGCATCTGCCCTTTTCCTGCCGGTTCTGGTCATTTCTGTCCTGTCCATCCGCCACATTTATTCGTTTTTTTTCTCATGGGTTCCCATGTTTAATGGGGTTCGGGTAAGCGCACGCTTCCTGATCTTTCCCATTCTGATTACGGCTTTCGCCGCCCTGCCGGATATCCGGCAATGGCTCGAGTCTCTGACGGCCGGTAAAAAACGCCTGGCGCATATCCTGTTGTGGTTCATCGCCATCATTTTTCTGGCTGAACTGCTTTCTCAGGCCATTGGATGGGATGTACGCACCATGGCAACCGTGTTTCCGATCCTCCCCTACGATCCTGCGCAACAGCTGCCCAGGCAGGGAAATGATCCGGTTTATTTTGCACTTGCAGGATGCGGTTATCTCATCAGCTTACTGACCACGGTCTTTCTGAGTGTAAAAATACTCAAAACAGAAACCAAATCCGCATCATTGCGGCAGGATCCCCAGCTTTAAATTTTTGCAACTGCCCTTGACGATTAGACCAGGCAGGGGTATAAAAGTGAATTATGTTTGTTTCCCCGCTCTTCTCTGTCTTTTTTGCATGTTGTTTTTTTTACGGGATGATATCTTCGCCTTTAAGCAGGCGGAAGTCATCTGCAAAAGTGTAGGGGCAAACATAACCCATCTGATGCAAAAACTCCCGCTCAGGCGGGGGTTTTCATTTTTTTTGCCAAAGAGGAGTTAAAAATGTCAAATCCAAAAGACAAAACCCCGTCTCAAAAACCTTCCGCGGGCTCGCGCGACTTTTTCGCAACCCGGTTAGGCGTATTGGCTGCCACGCTTGGTTCAGCAGTCGGTCTTGGAAACATCTGGAAGTTCCCTTCCATGACCGGAACCAACGGCGGAGCAGCTTTCCTGTTTTTATATGTTTTATGTGTTTTGATTATTGGAATTCCGGTATTAACAGCTGAGCATATGCTGGGAAAAGCCGGCAGAGCCAATGCCGTAGATACCATGAACAAACTGTCCAATAACAAAGGCGCCTGGTGGTTTATCGGTATCATGGGAATGATCGGTTCATTCCTGATTCTTGGCTTCTACACAGAAGTTGCCGGCTGGGTACTGGCGTATATTCCCAAAGCATTTTCCGGCACCATCCTCACTACCGACCCCGAAACCCTCAATAATGCTTTTGGCGGAATGGTAAGCAACCCCACCGCTTCTTTAATCATTCAGTGGGTTGACCTGGCCATTGTCGGCAGCATTCTCGCCTTTGGAATTTCCAAAGGAATTGAGAAAGCAACCAAATTTTTATTGCCGGTATTATTAGTGCTGTTGGCAATAGTTGCCATCCGCAGCATTACTCTGCCAAACTCATGGCAGAGTCTGGTTTTCCTGTTCAAGCCCGATCTGAGCAAAATTACGCCTGCTGTTATTCTGGCCGCAATGGGGCTGGCTTTCTTCAAACTCTCCACCGGCATGGGCGTCATGATGACCTATGCTTCCTACTACCCCGAAGACCAGAACGTACCGTCCAACGCATTAAAAGTCGTATTTTCTGATATGGCCATTGCTCTTCTGGCCGGCATCGCCATCTTCCCTGCTGTATTTGCTTACGGGTTTGAGCCAACCATTGGAGCCGGCCTTCTTTTTAACACCATTCCTGCCGTATTTGCATCCATGCCGTTCGGGAAATTTTTCCTCATCATCTTCCTCATTCTTACCTTTATCGCCTCGATCGGAGCGCAGATATCGCTGGCAGAAATACTGGTGACCTATCTGGTAGAAAAAACAAAACTCGGCAGAATCAAAAGCGCACTGATCTCTGTTTTGGCATTGGGAGCCGTTGGTTCGCTGGCAGCCCTTTCCAACAGCACCCTGGCCGATGTAAAAGTTTTCGGGCTGACCTTTTTCGACCTGTTTGACTATACTTCATCCAACATCACCCTGCCGCTGGGCGGCGCCCTGATTTGTATATTTGCCGGCTGGGTTTGGGGAAAAGAAAAATTTGTTGCCGCTTTAACCAATAACGGCACGCTCAACAACGAGCGCTGGGTCAATATTTTATTCTTCCTTGTCCGCTACATCTCTCCCGTTCTCGTAGTTATTGTCATGCTGAACGGATTTCATGTCTTTGACATTTTCCTGGGAAAATAAGCGCCGGATACTTTTAATCTGCCCCCCCGCAATGCGGGTCAATCACACTATCGTTAAAAAACAGTTGGGACTGCTCCAATGCAGCCCCAACTGTTTTTAATGCAACCCCGGCAACCGAGCATCAATAACAGACAGATACCGGTCGAATATACACTGCGGTTCCCGTTGATTTTATTCCACCCGAATGACCAGCCCCTTCAAATATTCCCCTTCAGGAAACATCAAACTCACAGGGTGATCCGGGCTTTGAGCCAGCCTCTCCAAAACCACCGCATTTACCCCCGCATCCAGAGCAGCCCCGGCGACAATCTTCCGAAAAAGTTCTGCCGAAACCCCGCCGGAACAGGAAAAAGTCATCAACAACCCGCCCGGATTAAGCAGCCTGAATGCCAGCAGATTAATATCTTTATACCCCCGGGCAGCCCGTTCAACCTGGGCCAGGGTTGGCGCAAATTTTGGCGGGTCCAGCACAATTAAATCAAACCGGCGATTCTGATCGCGAAATTTGCGTAACCGGTCAAAAACATCTGCCTCAATCCATTCAGTCTGGCTGTCAAAGTGGTTTAAAGACCAGTTCGCCTGCGCCAGATCCAAAGCATCGCGCGAGCTGTCAACCGAGGTGATGCCGGCAGCCCCGCCCTTTTGTGCCGCCAGACTGAACCCCCCGCTGTAGCAGAAGCAGTTCAAGACCGTGCGATCTTTTGCCAAAGACATCAATCGGCGCCGATTAATCCGCTGATCCAGATAAAAACCTGTCTTGTGACCCCGGCGAACATCCACCCAATACGCAATCCCATTCTCTGAAACAGTCAGCTTTTCCGGAATTTCCTCACCCCACAGCAGCCCGGTTTGCGGAAGCAGACCTTCCAGCAGCCTGACATCCATATCAGACCGTTCATATACGCTTTTTGGGCGGCAGATTTCTGTCAGACAATCTACAAAAACATCTTTCCAGTATTCAGAGCCGCAGGTCAGACTTTGTAAAACCAGAATATCGCCATAGCGGTCAACAATGAAGCCCGGCAGGCCGTCTGATTCAGCATGAATCAGACGGAAGGCATCCGTCGTCTCCTGCAACTGATCAATCTCACGCGTTTGCAGTGCTTTTTGGATTCTTCTTAAAAAGAAACTTCGGTCAATAACTTCATCAGCGTCCCAGGTCCAGACCCGGGCCGCAATACTCGAATGAGGAGACCAGGCCGCCCGGCCCAGAACAGTCTGATCATCGCTTTTGAGCAATACCGTTTCTCCGGCTTTTGGGTTCCCCTCTGCCCTGGCAATCGCCCCCGAAAACACCCAGGGGTGCCGCTGAAGAAGCGATTTCTCACGCCCTGGTTTTAAAATGATCGCGGCTTCACTCATCATTGCACCAAATCCAGCAGACTTCGCTGATCAAGAACTGTGATTCCCAACGCGCGGGCTTTCTCCAGCTTCGAACCGGGGTTCTCTCCCGCCACCAGATAAGAGGTTTTCCTGCTGACGCTTTCACCGACACTTCCTCCATGCTGAACAATCCATTCTTTAATCCCTTCCCGGCTGAAATCAGGCAGAGTGCCGGTCACTACAAAACTGAGACCGTCCAGTTCTCCTGAACTCTCCGACTGATACTCTCCAGCGGTCGGCCAGATCCCCTGTGCTTTCAGTTTTTCCAAAATCGTTCGGTTTCTTGTTTGCCGGAACCAGTCCAATATTGAAAAACTGATATTCGGCCCTACCCCTTCAATCCTTTGCAGATCAGAAGGAGTAGCCGACTTTAATGCATCCAGGTTCCGAAACCGCCGACTGAGATCATTTGACATCACTTCACCTACGCCCCGAATGCCCAGCGCATTAATCACCCTCGGCAGCGAGCGCTGTTTTGATTCACGAATGCCAGCCAGCAGGTTTTCAGCTTTCTTTTCAGCGAACCCTTCCAACTGCAACAATTGATCCCGGGTCAGCGAGTAAATATCAGCCACATCCTGCACCAGTTGACTCTCTGCCAGTTGCTCAACCACCCTGATCCCCATGCCATTAATCTCCATGGCCCCGCGCGAGGCAAAATGTTCCAGATTGCGGATCAACTGAGCCGGGCAGGCTGCATTAATACAGTACCAGGCCGTTTCGCCCGCCAGATGTTCTGCCGGTTGGCCGCAGGCCGGGCAGACCTCAGGCGGCTGAAAAGGAAGTTCAGACCCATCCCGTGCTTCGGGAATCGGGCCAATCACATAGGGGATAACATCCCCCGCCCGTTTTACCATCACCCGGTCACCTTCACGAATATCTTTCTCGGCAATATACTCATAATTATGCAGGGTGGCCTGTTTTACCATGACCCCGCCGATTTCCACCGCATCCAGCATTGCATAGGGAGTCAAAACCCCCGTTCGGCCGACATTCACGCCGATTTTATAAAGACGCGTACTGACCTCACGGGCCGGGAATTTCAATGCTACCGCCCCGCGCGGGTCTTTTCCGGCAACCCCCAGCGCTTCAGCCAGTTTCAAATCATTCAGTTTGACAACCACGCCATCAACTTCATATTCGAACTGATCACGGCGTTGCAGCCAGCGCGAACAGGCCTCCAGCATGCTTTCAGGATTGGGGCAAAACTCAGCAACCGGCGTAACCGGAAAACCCAGCCCGCGCAGATATTCGAGCGTCTCCCACTGGGTAGCCGGCCGCTCACGGCCGGCAATATCTACAATTTGATAGCACAACCAGCGCAACGGGCGCTGCGCAGTAACCGCAGAGTCTAACTGACGAATAGAACCCGCCGCTGTATTGCGCGGATTGAGATACGTCTTTTCTCCCCGTTCTGCCAGATGCTGATTAAGCATTTCAAATTCCTGAATGTTCATAAACGCCTCACCCCGCACAACAATGCGAACCGGAGCCGGCTGACCGTTCGGTTCAACCGGGATGACCATAGGAATGGTTTTGATGGTTCGCAGATTACGGCTGATATCTTCTCCCGTCAATCCATCGCCGCGGGTAGCCCCCAAATGGAACGTCCCCTCTTCATAATGCACCACCACCGAAAGACCATCAATTTTCGGTTCCAGAACAAAGCCCGATTCCCACACCCGAGCATCCAGCCGGGCAATTCTTTCTGCCCAGGCCCGCACACCTTCAACATCAAAAGCATTGCTTAAACTTAAAATCGGGGCCGGATGCCGGACTTTTACAAAACCCTCTGAAACCTGCCCGGTCAGGCGTTGAGTCGGAGAATCCGGCATGATCCATTCAGGATGGGCTTTCTCAATTTCACGCAGCCGGTTCATCAGGCGGTCATATTCTGCATCGCTGATCACCGGACGGGCTAAAACATGATAACGGTAATTATGCGCATGAATTTCATGGCGCAGATACTCCAATTCTGTTTTTACAGATTCTTCATCCATCATTTGAATGCCTTTCTGTTTTAATTATACCTGCGCTTATTCTCAAAACTCTGTGCCAGGGCAAATTCTCTGCGCCCGTGATATTGGCTATGTTATACTTTCTACAGGAAATAATTTTTTGTTTGGCTGGAGGACATAAGTATGAAAGCTTTACGGATTCTGTCGTATATCGGAGCAGCCATCCTGATCTTCTTTGGCATATTATTCATATTGGCTGCCTTTGGAGAAAGTTTTTCAGGCAGTTGGTTACTGATTGGCTTCATCTTACTGGGAATTGGGTTTATCTTAATCATCATTGCAGCAACCCTCATGAAACCCAAAGTGGTTGAAAACAGACAGGTTATTCTGAATGTTGATCTGCCAGGCAATGTAAAAATGGAAGGCATGAAATGCAGACAATGCGGCGGGCAACTCGCCACCAAAGATATCAATATGGTCAATGGCGCTCCAATGGTCAGCTGCCCATACTGTAATTCCATTTATCAGCTTACCGAAGAGCCTAAATGGTAACAAAACATACCACATTCCCTGATGTTTCTTTCAAAGAGGTGATATGAAAAGAAGATGGATCGGCATTCTGTCAGCGCTTATTTTACTCATCGGCATGACCGGCACGGTTTTCGCCCAAACCTACCTTTTCGAAGTTCCAAAAACAGAAGTCTATGCAGCCATCCAGCAGGATGGAACAGCCACGATCGAATACTATATAACTTTTCGAAACAATCCTTCGGCAGACCCCATTGACTATATTGACGTGGGGCTCCCCAACCGCAATTACAAAATAAGCAACATTACGGCCGATATTGACGGCCATGAAATCAAAGATATCGAAAATTCTCCTTATATTGATATCGGCATTGCGCTGGGGCTGGGTTCAAACGCCATTCAACCCGGGAAAACCGGTGTAGTACACCTGGTGGTCAATAATATCAAAGGAATGGTCTATCCATCCACCCAGGACGAACAGGAGCCATATGCCGGCTTCGAATTTATGCCCAATTACTTCGGCTCTGAATATGTTAAAGGTAGCACCGATCTGAAAGTCGTTCTCTACCTGCCCCCCGGGCTGACTACTGAAGAACCCCGTTATCTCGAGCCAACCAACTGGCCCGGAGAGAAAAAACCTGTGTCAGGCATTGCCGACAACGGCATGGTCTATTATGAATGGCACAGCCCAGATGCCAACAGCGCCAGCCGCTATACCTTCGGGGCTTTTTTTCCGGCCCGCATGATTCCAGCCGAAGCCATCGTTACGAAACCGGCTCCCACCAGCAGCTTCGATAGTGACAGCCTGTTTGATAAATTAGCGACCCCCATATGCTGCACCATTCTGTTCTTTGTAATCCTGCTCCCTTTTTTTCAAAAAGGCAAACAGACCCAGAAAAGGAAAAACACCTACCTGCCTCCCAAAATTTCCATTGAAGGGCATGGCATTAAACGCGGGTTAACCGCTGTCGAAACAGCCGTTCTGATGGAAACCCCGATTGAAAAAGTCATGACCATGATTCTCTTCTCGGTCCTGAAGAAAGATGCAGCCAGCGTTATCACCAAAGAACCGCTGAAAATCGAAGCAACCGCAACTGCCCCTGAAACCCTGCAGCCCTACGAAAAAGACTTTCTGACAGCATACGCGATCGAAGACCCCAAAAAGCGCACCAAAGCCCTGCAGGAAGTGATGGTTGATCTGGTAAAAAATGTAACCGGTAAAATGAAAGGGTTCAGTCTGAAAGAAACCAGAGCCTATTACAAAGATATCATCAACCGCGCCTGGGATCAGGTCAACACGGCCAACACCCCCCAGGTCAAAATGGAAACATTTGACAACTATATGGGCTGGACCATGCTGGATAAAGATTTTAACCGCAAAGCCAATGAAAGCTTCGGCGCCGGCCAGATGATCTTCCTGCCAAAATGGTGGTGGAATTATGATCCTGATTACCGCAGTACTTATTCTTCACAGTCCGGCGGCTCACGCGGCTTAAACGCCCCGATCGGTTCAGGGTCAGGCCAGGCTTCCAGCGGACCGCCGCTCTCCATGCCAACCCTTCCCGGTTCGGCTTTTGCCGGTTCATTGGTTGCCGGCATGCAAAACTTTGCCAAAGACACCGTCGGCAATCTTACAAGCTTCACCAGCGGCGTTACAAATGTCACCAACCCGCCCCCGCCCCCCTCTTCATACCGCTCCAGCGGAGGAGGAGGAGGCAGCAGTTGCGCCTGTGCCTGTGCCTGTGCCGGCTGCGCCTGTGCCTGTGCCGGAGGCGGACGTTAACACGGAAAACGTATGAACTTCAATTTATTGCATAGGCTGGGTTTTAAATCCAAACCGGGGCTGCCTGAAACAGCCCCGCCCGGAATTCATACGTTTGAACGCCAGTGGGAAGAAGGCAAAGCCCGCATCCACCTGCGGGCTGACCCGGACGGGAGCGGTCTGCTGATCATCAATGCCGCCCGTATCCTTCACCTGAACCCCACCGCCGTTCAGATGGCTTGGTATTATCTGAACCAATCCTCTGATGAAGAAGCCATCCGCCGGTTGAACCGCCTCTACCGACCTGCGACAGATATCACCCACGACTACCATTTTCTGATAAAACAAATTGAATCCGTAATCAACCCCAACGGCGCCTGCCCAATCTGTGATTTGGGGCTGGATATCTTACCCCCCTTTTCTGACAACCCTTCAGCCCCCTACCGCATGGATCTGGCGCTTACCTACCGCTGTAACAACGATTGTCACCATTGCTATAATGCCCGGCCGCGCAGTTTTCCATCACTGACAACGGCAGACTGGAAAAAGGTTCTCGAAAAAGTCTGGCAGGCCGGAATTCCGCACGTAGTTTTCACAGGCGGAGAACCCACCCTGCAGGATGATCTGGCTGAACTGGTTGAATATGCCAATTCACTGGGAATGATCGCAGGCATTAATACCAACGGCCGTAAACTGAAAGACCTGTCTTATATTGAACCATTGGTTAAAGCCGGGCTGGACCACGTTCAAATTACCCTCGAATCACATGACCCGGCGATTCACGATGCAATGGTGCATGCCCGCGGAGCCTGGCAGGAAACGATACAGGGCATAAAAAATGTTTTAACCTTTCCCAACCTGTATATGATGACCAACACCACTTTGCTGCAAAGCAACAGCCCCTTTATTAATGACACCTTACAGCTTTTAGCCGATCTTGGCACGCCAACCATCGGACTGAATGCCCTGATCTATGCCGGCCGCGGCGCAGTTACGAACAACGGCATTCCGGAAGAAAACCTGCCGCAGCTATTAACCCAGGCCCGCGAGTTCACCCGCCAATCCGGACAGCGCCTGATCTGGTATACCCCTACCCAATACTGCCACTTTGACCCGCTCCAACTCGAACTGGGCGTCAAAGGCTGCACCGCCGCTTTATATAATATGTGCGTCGAACCGGATGGAGCCGTGATCCCCTGCCAGTCTTATTACGAACCCCTCGGGAATATCCTGCAGGATCCCTGGGAGCAAATCTGGAATCATCCGCTGGCAAAGAGCCTGCGCAGCCGCAGCCATGTACCTGAAGCCTGCAAACCATGTGAACTCCTCCGTGAATGCGGCGGCGGATGCCCGCTGGCCAGAGAACACACCACTGCCTGTAAACCGATCCCTGTCAACCTGTTGTAAGACGCCACCAACAAAAAAGAAATCGAGGCAATCTATGAACCTTTTTCAGCAATTATGGCATCTTTTATTTCCCACCGACCTTGATCCAATTCCTGCCGGCATTTATCAGCACAAATCTGCTGCTGATACGGCCCTGCCATACCGCCTGCAACTGCGGGTAGAAAAAGACGGAAACGGCATTCTGATCATCAACGCCTCCACCATCCTGCATTTAAACACCACCGCAGTAGAAATGGTCTATTGGCTGATCCAAAAAGGCAATCCGGCCGCCGCCGCAGACCAGATCACAAAACGCTTCCGCATCAGCCATAAAACTGCCAAACAGGATATGGATGAAGTGCTCAGTAAAATTGAAACCCTGATTCAGACAGAAGACCTTGACCCGGTCACGTTTTTGGATATGGAACGGGTCGATCCCTATTCAGGCAACCTTACCGCCCCATACCGGCTGGATTGCGCCATCACCTGGCAGACCTCAGACGCCAACCCTCATGCCGCCCCGCCTGAACGGCTAAGCCGCGAATTGCAGACCCCGGAATGGTTCACCATTCTGGACAAAGCCAGCCAGGCCGGCATTCCGCAAATTGTTTTTACCGGCGGCGAACCCACCCTGCGCAGCGACCTCCCCGAGTTAATTGCCCGCGCTGAATCCAACGGCCAGGTTACCGGCCTGATGACCGACGGCCTGCGCCTGAACGATAACGCCCGCTTAAAAGAACTCCTCCAGGCCGGTCTCGATTACCTGGTGCTCATCCTGAACCCCGATGACCCGCAATCCATCCGCGCGGCACACAACATTCTGGCTGAAGATATTTATATGATCGTCCACCTGACCATTACAGAAACCAATCCGCCAGCCTTAAACAGCTGCATCACCCAATTGGCCGAAATGGGAGTAAAAAACATCTCAATCAGCGCTGCAAATTCAGATTGCCTGGACCTGATGAAAGAACTTCAGCACCAGATTGCACAACTGGAACTGAAATTGATCTGGGATATCGCGGTTCCCTATTCTTCACAAAACCCGGTCAGCCTTGAACTGCACCCTGAAAACCGGCAACCCGCCGGAGACGGAAACGCCTGGCTGTATGTAGAACCGGACGGAGATGTCACCCCCGCTCAAAACAACCCCGCCGTACTGGGTAACCTGCTTACCGACCCCTGGGACACCCTTTGGGAAAAGCTTTCAATGGCGTGAAAACAACCGCCCTGCGTCACCACCGCTATCAGGAACAGGCCGAATGGACCGCCGGTTTACGAAGCTATCTTCTTAAATTGACAGAAATCCGGCCTGACAGTCACATCCTCGAAATAGGCTGCGGAACCGGGGCGGTACTTACCTCTCTGGTTAAAAACGGCTATACGCAGGTGTACGGGCTGGATCTTTCTTTTTCTGATTTGCATTCCGCCCGACTGTCTCTTTCTTCGCCCCGGCCGCTGATATGCGCCGACGCCGCAGCCGCCCCCCTCACAGATAACTGCTTTGATGCAGTTGTCTGTCATTTTTTGCTGCTTTGGCTCAAACACCCGCTGCAAACCCTGGCTGAAGTGCGCCGCATTCTGAAACCTGGCGGCTGGTTTATGGCGTTTGCCGAACCCGACTATGACAGCCGGGTTGATTACCCCCCGGAACTGGAAGAAATCGGCCGGCTTCAGACTGAATCACTGATCAGACAGGGCATTGACCCTTCTGCCGGCCGTAAAATGGCCGCTTTTCTTACCCAAACTGCTTTTTCAGATATTCACTGGGGCATTCTCGGCAACGAATGGCCGCCCGCCAACAACAGCCCGGCCTCTGCGGGCGAACAGCACACCCTGCGCTACGATCTCGAACAACTCGCCCTGCCCCCGCCAACCATTGAAAATCTCTTGCAACAAAGAGAAAAAATTCTGCAAAACCCGGCTGCCGTTCAAACCGTGCCCGCCTGGTGGGCCATCGCAAAAAAACAGTGCTCAAAACAACCCGTCTGAGGTGTTCAACACAGCCGCGCCCGTCAGGGGGCCCACCCCCCCCGGCCGGGTGTCTATAACCAAAAAGGCCCTGCTTTCGGCAGAGCTTCTCTTGTCTGTCGCGCGGGATGCATCTGTGCGCTGAGTAAAAAAGGCTCAGTAAGGGAGTGAACCCTGACCAGATTGAAGCGGATTTTGTGGAATTTGTGAAAGCGCAAATATGGCCAAAGCGACTGCGATGACATTACCCGGCGGTCGGAGCGTACCGCATCCCTTGTCTGACACAGAAGTACAAAGAGGTGAGCGATACATTTGGCCTGCCTTATAAGTCAGAGCGGATGAGCGTGGGCGGGTTTGCGCCTGCACGCTTCGCGAGGGCAGTGAAAGCACTTGAACAAACCTGAACGAAAAACTTATTGGTTTGAAAACTCCTACAGGTATTGAAGTGAAAGAAGTAAGTAAGCATTTTTATAATCAGGTGATTAACCGGAAAATTGAAGTAAATTTGGCTAAGGATGCAATAGTTAATCCAATACACATATTTCCTGTAAAAGCCGAGGCAAAAGGATTAAGCCAGAATCTATTAGGCGAATATGCTACAATAAGTATTAATCCTGATACTGGCAATTTGATTACCGTTTGGCAAACAGGAACGAAAGATTTGGAAAAATATGTCAAGTAAACCTTTATTATCTCAAGAACAAGTTGATTATATTAATAATCTCAATTTACCATTTCAGGTCACTGATGATCTTTCACTTTTAGCCGATGAGGAATTCTGGGCAATGTCAGAGGCTGTTTCGGATTACCTCATGGGTGGTTTTGGTGCTGATGGTGAGCCGGAAGATACAGAGCGTGTGTTTATCGGTGAAGACATCATGAATTTTATTGGCAAGTATTTTTGATTATGATACAATAAATTTAATTCAATAACATCCCGGACAGACCCTTAAAAGGCGTTCGGAACCTTGACGAGAAATCGTTAATGTTCCTGACGCCTTTTTTTGTTTTCTTCCGGGGAAATCACGCCGACGGCATACGGAGGATAAAAATGGCGGAAGAAACTCAAGACACTGAGATATGATTCAATCTCTTTCGCAACATTCTATTGAAGGATCTATACAAAGAGGGGGTTCACTTGATGAAATTGTTAATACTCTAAGAGATTCAAGAGAATTTGGCACAATTAAAAAATTAAAAGTGATACTTTAGGGTGGAAATCACAAAAAAATTTTGGGGAGCAATGTGTTATCGTAATCAACCCTAAAACAGGAAATATTGTGACAACCTGGGCTACAAGAAGGAAATAAACGGAAATGTATTCACGCAATGCATGGTATGTTGAGTTCTAAAGGTGTTAATATAGCTCAATTCCAACTGGATGTACTCTCTGCCGCGGGTGTAGGTTTTCAGGATATCAAAAATGCGGTCTCCGAGTATGCGACTGTCAACGAACGTGAGTTTTTCGCAGAGTATTTTTCCGAACTTATGGGATCTAAAAAGCCTGGGCGCGTGGCCTCTGAATTGGTATACTACTAACAAAGGCTCTAAACAGAATACCATGACAACGATGAAACGTCCGAATTTTATTGATAGTCCATATTTTGTTATGGAACTTAATAATTGGCATTTGCTTCCTGGAGCTCCAAAAGAAGTAGTCGAAGAATTCGATGCTTTTATGAAAGTTTTAAATTTTTCTTACGAGGAAGATAAAGATCACAAAGAGAATGTGACACAATAATCTTAATTAAATAACCTGGACAGACCCTTAAAAGGCGTTCGGAACCGTGACGAGAAATCGTTAATGTTCCTGACGCCTTTTTTTGTTTTCTTCCGGGGAAATCACGCCGACGGGCATACGGAGGATAAAAATGGCGGAAGAAGCTAAAGACACTGAGATATGATTCAATCTATTTCGCAACATTCTATTGAACGATCTATACAAAGAGGGGTTTCACTTGATGAAATTGTTAATACTCTAAGAGATTCGAGAGAATTTGGTACAATTGAAGTGATACTTTAGGGTGGTAATCACAAAAAATTTTTGGGGAGCAATGCGTTATCGTAATCCCCCTAAAACAGGAAATATTGTAACAACCTGGGCTACAAGAGGAAATAAACGGAAATGTATTCGAAACATTTGTACAAGAAACAAATTAACAAAATTCTTGATAATATACAAATTGAATATGTTAAAAAATTGGAACTTCCTTTTCCTGTTCAGAATGATTTACGGAAATTAACTGACTCCGAATTAACTTTGTTGAGTAAGGCAGTCTCTGATTATTTCATAGCGAATGGGTTCAACAAGGAATATGAGCCGAATGATATTGTATTGATCGGCGAAAGTATTATGGATATGATAGCAGATTTATAAAAAAACTCCTGTTTCAGAATATGGTGGAACGCTTAATGGGGTAAGACCGGGCTGGGAATGGGACGGCAAATCAGGTCAAGATATTTTTGAACGAGAATTCGAAACAATTATTCTACGTAGAACGGAATTTCGCGCTATAGGCATGAAAAAAAACGCGGTTATGGCGAATGGCTTTTCGATATAGAGGCGATCTTATGATCGATAAAGATGAAGTATAGGCAACACTACCAACACTCAGGAAACCACACAGGAAGCGGAAAAATCAGGAACACTGCCCTGCTGACACCCAATCGGGTACAGGCAGGCAGAAAGTCAAACTAACGCAAACGGAAGTTGACAAACGCATCAATCGAAAATATGCCAAATGGAAATCGAAGGCGCCGATTGATGAAGAAATGAAAGCTCAGCCGAATGGAAAAAGTCTCAACAGACTGACGCTGAAAAACAGGCGGAACGTAAAAAGAATACCAGATGGCTAAGCTGAGCAGGTTTACCGGATTGCCTGCGTCCGATGCAGATGATTTAAAACAGGAAACTTAATAAAAAGCAGCCAGCTCATTCCAGAACTGGCTGCTTTTATATGGTGAAAACCTCACGACGAGAATGAAATCACCTTTGTCTGTCGGGGCGAGAGGATTTGAACCTCCGACCTCTTGCACCCCATGCAAGCGCGCTAGCCGGGCTGCGCCACGCCCCGATCACAGAGTGCTTATTATAGTATCTTTTTCATTTCCTGACAATACATTTCCCACATACATTTCCCACATTTCAAAACACTGTCATCCAAAATGCGCAGGGGCAAAACAGCAAAGCCCTGAGCCGGGATGACCGCTTGCATTTTTATAAGCATGACCCTTACATTTAAAACACAACTTCCTGCCTGAGAGACAGGAAGTTGTACAGGCCGTGCAACTTTTGGAAAAATCAGGGGTGCGTATCATGCGCCCCTGAAAATTAAAAATGAGAACTCAGACTGACCGTGTGTCAGCTATCCATACCGGAACCTGTTCCTCACGCATCAGGCCTGCCTGTACCGGAAAATTACCCGGTTTTAAGTACGGGCGCCCTTCCGTGATAACTATTTAAATTTAACAGTGTATGAAGCCCAGTTATTGTCTTTCCTACTCTCCACAATAATATCGTACGGATCAATTCTAAACCTCGCCGTTCCATATTCAGAATATTGGTTATACGTTTTTATTGTTGAATCATATATATAATAACAAATATCTTCAGTCTTACATGCACCTGGCATGATACTGCCAATCGTTGCAGAGCAGGTGGGCTCTGTTTCCGAAACGCCTCCATAAAAAGCAACTTCAACATTATTGGCCACAACGCCACCGTTATTACAGACAGTTGCTTTCGCCTTTACAGGAAGGGGAGATAAAGCGACCTTTTGTCCTGCATTAACAGAAACCTCCTGAAAGACAAGATCCGCTTCGCCGGATGGCGGAGCGCTTACAGGCGGCAGAGCAGCGCCGGTGCTGATCACCACCGACACAGGTACATCCCCAGGGCCAAGTCCAAACTCAATCCCGGCATCAGAGCGGAATTTAAAGTAACCGGTATACTGCTGCCCGGCAACCGAAAGCGTATTCATCGGAACAGACAGATCCACCGTGGCGCCCGGAGGAACCGTCCCTGGAAAATTAATGGCCGCCGCAGCCCCCAACTGAGCGCCGGAAGAATACACAATATGATAAGCGGTCGTCCAGGTACAGGTCCCTGTGTTCTTAATCCGCCAGGTTTTGACAAAGCTTGTATTGATCATCATTTCTGTACCATCCGGCACCGTCACATCTGCCACAAAGCTCGCCTGATTACAGCGAACAAGCGTGGCTGCAGGGAGAGGATTGGTTGAAGTGGGCGGAACGGTACTTTGGGGGGCCGCTGTGGGAGGCGCAGCAGGGCTGCCAGCCAATGCAAGCGCGGTTTGAGTCGTATACGCCTCAACGGTTAATACGACAGCCGTTGACAAACTATGCGTACTTTCAGGCTTCAGACTTGAGCCCAAACAACTCATCGTTATAATCAACACCAGCGCCAGCAACACAGCGTACGAAAACCGTCTTTTCATGTTAACCTCCATAGAAAGTTGATTGTCAAAAAAACAACGTCACCTGCCGGTCACTGCGATAAACCGGATGTCGCGCCATCATTGGTAAAAATAATGAAAAAACATCTGTTACTCTTTATTTTACATGCAACACAGCATTTCGCAAATACCCCTGTTCATCTGTTAAAGTTCCCTCTGCAAACTGTCATCTGCGCTCCGGCAGGTTGACCATCCAGAAGCACACAACTCAAACATCCCAATACATCCCAATATACGTTATTTTCAGGCTCCAGCCTGATATAATCGTCAGCATGAAAAACTATTCCCGCCGCGACTTTCTGAAACTGGTCGGACTGGGGCTCGGAGCAATGGCCTTCCGCCCATATTACGGGCAGCAGGATGCTCCCTCAAAAACCCCTGAGCTGGACCTGATTGGCCGCATTGCCACAGATCAACTGAGTGTCTACAGCCAGCCGGATGATCAAAGCCCCATTGTCTATACCCGTTATCGCGACGAATTGATCAACCTCTATGAAAAAATCATTTCAGAGAAAGGCCCCGAATGGAACCCCTGCTGGTATAAAGTATGGCGTGGCTATATCCACAGCCCCCGCCTGCAACTGGTAAAGTACCGCCTCAACCCGGCGCCTTCCACCCTCCCCGGCGAAAAATGCCTGGCCGAAATCAGCGTTCCTTACACCCAATCCCTGCGATACACTTCCCTGTACGGCTGGCAGCCTGAATACCGGCTGTATTACGAATCAGTCCACTGGATCACCGCCATTGAAGAAGGCCCCGATGGCAACCCCTGGGCCAGAATTAAAGATGAGCTGTTTGACATTGACAATGTAGATTACTTTGTACCGGCTTCTCATATCCGTCTGATACCCGACAGCGAACTCACGCCCATCAGCCCCCATCTGGAATACCTGCAGAAACGCATTGAAGTTTCACTTGCATCGCAAACCCTGAAAGCCTATGAGGGAGAACAAATCGTTCTCGATACCAGAATTTCATCCGGGCTGAATATTAAACCCAACCCTGACCAGCCATCCTGGAAAACCCCCAGCGGCGATTTCAACATCACCGTCAAAATGCCCTCCAAACATATGGGCGATGGTCACCTGACTTCAGAGATCGGAGCCTACGAGCTGCCGGGAGTGCCCTGGGCCATCTTTTTTGCCGAACACGGTGTGGCTTTTCACGGCACCTACTGGCACAACAACTTTGGGGTTCCCATGAGCCATGGCTGCGTCAACATGCGTACAGAAGAAGCCAAATGGCTTTACCGCTGGGTGAGACCGGTTTCTGAAAAACCCGAGTGGGATCATAAAGGCTATGGCACCCAGGTAAAAGTTATTTAACCATTCCGGATAACCCTACACTCCCCCCATCATGGATCCATCCTGCCAGGCCGTTTTTTGACCGAAGCCATCCGCCTTTTCCAAAACAGACACTGCGTCTGCCCGATCCTGCACCCAAGCAAAGACACTATCCCAAATTCAGGTTAAACAAACTCCCGAAAAACCCGGTTGCCCAACAACTGCCCGCGCGGGGTCAGACACACCCTGTCGGGGCCGGGTTTCCATGTAATCAAACCCTGCTTTTCCAGCTTTGCCAATGGCCTGGCAAAAACAAGGCGCATATCAGTCTTAAAACGTGCAGAAAACCGGGCAGCGTCGGCGCCCTCTTCGGTTAACCGCAGCCCCAGCATCATAAACTCCTGCATCTGAGCCTTCAAATGAATTTCTTCCCGCCCGGCAACCGCCGGCGAAAACGGAAAATCGAAGCCAGACCGCTTTTTCATCAGCGCAATATAGTCAGCCGTATCATAAACATTAAAATAACGGGTACCCGCATAATACCCATGCGCCCCCGCCCCAAAACCCAGATAAGAATCCGCATGCCAGTATTGCAAATTATGCCGGCTGCGAAAATCAGCCGCCTCCGAGCGCACAGCCCAGTTCGAAATCTCATAGTGCCGGTAGCCCCGTTCCTCCAGAAACACACGGGCCGTTTCATACATTTCAGCCGCCAGATCTGCATCGGGCAAAAGAACCTGCCCGGCCAGCACCTGCTGCTGCAGAAAAGTTCCCTCTTCTACCGTCAGGCCGTAAAGCGACAAATGCTCCGGCGCGAAAGCCAGAACCTGCCGCAGGGTATCCAGCCAGCGATCCGGCGTCTGCAGCGGCAGCCCATAAATAAGATCCAGACTGATATTCTCAAATCCGGCCAACCGGGCAAGCTCAAAAGAAACCGCCGCCTCCTCACACGAATGAATACGCCCCAACACCTGCAGTTCATCCGGCTGCATGGTCTGAACCCCATAACTGATACGGTTCACCCCGGCCCGGCGAAAAGCCTTCAGTTTTTCAAAACTGACCGTGCCCGGGTTCGCCTCCAGCGTGATCTCAGCCTCAGGTAAAATATGAAAAACCGAATGCAGCAGACCCATCAAATCAGCCATGGCCCCGCCGCTCATGAGAGAAGGCGTGCCGCCGCCCCAATAAACCGACCCGATCCATTCGTCTGCCGGGCAGCAGCGGGCAGTCTCTGCAATTTCCATTTTTAACGCCTCCAGATAGGCCGGAATAAGCGCCGCCTGACCGGCAGACGTGAAAAAGTCACAATAGGCACAGCGTTTTTGACAAAAAGGAAAATGAAGGTATATGCCAGGCACAAAAGATATTATACGGCATAGCCCCCCCGCACACCCACCCTGCAGGGCGGGATGCCCTCATCCCGCCGATTTACACCATTGCAATTTAAACCCAACCGCCCTGAACATAACCCCAACCGAACAACCAATACAACGCCCGGACAAAGAATTTTTAAAACCTGTTCAACCTCAACCGCACCCCCGCCCTACACCTGCATTGATTCCACGCATGGCAAACCCTATTCCAACCGACGAAATTGCATTGATTCCCCGCCCCGCCGGCGCCCCCCGCATAAAACCGCCCCAATCTGACACCATTGCAATTTGAACCTGCCGGGCACCAATCTCTGCCCAATCTGATAAAAGAAAGCAATCAGGGCATGGTATAATTTTTTCCTGTCTGGAAAACAAACCAGGATAAAGAGATGATCAATTCTGAAAACAAAACAACCAACCGAGTCTGCCCAACCTGCGGCTCAAAAGTAAGTGAATCGGCCTCCCGCTGCAGCGTATGCGGGCGCAGCATGGAAAGCAACACTGCCAAAGCCAAAGAAACCCCGGGCGTAGCCAGTGCAAAAATGCCTTCCGTCACCATCAACCTGCCCATTGCCATTGCCCTGGTCCTTTTACTGATTGGCATTGGAGCCGCCATTGTCTTTGGCGTACTGCGCGGCACCGGCGCTCAAACCGCCCCGACCGAAACCCCCACCATCACCGCCACGCCCACCCAAACCCTCATTCCCACCTTCACCCTGACGCCGACCATCGAAGCCACCTTTACCCCCCTGCCCACGCTGGAATACATCGTAAAACCCAATGATTCCTGCGTTGACATTGCCATCTTTTTCGGGATTAAGACCAAAGACATCGTCATGATGAACAACCTGCCGCCGGCCTGCGACACACTCATCATCGGGCAAAAACTCTACATTCCCCAGCCGACCCCCACCGCCTCGCCCCAGCCCACCAACACCGTCAGCGGCGCAGTGGCAACCGACCAGGCCTGCCCCAAAGTTGAATACATTCCCAAGTCCGGCGACACCCTGGGCGGCATTGCTGCCAGCTACAACGTTGACGCAGAAGTCATCAAACGCTACAACGGGCTTCCGGGCGACATCGTCTATGAAAGGCAGCCGATCGTCATTCCCCTGTGCGAACGAAGACCCACCCCCGGGCCCACCCCCACCGCGACCCTGCCGCCGCCCTATCTGGCAGCCAACCTGCTGCTCCCGGCCGACGGCACATCCTACACCAGCGGAAACGACACCATCACCCTGCAATGGGCCTCGGTAGGCGCCCTGCGTGACAACGAATCGTACCAGGTCGTCATTCAGGACGTAACCTCCGGTGAGGGCAAAAAATCGACCCACTATACCACCAGCACCAACCTGACCGTGCCTGCCGGTCTGAAACCGGCCGATAACACCCCGCACGTCTTCCGCTGGACAATCCAGACCGTGCGCCAAAGCGGAACCACCAAAGACGGCGCGCCCATCTGGCAATCTGCCGGCGCGATCAGCGAATCACGGGTTTTCAGTTGGTGGAGCAATAGCGCGCCCCCCAACCTGCCCACCCCATAAAAAACAAACCAAAAAGCAATGGGCGGGGATGATCCCCGCCCATTGCTTTTTTCATGACTCCCCGCCCCTGCCGGCGCAGTTCAGCCGCCCGGGTTCCGGCGCACACCCATCACCCCCATACACCTTTCGCATGTGCATACGCCCTGCACGCAAAACCTGCGGCGCTTACGGCGTCAGCTGAACCAGCCGGGTCTGCACCACAAAACGCGCTTTATACAAATCATAATCACAGGTATACAAACTGACAAAATGATCTTCCGAGTCAATTTCTGCCCTGCTTTTAAACATCGATCGGCTCATAAAATCTTCAATAAAGCGATCCCGCTCAGCTCCGGTGTAAAAATTATAATGCAGCGATTTTACATCGCCCGGTTTGGTTATATAGCCCGACAGAACATCCAGCCGGTACACATGCTCAGGCGTCAGATAATATAAAAAAGGATGGGCGTCATAATACGCCTGATCTTTATACTTCTCCAGCGCCGAAAACATCGAACCATCCCGCATATTATGCCCAAAAATCACCGTGGTATCATCCGTAAAGTCATAGTAATTATGCACATCCACAAAGATGGAACCCTTTTTATTCACCTTATTATTTACCAGATGAGTCAGATAATAATCGTTATCTTCTCCCTGCATAACCGGATAATTAATGCTTAAGTCTTCATTAAATATCCAGCCAACCGTCTG
Organism: uncultured Leptolinea sp.; assembly: GCA_964511135.1. Classification (GTDB taxonomy): domain Bacteria; phylum Chloroflexota; class Anaerolineae; order Anaerolineales; family Anaerolineaceae; genus UBA4782. Next base: position 2,300 of record CAZEEL010000022.1, on the reverse strand, counting down.
CGGATTAATTTTCTGCAGCTCTTCAAAATTGACCGAATAACGCGAACGAATCCAATCCAGCTCAGCCTGATAGGGGTTCACCACCTCAGACCGCCCGGAAGTCACCCCGCTGTTGTCCGGATTGCCGCTCCCACTGACCGCCGCCAGAGAAACTGCCGTCGGAAACGCTTCAGGCGCGGCTTCCGGAGGGCGGTTTTCATGAAACGTCGTGTACTGATGGGCCACTTCGTTATACACATCTGCGCCAACAGAATATTGCCGCTCTTCGGTATACCAAAGGTAGCCGGATACCGCCGCGACCACCAGCAACAGATAGCTTAAATTCCATAACGGGTTCTTTTTCCGCCGGAGGGCAGTTTTTTCAGTCTTGTAATTATTTTCTTCCATCATTCCATCCCCAGACATCCTGTATTTAATTCTTGGCTCTATTGTACAACAAACAGATCCGTTTCGCCGCGCCATCTCTTTCAGAAAATAACAACGGGGCAGACATGACATCTGCCCCGCCATTGAAAACAGCCTGAGGTCTTTCGCTCAGGCTGTTTTTGCTCAATTTACAGATTCTTTCTCAGCTGCCGCCATTCGATCAGCCGGAGCGCTGCAAAGGCAGCCAGCGAAATGATCATGATCGTTGCAAACAGCCATCCGTTGCTTTCGTCACCCGTATTGGGAATATACGGAGCTCCGGTTACCGGGATCAGGAAACTGCCGGTTTCAGCCCCCGTCACCGGGATCATGTATCCGCCAACACCCAGGCCAGGGATCTGCGCCCGAATAACAGGCGGCGGGTTGTAGGGCGGGTTGTACGGCGGCACATACGGCGGGCGATAGGTATTCGTCACCGTCAGATCGTTCACGCCATCGGCGGCGTAGTCAGCCGGGACGTTCACCTCGGTCACATAGTAGGTATAAGCCGCCCCCGCATGATCCACCGCCGGCATATTGACCCAGCGGTACTGCCAGGCCGCATATTCTCCGGCATCCGTAAACGGTCCGTTTCCGGTCAGCCAAACCGGCCGGCCCACCGGTTCAGCGGCCGTATTCGCGCTGGAACGGTATAACTGGAAGGCCACTCTGGGCCGGGCCGTTCCGCCGCTCCATACCTTCTGAGCCTCTACCGTCCGCAGCGGAACCGTCCAGGTATTGGTCATGGTAAGGTTGTTTCCATCTCTGCTCAGGGCAGCTTCGTAATTTGCCGGCGCGCCAGGACGAAATACACCATTCTGCATGCTGCCTTCAGCAATTGTATAGGTATATTTCATCGCGTTGGGCGCATAGGTTGGCAAACCTGTCCATTCTGCCCGCCACCGATTGGAAGCATTGACGCAGATGACCTCCCTTACCGGTTCTTCAGCGATACCGTCCGCGCTGCGGCGCAACTGGAAGCACACCTCAGGCTGCGGTCCGCCATTTTGCCAGGCTTTCGTCGCCCGCACAAAATCCGGGTCCCCGTCCAAACCGGTATACCGGTTCGTAATGTTGTAGCCGTTTATGATCGAAGTATAGCCCTTGACGGCATCTTCGGTTACCGTATAAGTATACGCGTTGCCCGTGCTGTCATATTGCGGCAGATCCGTCCAGCTCCACTTATATGGCGCTGCAGTCAGAGTCTCTGTCTTAATCGTTTCCCCGTTCTGCAGCAGGTTCACCTTAATCGTCGGGTAGCTTGCTCCCGCAGGAACATTTTCCCACGTCTTCTCACCCGCTACGGTGGTCAGGTTATAGGTGTTCGTCACCGTCAGGTCTTGCACGTTATCCGCTGTGAAGTTTGCCGGTGTCTCGGTCTCTGTAACATAGTATGTGTAAATCTTTCCGTCCGCATCCGCCTGCGGCATACCTGTCCAGGTGTATTGCCACGGCACCGAATTGTCAGATTTGAGATCAACTGCATCACCAACCGCCTCTGCATTCGCAGCATCCGTTGTGTAACGGTACAGCTGGAATTTCACCGCTGATTTCAGTTCCTCCGCTAAACCCGCCGGAGACCATTTCTTCTCTGCTGTCACATCTTTCGTCGGCGGTGTGTAGGTGTTCGTCACCGTCAGGTCTTGCACGTTATCCGCTGTGAAGTTTGCCGGTG
>CAZEEL010000022.1:0-120 GCA_964511135.1 uncultured Leptolinea sp. | reverse complement strand
TCTTCTCTGCTGTCACATCTTTCGTCGGCGGTGTGTAGGTGTTCGTCACCGTCAGCTTGTCTTCGCTCAGGGTCTTTGCATAATTACCCGGAACGGTCTCTTCATCTACCCGATAGATAT
>CAZEEL010000021.1:15636-25926 GCA_964511135.1 uncultured Leptolinea sp. | reverse complement strand
GTGGTGTCTCCGACATCTCCACCATAATTGGCATAGTCGGGATCAATCGTGTTCCCCCACGGGTACTCCCTCCCGTCCGTCCCCCGCGCCGCCTTCTCCCATTCCGCTTCTGTCGGCAGTCTCCCGCCGACCCATTTACAGTACGCCTGCGCCTGATACCAGTCGACATTCACCACCGGGTAGTTGGCATACTCACTGTTCCCATAATAGGATGAGCGGTTATCCCCCGGCGCTGTGCAGGCCCTCGCTGCCACGCATCGCTCATACTGACCGTTGCTTACCTCATACTTATCGATCCAGTATTCATCCAGATATACCGTATGTATCGGTTTTTCATCATCTCCGGCATTGCTCCCCATCTTAAACTCCCCCGCCGGAACATAAACCATTTCCATCCCGTCTTTCCCCCGTATTAGGGTTTTTACCGCCTGTCGTTCTGGCGCCCCCAGCCAATCTTTCCCCGCAATCAGCAGCAGGATCAGCAACACGGCCATCCCCAGCAGCCCCGGCATTCCCGCCGCAGCAAGCCAGTCCATTCCCTTTTTCAGCTGCGCCCCCATACCCCCTGGCACGGAGGGAGCCAAAACAACCTGCGGGCTGGCGCTTTTCATGTGCGCCCATCCCTTTTCAGTTGTCTGCTTTACAACTTCCGCCGGCGCAGACACCGCCACTGTCTCAGCCCTGCCGCCCGCTTCCCTTTTTTCCTGCTCCAGCGCTGCCGTCAGTTTCTTTATCTGTTCGCTGAGTTCTTCCAGTTTTTCCTGCTGCTTTACGGCCGGCTCCGCCGGGACCGGCAGGTCATCCCTGGTAGCATCCTGATCAGGCTCAATCACCGCCGGACGTACCTGCCCCCGGCTGTTTTCCGGTGCCCTGCCTGACCGCTCCAGCCCCCGCAGCGCATTGCCAAACGCTTCCATATCCTCATACCGATCTTCCGGCTGCTTCGCCAGCGCTTTGTATAACACCCGCTCTGCTTCTGCCGGCAGGTTCTTCACATATCCCCCCGGACGCGGCAGCGGCTCCGTCATTTGTTTCAATATCATCGCCATCGGCGTTTCGGCCTCAAACGGTTTATGCCCCGTCAGCAGTTCATATAATATCACTCCCAGCGCATATACGTCCGCCCGTCCATCCACTTCTTTCCCCAGTCCCTGCTCCGGAGCCATATACTCCGGCGTGCCAATCCCCATCCCCGTCCCCGTCAGGGTTTGGCCTTCCTTCTGTTCCAGCAGTTTCCCGATCCCAAAATCAGCCAGACGCAGCACCCCGTCTCCGTCCAGCAATATGTTCGACGGTTTTACATCCCGGTGCAGCATCCCCTTCTTATGCGCATACGCCAGCGCATCCGCAATCGGTATCAGCAGCGCAGAAGCTTTCTCCGCCTCCATCGGCCGGCCCATCAACTGTTTCAGGGTTCCCCCGCCCATATACGGCATCACCAGGTATGGTACATCTTCATACCTGCCATAATCATGTATCGTAACAATATGCGGATGCGCCAACTGTGCCAGCGCTTTCGCTTCCCGATCAAAACGCTGAATCACTTTCTCCAGAATCTCTTCTGAAAACGCATAGGTTCGAATCAGTTTCAGCGCCACTTCCCGCTCCAGCCGCAGATCCCGCGCTTTGTACACCACCGCCATGCCCCCCGTGCCCAGTTTCTCTGTAAGTTCATACCGTTTTTCAATCGTCTGACCAATCAAATCTGATCCCATACGCTGTCCCTCTTCCCAATCCATGTCATCGATGGCGCCCGTTCTTCCAGACCCAACGTACCTGCTTCCTCCTATTATATACATTGCCCCAAAAAATAACCACTGACTTCGGTGTTTTGATTCACGACTTGGCCACCGGTGGGATGCAGCCCGCCGCAGGAAAATCATTTCGACGGACGGCGTTTCACAGAAAACAACCATCAGACAAAATACATCAGGCTAAGCTTCGTTGTTTGTCCCAACCCGATCACACGGGCGCATTCTATATTCACCCCACCACATAACAACCCTATCGGGTAACGGCGGGATGAGGGCATCCCACCCTACATTGGGATGCGGACTTCTCTTTGCTGAGAATGAAATAATCAGAAGGATGCCTTACCGCCGCGTTCCTTATCTTTTCATCTGCATCGGCATTTAAACCGTGTACAATAAAACTGCAGGCGATCATGGCTGAACTCTGACAACGGAAGATCGCAGGCGGTCCGGTACGGAGAAAACATATGAAATCAACGATCAGCGCTATTCAGATGACTATCCTGGCAGTACTATGTTGCTGTAATTTCAGCGGAAGGCAGACCTGGCCTTCTTCGCCCGCCCCTGAAAGCATCCATACTGCTTTGCCGTCTGCCAGTCCCCGTCCTGCAACAGCCATTTCTTCTGCAACGGCTGAAATTGAAACCACCCCGGCTGCCGTGGTTACAGCGACTTCAGAAGCACCTTCTTCTCTGCTGCCATATCTGCAGGCGTCTTCTCTGGAAGGCTGGACCCGTACCGTGAAAGACCTTAGCGGTGTTCAGCCGGTGACGGTGAATGGGGTAAGCTTTTTTATAAAAACCCGCATCTCAACCGCCATGTTTGACCCTGTCAATACAGAACCTGCGGCCTTTGATTATTTACTGGTACGAATTCAGGAATTGGTTCCATCTGAATACATTGCGGTTGAAACGTACACTTTTTTTAATGAAGAAAATAAGCCCTTTGAGTGGAGAAATATTATCGTGACTTTTCCGGGGAAAAACCGCGAAGCGCCCGCGATCCTGTTAACTGCCCATTTTGATTCTACGACACTCAGCTTCAATAAAGACGAGCCCGCTCCAGGCGCTGATGATAATGCTTCCGGCACAGCCGGTTTGATGGAGGCATTAAAAGTCTTTTCCGGCATTTCGCTTAATCATCCGGTAAAGCTGATCTTTTTTTCGGGAGAAGAGTTCGGATTGCTGGGAAGCGCTGCCTATTTGCGCAATCACCCTGTGGGCAGAGGAGATCAGGAGCCTTTGGCTGTGATTAACCTGGATGTAATTTCTTATGATCCAAACCATGATTTTTGCGCGGATGCTCACGTGGGATCTCTGCAGTCTTCCGGAAAGATTGCTGAAATCATGCAGCAGGTAATTCGTGATTATGACTTGAAACTGATGATGGAATATCTGTATATAGATGCTCTTCCGTATTCAGATCATGGGTCGTTCTGGGATCAGGGCATTGGCGCCGTGATGTTAAGCGCCAACCTGGTTGACGGAAAAGAATCTGACATCTGTGAACCGGCTGAATTCAACCCTTATATGCATACTGATGAAGACATTTTTTCAAATATTGCTCCTCAGACCGGATATGAGATTACCCGACTGGCTATTCTGACCATTCTGGAAATGGACCGCACAGAATAATCAAACGGATGCTTTTCCGGATATGCCGGATGTTATTTCTTTAAGCCTTTGCGGCTGTCTTAAAGGTGTTCGGGGGTGATGGCAGGTTCGGCTTCCTGCCGTACGGAATATGGCCGTCTCAGGGTAAAAATCGAAATCACCATCTTTTGCATACCGGTTCCTCCGGACAGGCTTATCTGTAAAAGCACATCGTCTTAAGGTTCTTTGTTGGATCTTTTAAGCCGGTCTCCTCAGAACGATGGTTGGGTACTGTCAGGCTCTGCCAGGGCACTTGACAAATGATTGGATTTCTTCGATAATATAGTACATTTGTTCTATATTATCCTTTCCCTTCTGATGCACGATTCGATTCTGGAAAGTGAATCGTTCTATGACTCATGTCTTAATTGTTGAAAATGAAGATATCTATCATTGGCTCGAGATGAATCAGCCAGTTTCTGATATTGTCTCATCGTTGAATGCTTCCGGCCCGGCTCCATTGTGGCTGCCAAACAGTTCCGGCGGGGTAGGCCGTCAGCCCATGCAATGGCTGATTCTTGGTTCTTTGCTGATCCTCTTTCCCCGGATAATGAAGTTCTCTTGCCTGGCAGATCAATCTTTGGCACCGCCACTGACCCCCCGGCAACAGCAGGTGTTGCAGGCGCTGGTCATCGGGCTTTCTACCCGGCAGATTGCGGCCCGCCTGCATCTTACCGAACGAACCATTCTTATGCATATCCATGCGCTTAAACAGCGTTTTCAGGTTGAAAATCGTGAACAGGTGATCCTTCAGGCCGCTCAACTGGGAATCATTCAAATCCAAAAACCGGATCCGTGATTTAGCGCTCTTTTTTCACCCAATGATGGTACCATCCAAGCTTTCCGCCGGCGCCATCTGACCGGAAGGAATCCAGCGGCTGAAAACCACAGGTTTCAGCCAGAAGATCCAATTCTGATTGCGAATAAATATGTACATACCGCAGATTGGAATTTGGCTCCTGATTTAAGCTTCCCCCGTCTGCCATCCAGTCCAGTAAAACATCCCCTTCATCAACATCCTGAGCGGTCAGGCCTGTCTGTTCCCAACTCTGAATGCGGCGGACCAATTTCGGGCTGTTTTGCGGCTGCCAGCAGGAAAACAATAAAGGGCTTCCAGGCTTCATAACCTGATGAATCTTCTGAAAAAAAACTCTGCGGTTGTCCAGACCCGGGATGTGATGGATGGTTGCAAAGCATATGACTCCATCCAGGCTTTCTTTGACCATCGTATTCTCCCAATCAGCATGAATCAGATTGATTTGCTGTAAATGGACAGAATAACCGGACTGTCTGACGATCGCTGCTCGATTTTCTGCTTCAGCCAGCAGCGGAGCACTGAAATCAAAACCGGTATAGCATGAGCCTGGCTCTGCCCGTTCTGCCCAGGCGCTCAGCACGATTCCGTTCCCGCAGCCAGGGTCCAGCCAGTGTCCGCTGATTTTTATTTCCTGGAATATTCGCTGGATTCCCGGCTGAACCCGCTGCCGTGAGGCGGCAAATGAATCTCCCCATTGTTCGTAGAAACGGGCATTCAGTTCGATTAACCATTGAGCTATTTCTGTCTTCATGTTTTAATTATACAGTTCTTCTTCCATGTGATATTATAAAGTTTTTCTGTAAGAAAACCGTTATAATAAAATTGTATCAATACTGTCTGTTATAGGATTTATAAATATAGCCATGCCATCTTATTTGAAATGTAAAAAAACTGCAGAGAATAATAATGAGTTGATTCGTATTTTTTTTCATGATGTGCTCAATACTGCAGGCAATATTCGTAATTATGCTCAGTTGCTTGTAAATGCCCCGCCAGAGGAAGTGGGTCTGTATGCTTCAGCCATCATGCGTCTTTCAGAAGTGTTGGTTGAAGAAATTCAGACTGAACGGAGCAGAGTTCAGGATGAGATGAATCTTGAGAAGCCTCACCCGGTGAGTGTCAGCCCTTCACAGGTTATTCAGGGTATTTTCACGATCTACGATCGTTTGTATAGTGAACAGAGGATTAAAAACCAATTAATTGTTCAGCATCCGGAGCAAATGATCACGACCGAGCCCTCAGTGTTCAGAAGGGTGTTGGTAAATCTGATTGACAATGCTTTTAATGCCAGCCTTCCCGGAGATGTCATTACTGCCCGGATTGAACAAAACGAAGGTGATCTGTTAATCAAAATCCATAATCCACAGCCAATTTCACCTGAAAAAACTGCGGCTATCTTCAAACCGCTTTCTACGCTCCAGGCCCAGCAACATGGTTTTGGAACGTATGGCGCTAAAAAACTCACGGAGAAAGTCCTGAAAGGAAATCTGACATATTCTTCAGATCCTCTGACAGGAACCGAGTTTACGCTGGAGATTCCTTTTCAAAACCCGTAAATCTTGTTTAAATGACAGTCTGTTGAAATTTCGCTTTTGCGGTTTCTCCGGGTATATAAAATTTGTGTATTCATGCTTCCTGTATGGATGATTTCTTTGCAGGAAGATTAAATTCCGGGCTGCTTTTTTCAGCCGGCCTCTGTATAATGAATGCGATGAACCAATTTCAGGAGGTTTTTTATGCCACGTGCTGATATTCATTTTCCGCGAAATTTTCTTTGGGGAACGGCTACTTCTTCGCATCAGGTCGAAGGCCGCAACAGCAATAATAACTGGTCTGCCTGGGAACAGGAACCCGACAGAATTATCGGAAATGCAAAAGCGGGTCTGGCCTGTGACTGGTGGGGCGGCCGTTGGAAAGAAGATCTGGATCGGGCAGCCGCATCCTTTCAGAACGCGCACCGCTTTTCTGTTGAATGGAGCCGTGTTCAGCCCAGGCCTGACCGCTGGGATGAGTCTGCCATTGATTTTTATCGTGACATGGCGCGTGGTATGGTTGAGCGCAATATTAAACCCATGCTTACCCTGCACCATTTCACAGACCCGCTTTGGATGTTTGAACAGGACCATGACGAAAAAACTGTCTGGAATGGGGGATGGGAAAGAGAGGATGCCCCGGAACTCTTTGTCGGATATGTGCGCAAGGTTGTAACCGCTTTGAAAGAATATGTCGATCTGTGGGTGACGCTCAACGAGCCCAATGTGTATTTGAACAATGGCTGGCTTTCAGGTGAATTTCCCCCCGGAAAAAATGACCCGCAGACTGCTTTTCGGGTAGCGACAAATCTGATTAAAGGTCATGCGGCAGCCTATCAGGTTATTCATGAGTTACAGCCGCAGGCGCAGGTGGGCATTGCTCATCATTATCGTAATTTTGTTCCTGCCCACAGAGGGTCTCCGCTGGATAAAATACTGGCAAAAATTATTTTTCAGAATTTTAACCATGCTTTTCTTGATACTTTAACCGATGGCCGTTTTAAGATGTTTGGAAAAAGCATGTATATTTCTCAGGCAAACGGGACAATGGATTTTGTGGGAATCAATTATTACACCAACAATCTGATCTCTTTTACCTTAAACCCAAAAGCGTTGTTCATGAAGCTGTCTTATCCGCAGGGCGTTTTATTAAGTCCAACCGGTTTTCTGGCCAATCAGCCGGAGGGAATGTATCAGGCATTGCACTGGGCAAAACGATACAATCAACCCATCTATGTGACTGAAAACGGGGTAGAAGATGCCCCCGATACGTTGCGCCCCCGTTATTTAATTGAGCATCTGATGCAAGTCTGGCGGGCGGTTAATTTTAATTGGCCGATACGCGGCTATTTTCATTGGAGCCTGGTAGATAATTTTGAATGGGAACGCGCCTGGACACAGCGTTTTGGGCTGTGGGAGCTGGATGTTAATACCCAGGCGCGCATTCGCCGCCGCAGTGTTGATCTGTATCAGGCTGTTTGCAAAGAAAATGGGATCACTTCTGAAATCGTAGAAGAGTTTGCTCCTGCTTTATATACGGTTCTCTACCCGGGATAGGTTCCTTACCAGATCGAGGTTGTTCCTGCGATAGTAAATGGCGGCTCGAATGGCTGGCTGAACCAGGCCAGCCAGCATGACTGCTTCTGCAGGACAGGTAATCCAATCAATATTGCCTGACTCAGGGTTATTTTTATCTCTGATAAGGGAATACCGTCCTGTGCCAATCATCATCTTCAATGATGAGCAGCATGTTCATACTCATCATTGGTTTTTCTTCCACCGTAATAAAAATGCTGAATTAATAATGACTGCAACAGAACCGGCGTTATGTACCAGAGCGCCAACCACCGGGTTTAAAAGACCGGTCATTGCCAGAATGATGGCAATAAAGTTCAGCGCCATCGAAAACGTAAGATTGTATTGGATGGTTAGCATCATTTGTTTTGACAGGTGCAGCAGATGAGGCAACGCTTTAATATCATCATTTACCAATACAATATCTGCTGCGTCTATTGCGATATCGCTGCCGATGCCGCCCATGGCAATTCCAACCCGGGCTTTTTTCAGGGCAGGGGCGTCATTGATGCCGTCGCCGATCATGCAAACCGGCTGCCGGTTCTGCTGGTAATGGTCAATTCTGTTCAACTTGTCTTCTGGCAGACAATTCGCATATACTTCATCAATCCCCAACACATCGGCGATGTATTTTGCGGCATTGGCGTGGTCACCTGTCAGCAAAACCGGAGTTACTCCGGCTTTTTTAATTTGTTCAATCATGCTTCCGGCTTCCTGCCGCAGCGTATCCGATAATGCAAGGAAGCCGAGCGCCTGTCGGTCAGCAGCGATATACATGATCGTACAGCCATCATCCATATACGGTTGAGCCGCCTGTACACCCTGTTCCGGAAGAAAAATCCGATGCTCCTGAAGTAATTCAGCATTTCCTGCCAGAACAGTGTTTCCGTTGATGGATGCTGACGCTCCCCGCCCGGGCAGCATTTGAAATTGTTCGACCGGCAGAATGGCCCTGGCTGGATATTCAGCCCGATAACACTGGAGAACAGCTTTTCCCAGCGGATGTTCTGAACGGCTTTCAGCGCAGGCTGCCAGTGCATAGATATCTGCTGCGGCGTTATCCGGCGAAAAGCTTTGCACTGCAACTACCTGCGGTGTTCCATGCGTTAATGTGCCGGTTTTATCAAATGTTATTCTGGTAACGCCGGCCAGTTTTTCGAGGGCGTCGCCTTCAGAAACCAAAAAACCGTGTTTGGTAGCATTGCCGATGGCGGCCATAATGGCGGCCGGTGTTGCCAGCACAAGAGCGCAGGGGCAAAATACCACCAGGATGGTTACCGCCCGGATAATCTGGCTGGTAAGCAGCCAGGTCAGCACGGCAGAGATCAAAGCAATCACCACGATCCAGGTTGCCCATCGGTCAGCCTGGCTGACGATTTTGGCTTTTCCTGCATCTGCAGACTGTACCAGGCGTATCATACGCTGAATGGAACTGTTCTCGCCTGCTTTTGACGCTGCCATATCAAAGGAACCAAATTGATTGACGGTACCGCTGAAGACGTCATCTCCGGGCCTCTTATCTGCGGGCAGTGATTCTCCCGTCATTACCGCCTGATTAATCGATGTGATGCCGGTCTGAATGATTCCATCTGCGGGTATCATTTCACCGGGCAAAACGCGCAGCAAATCGCCTGCCTGTACCTGTTCTGCAGGAATCATCTGTTCGTTCCCGTTGACGATTTTGCGGGCTGTATGGGGTGTCATATGCACTAATTTCTCTATCTCAGCCCGGGCTTTGGCAACCGTCAGGTTTTCCAGTAATGCGCCGATTTGCATAATAAAAGCCACTTCGCCGGCAGCGAAAGTTTCTCCAATGATGACGGATGCCATTAATGCCAGAGATACCAGAACATCCGCTTTAATGTCAAAAGCCGTGACCAACCCAATGATCGCCTGCAGAATAATGGGAATGCCGCACAGCGCAATGGCAATCCAGGCGGTATCGAAAGGAAGAAGGGTTGGATTAAAAATACTGATGAATAAAGCGATCCCTGAAAAAAACAGACTGATGATTGATTTTTTTGTTCCGCCCCATTCTATGATTGCTTCTAATTGTGCCATACTGCAGTCCTGTGCTGTCATGTGATGTGAGAAGTACAGCGCATTATACCCATAGGGGTATAGGTTTGCAAGAGGTTGATTTGCCAATGTGTATATCCGGGCAAGGGCATTCGGAAATGTTTTAAAAAAAGAAAGTTTTCCCCTGTATACTCCACCTGTTCCGCGCGTACGAGCGGCTTATTCGTTTGCGAGGGTCATCCCCTGCTGAAAGGTAAGGCTGTAACGCGTTTGCCTGGCGGGAATCATCCGGATTGCGTTTCGATGATTAAATTCATTTTATATCTTCCTGTCTGAGACAGATTTTACACAACCGCAACCCGGTCCTGGATTTTATTCACTGCCGCTGCAGGATATGCCCCAGACCACCCATTCATTCCGTCCGGCTGGATGGCTTTGTTTCTTCCCGGATGTGCTCCAGTCCTTTTTCAAAAATTTCTTTTACATGCTCATCTGCCAGAGAATAAAAGACATTTTTTCCTTCCCGTCTGTTTTTGACCAAATTCGCCTGCCTTAAAGAGCGGAGTTGATGGGATATGGCAGATTTTGTCATGTTCAATAAAGAGGCCAGATCGCAGACACACATTTCACTTTCGTCCAGAGCACATACGATTCTGGTTCTGGTACTGTCGCCAAGAATTTTAAAAAAATCTGACAGATCTGAAAGCTCATTTTCATCCGGCATCTTATTTTTGACGGCATTGACGACTTCTTCATGGATAATGTCGCAATCGCACAGCATTTCATCCTTTTTCATCATGCTTCCTCCAGGTAAAGCGAAACAAACCATAATGTCTGACGGGATTGTTAAAACAATCCGTGAAAAAAACATGGATTCTGATTAACGTGTATCAATCATTAATCATTTTAGTATATACCCGGCCACCCTGATCCGGCATAAAAGC
>CAZEEL010000021.1:0-15536 GCA_964511135.1 uncultured Leptolinea sp. | reverse complement strand
AACTGCAAACCCATAATCCGGATGGATCAGATATATGAAAGACCCCTGTAAAAAGTCATAAAAAGCTTGTCGCTTGCGCATTAATTCAACTATAATATATTTATCAGTTGAGCAATCGTTCAACTGATAGGGTGAAGCGCTTCATGCGCGCTATTGGTTACGGAGGAAAAACGATGAAAAAAACGTTTAAACTTGAGGGATTGGGCTGCGCAAACTGTGCTGCAAAAATTGAGAGCGCCCTGCAAACGCTGGATGGCGTTACTTCTGCATCGGTCAACTTTATAACCGCCAAAATGGTTATTGAGTGTGACGATACAAAATTCGATGCTATTGTCACATCTGCCAATGCCATTGTGAATAAATTTGAGCCGGATGTTATCCTGAAAAAAGCTTAAAGTTCATGAGAGGATCAAACCAAAAGCGGCTGATAAAAATCCTTGCCGGCACGGCGGTTTACGCCTGTGGAATTTTATTGAAAACGGATCATAATATCGTCTCTTTATCGGTCTTTTTGGCTGGTTTTTTGATCACAGGCGGCGATGTTCTTCTTAAAGCCATAAAAAATATTTTGCGCGGACAGGTTTTTGACGAAAATTTTCTCATGAGCCTCGCGACGATTGGCGCTTTTGCGATTGGTGAATATACCGAAGGCGTTGCGGTTATGCTTTTTTATCAGGTTGGTGAACTGTTCCAGAACTATGCAGTGAACAAATCCAGAAAGTCTATCGCAGATCTGATGGATATTCGCCCGGATTATGCCAACGTACTGCGCGGCGGGATGTCTGAGAAGGCGGATCCGGATGAGGTAAAAATCGGAGAAATCATCGTTATCAAAGCCGGTGAAAAGATTCCGCTGGATGCAAGGGTAATCAGCGGTTGTTCGCTGGTAGATACCTCTGCACTGACAGGGGAGTCGCTGCCGAGAGCGGTGAATCAGGGCGATGATCTTTTAAGTGGCTGCATTAATTTAAATGGTTTACTGACGGCCTGCGTAACCAAAGAATTTGAAGAATCTACTGTCAGCAGAATTCTGGATCTTGTGGAAAATGCCGGCAATAAGAAATCCAAATCTGAAACCTTCATTACAAAATTTGCGCGGTACTATACCCCGGCGGTTGTCGTGGCAGCGCTCCTTTTGGCCGTTATTCCGCCTCTCGTGATAAAAGATGCCGTGTTCAGCGACTGGCTTTACCGGGCGCTGGTGTTTCTGGTGGTATCCTGCCCCTGTGCACTGGTGCTTTCCATTCCCTTAAGCTTTTTCGGTGGTATCGGCGGGGCGTCCAGAAGCGGCATACTGATCAAAGGCAGTAACTATCTTGAAGCGCTGGCTGACACTGAAATCGTTGTGTTCGACAAAACGGGTACCCTGACCTGGGGGGTATTTCAGGTACAGGAAGTCATCCCGGATGGCATTTCAAAAGAAGAGCTTTTAGAGCTGACCGCGTATGCAGAAAGCAGTTCCAATCACCCAATCGCATTCTCGCTGAAAAAGGCTTATGGGAAGCCTATGGATCATACGCGTGTTATAAATGCAGAAGAAGTTTTGGGGCATGGAGCGTTTGCCTGGGTAGACGGTAAAGCCGTAGCGGCAGGCAACCTGAAGATGATGCAGAAGCTGGGCATTCCGGTTGAAGAGACCGAATCTGTAATGGGAACCGTAGTTCATGTTGCAGTGGATAATCGATACAAAGGATATATTGTCATTGCAGATGAGCTTAAAGAAGACTCGCTGCATGCCATCCATGATCTGAAACAAGCCGGAATTAAACAGATCGTTATGCTGACCGGCGATACCAGATACATAGGAGAGAGCATTGCTTCACAATTGGGCATGGACAGGGTTTATACGGAAGTTCTGCCGGCGGATAAGGTTGAGAAAGTGGAAGAACTCATGGCCGAAAAGACGCCGAAGGGAAAGCTGATTTTTGCAGGCGATGGCATTAATGACGCTCCGGTTCTGGCCCGAGCGGATATTGGCGTTGCCATGGGCGGGCTTGGTTCTGATGCCGCTGTTGAAGCTGCTGATATTGTCATTATGACGGATGAGCCTTCCAAACTTGCCGTCGCCATCAGGATTGCCAGGAAGACTCTGCGGATTGTCAAACAGAATACTGCCTTTGCCCTGACCGTCAAAGCTTTGGTTTTGGTGTTGGGGGCCATGGGCATGGCCTCTATGTGGGCAGCTGTGTTTGCCGATGTGGGCGTGACTGCGCTCGCTGTTCTGAATGCCATTCGTATGCTGAATGTGAAAAGTTTACAATAAATGCAAAATCAGAACGTGCCTAATGTTTTACATAAAAATTACTAAAACACGGTCTTTCTGTAAGGTCTGTATTGTTTTCAGGTCATATTTGCAAAACGTTCGACCGCTTTTGTAAAATTTGCGATGGTTTTCTCTGCATCACCGTGTTCGATGCCGTCGCGCACGCAATGGTTGATATGCCCTTCCAAAACAATCTGGCCTGCTTTATGCAGCGCAGATTTGGCGGCATTGATTTGTGAAAGAACATCTTCACAGGGAATATCTTCATCGATCATGCGGTCAATTGCCTGCACCTGCCCGATAATTTTCTTTAAACGGCGATGAAGATTCTCAGTATCCATACATTGTTTCATGGTTTCACCTCAATATACCTTTAGGGGTATGTGTATATTATTGAGTACATTCAGGCCGGTGTCAAGAAAACTTCTGTCATAAAAAAGAAACTAACGAGAAGCTGCCGGCGCTGCTTTATGGTGCAGTTAGGGTTGTTGTCAAGAGGAACTTTTTTAAGGTGGGAAAAAGGGGGCAAAAATGCGCCCTGTGGACGGTTAAAAGCCGTTTTTGGGGTGGGTAGTATAAAACCCTTAACACCCACGGAAACGGAGTAAGGGAGTGGTCAAAAAGCCTGTATTCATGCGTGTTTGCAGGCTGTCGAAAAGTGGTAAATGCCTACATCCCGCCGTTACGCTTTTACTTTTTCTGTTCTTTGGATGAGGTCGCGGGTGCGGGGCGCGCAGCCCCGCAAAAGCTAACGATAGCTACCGCACCAGTGGAGCCGGTTTTGCCGTAAAATGAAGCGGATGAAAACGGGGAACAGGATAAAAGACAATCCTATTCCCCGTTTTCGGCGGCGTAATGCCACAGCAAAAATCCAGACGGTAAAGGGGCGAGTAGTATAATAAACTCAGGTTCTCAAAGGTAGTAGGAGGAATTTGTTATGAGCTACGATAAGGTTATCATCCATGACCTTACTGCTGAAGACTTGCGTTTAGTGCCTACAGCAGATAATCATTTTGTCATAGATGCGAATACAAAAGCTGCTAATTGCGTTGGTTGTTTTGGGTGTTGGCTTAAAACACCGGGGACATGCGTACTAAAGGACGCCTTTCAAAATTGGGGAGTCATAATCCCTCAATGCAAAGAGATTGTTATCGTTTCCCAAAGCTGCTACGGGGGTTACAGTCCAAATATAAAAAAAGTATTAGACAGGAGCATCGCGGGCAGCCTTCCTTTTTTTACTTACCGGGGAGGGAGAATACACCACAGCTTGCGCTATAAAAATCGGCCGGAGTGTAGGGTGTTTTTGTATGGGGAAATGAGTGATTTTGAAAAGCAGATTGCAAATGAACTTGTAAAGGCGAACGGGATTAATAGCGCGTGGCAGAATGTAACGCTCACAATTTTGGATGATGCCGGGCAGCTTGGGGAGGTATGGCAATGAATATACTCATTTTGAATGCCAGTCCCAAGCGCAAAGGCGGGGCCTCCAGATGCTTTTCCAGATTGATGAATCTCATGCTCTTGGGATGCAAAGTCACCACTTGCGATGTGAGGGGCCCCGGCGATTACAAAAATGCCTTATCTCTTTTGGAGAATGTAGATGCGGTAGTAATATCTTCCCCTTTGTATGTTGACGGAATCCCGGCTCATATGCTGCCTTTCTTAATACAAGCAGAGCAGCTATGTGTAGAAAAACGCCGCTGTTTCAAGCTATATGTATTATCCAACAGCGGATTTATTGAGGCAAAACAAAACGCCCTGCACCTGAAAATGTATGAAGCATGGTGCAGCCGAGCAGGGATCGAATGGGGCGGCGGATTAGGCATTGGCGGCGGTGTTATGTTATATGTGCTGTATATCCTGTTTCCCATATCCGTCATCATTCGATTTGCTCAAGTTCTACTAGCCATTATTCAGACAGGCGGTATATCCGGCGCTGATATATGGGCATATTGCTCGGGACTTCTCGTAACACCTTTCTTCTTTATTTTGCCGTTTGTGTGCATGGCTGTAATGGCCTTTACAATAAGAAATAAGAAAAGCCATACAAACATCTTTACCAGACCGCTCATTCCGTCTTTTTTATTTCTTATTGCGGCAGACATTTTTATGCTTTTATCAGCTATTCTCAAAGGGACTTTGCCACATAAGTTATTCAAGCGGGTATCTGTTGATGAGGAAGATGGTATGCTCAAGCGGAATAGATAAACCTATCCCGCCGCCTATTGCGCTTTACAATTCCATATCCTGCGCCCTGCTCACTTTCGCGCCGATATTTTTCCAATGCGCGTTGGGGGTCAGTACCTTTTCGACGGTCAGTTCCCACGCGATTTGCGCCAAAGTTTTTCCCGCTATTATACTTCGGAATATCCTTTGTACGACTGGCGCGGCTTCCTCGTCCACAATCCATTTTTGGCGGTCTTGTGGGTCGTGCAGATAGCCGTAGGGTAATGCTCCTGTAACGTGCTTTCCCGCCGCCGTCCTCGCGCCGAATATCGCTCGTATTTTGCGGCTTGTGTCGCGGGCGTGCCACTCCGCTATGATGTTGCGGAACGGCATAAAATCGTCCTCGCCTTTTTCGGTGTCTATGGCTTCGGCAACGGCAATCAGCCGCACGCCCATTTCTCGCAACTGCTCTAAAATCAAGCCCACGCGCAAGTGGTCGCGCCCTAATCTTGACATATCCTTAATCAATATCGCACTCACGTTCCCGCGCTCTACCTCGTCCATCATCTGTAAAAATGATGGCCTGTCCCAACGTGTTCCGCTCCATCCGTCATCACTCATGTGGACAAGGTTAGTAAAGCCGTTTCGGGTGGCGTATTCCTCTAAATACGCTTTTTGATTTTCGATGGATACACTCTCATTCTCGCGCCCGTCCTCATGGCTCAAACGCTCGTAAAGGATGGTTAATTTTGTGCTGTTCATGGTTTCCTCTTTCCGGCTGTCCGGCTCGTTTGCGGCACATAGGTTAAGCAGTTTTCTTTACCTCGCTTTCTATCAGTTTGAGGATTTTGTCCTCAATGGTTTCCCCGCTTGTCCTGCTGAAATGGACGGACACGGTGTAAACCGTGGAGCCAATCCTTTTTTTGAAGTCAACCGCTCCCGCGCCTGTGCGCGTCTTACCCTCGCTTGTAAAAACGGTCTGCATGGTCTTGGCTCCTTTCGATATTGAATTGTGGGTTGATATGGTGTAAAATACGCTTGTAAGCCTCCTTCCTCGCGTTGTAGGCACGTAATCCGGTATGGGTGGTATCGGATTACATCCCCTCACTAATAGGAGAAAAACAGGGGGTAAATCGGAACCTTTTTGAAAAAGTTTTTGAGATTTTTTTACCCGCCATTCTAGTACGTCATAAGCAAGGGTAAAATGTTCTCGCGTTACTGTTTTTCTTTGCTCCGCTCCGTTTATATTGCTGTTTCTCTCCCGTGGCTGTTCGTCCATCTGTGCCGCAAATGGCCTGTCTGCCTGTGTTTTCCGGGTTATCCCCGTTCCTTTACAATACAACCCTTTTGGTTCATGAACTGTTCGTTTGTGGGCTGCAGCCGCCCCGCCTCTTCTGTTCCGGCGCATCCCTTTTAAATGAACGACCGTTGGGGATTATCCTGTACTCACCCATCATGAGCCTTTGTGAGGCCGTTTTCCGGCTGAAGTCATCCTCTTTCCCAAAAGAGAAACTTTTGTTGGACGAAAGATCTGATCCCGAATTTACGTTAAGGATCAGTTTTTTGTTAATTGGCGTGGTATCATCAATCTGTGTCTTCTCAGATAAATAAGCAACCCATGCCCGATGTTGTTCTCTATACGGATGGCGCCTGTCAGGGGAATCCCGGCCCTGGCGGGTATGCGGCTGTTTTAAAATGCAATGGCCAAAAGAAGGAGGTCAGCGGAGGTTTTCGCCTGACAACCAACAATCGTATGGAGCTGATGGCTGCCATTGCCGGGTTATCGGCTTTAACCGAACCAGCCAGGGTAACTCTTTTTTCTGATTCTCAATATCTGGTCAATAATTACAACCAGGGGTTTGTTGAAAAATGGAAGGCTCAGGGCTGGAAGCGGGATCGTAAAACACCCGCCAGGAACAGAGATCTCTGGCAGGAGTTGCTTACCCTCTTTGGCATTCATTCTGTAACATTGCGATGGGTTCAGGGTCATTCCGGTCAGGCTGACAATGAACGCTGTGACTTTCTTGCCGTTCAGGCCTCTCAGAAATCGAATCTCCCTCCCGATGTGGTTTTTGAACAGGAAGAAACCCCTTTGCGCAGCAATATTCAGCCCACCCTGTTTTAAGGAAGGATGTTTTTACAGCCTCATGGCAATATTTGACTTTTTATCTGCCGTACTTCCTGTCATCCGCAATGGTATGGCATCGGCTGTTTTTAAATTGTCGCAAAAACCGGCAACCACTTATTTCAGTTTGCTTCTCGAAAGAAGCGCCTGCCGGCTGTCTTATGTTTTTATGCGAAGAAGAAAACCATCAGCCTGTAGTGCGGTATAATGATTCGGGTTCGCTTTTAAAGCTGAACGAGGTAGCTGATTAACTATGGATAATATAGAAAATACTGAAGAAACTCGACCCAGCGAACAATTGGTGGATATTGATCACCAAATGCGATCTGCTTATCTTGATTACGCTATGAGCGTCATTGTTTCCCGTGCTCTGCCGGATGCCCGTGATGGGATGAAACCCGTTCATCGTCGCATTCTGTATGCCATGCATGACATGGGCATTCATCCCAATTCCCCCTTTAAAAAATCTGCCCGTATCGTTGGTGAAGTGCTTGGTAAATACCACCCTCATGGAGACTTGTCTGTGTATGAGGCGATGGCTCGCATGACCCAGGACTTCTCAATGCGCTATCCGCTGGTGGAAGGTCAGGGAAACTTTGGGTCCATCGATGGCGATTCGCCGGCTGCCATGCGTTATACAGAAGCGCGGATGGGGCAGTTTGCGGCCGAGATCATGACCGATATTGATAAAGATACGGTTGATTTTGCTGATAATTTTGACGGATCTCTCAAAGAACCGTTGGTTTTGCCTGCCCGGATTCCCAACCTGCTTTTAAATGGGTCTTCCGGCATTGCGGTTGGAATGGCAACCAATGTTCCGCCTCACAACCTGTGTGAAATCTGCAGCGCTCTTGTTTATATGATTGATAATTACCCCCGGATGGACGAGATCACGGTTGAAGACCTTATGCGTTTTGTTACCGGACCTGATTTTCCGACCGGTGGTCAAATTATCGGCAGAGAAGGAATCAATCAGGCCTATGCCCATGGCCGGGGCCGTTTGATTGTACGCGGGGTTGCGGATATCCGGCCGTCTTCCGGCGGTAAATCTGAGATCATCATCAGTGAAATTCCCTATCAGGTGAATAAATCCGGCATGATTGAACGTATCGCTGAGCTGGTACGCGAAGGGCGCATCGAAGATATCTCAGATCTGCGGGATGAATCAGACCGTATGGGTATGCGCATTCTGATTGAAGTTAAAAAGAATGCCAATCCTCAGATTGTGCTGAACCAACTCTACAAATTTACTCCCCTCCAGTCTACTTTTGGGGTGCAAATGCTGGCGCTGGTTAACCATGAGCCGCGTACGCTGTCTCTTAAAAAAGCCCTGCAGGTCTATCTTGAACACCGTCAGGTGGTCATTACCCGCAAATCTGAATTTGAACTGAATAAAAACCGTCAGCGGGCCCATATTTTGGAAGGTCTGTTGATTGCTCTGGCCAACCTGGATGACGTTATCCAAACAATTCGTCAAAGCCCGGATGCCAACACTGCCCGCGAACGCCTCATGAGCCGATTTAAACTGACAGAAATTCAGGCGCTGGCTATTCTTGAATTGCAGTTGCGGCGCCTGGCAGCTCTTGAGCGTCAAAAAATTGAAGACGAACAAAAAGAAACTCTGGCCCGTATTGCCTGGCTGGAAGATTTGCTGCAGCATCCAGAAAAGATCCTTGAAGTCATTCGGGAAGATATTCAGGTCATCAGTGATAAATATGGTGATAAACGCCGTACGCAGATTATCGCGGATGGTATCAGTGATTTCAGCGATAAAGATTTGACGGTGGATGAGGCTGTGCTGATTACCCTTACACAGCGCGGATACATCAAACGGGTCGATGAAAAGGCCTATCGTAACAGTAAAGTTGGCAGGAGAAGCAGTACCGGTCAAACCGTCAAACAGGAAGATGAAATTTTAGCCATTCTTTCCACCCGAACATTGGAGACAATTCTCTTTTTCTCAGATAAAGGCAAAGTTTATTCAGAAAGGGCAAAACAAATACCCGACGCCAAACCGGTTGATAAAGGGGTTCCGGTCATTAATGTATTGGGGCTGGATACTGATGAGCGTATTACTGCGGTGATGGCAGTTCCCGATTTTGAGGGGCCAAAATACTGCACCATGGCTACCCTGAGAGGAAAAGTGAAACGGGTTGATCTGAATGAGTTTGCCAGTCTGCGTTCAAGCGGTGTGATTGCCATTGGATTGGAAGAGGGTGACGCATTGGGCTGGGCAAGATTAACCAGCGGAACCGATGATCTGTTGCTGGTTTCTGCGGACGGGCAGGCTCTGCGTATTTCAGAAAAAACCATCCGGGTGATGGGGCGGCCGGCTGGTGGCGTAACCGGCATTAAACTGGACAAAGGCGATGTGGTGACGGCAATGGACGTGATTGAACCCAATGGCAGTTTGCTGGTGATCAGTTCGCTTGGTTTTGGAAAACGCACGTCATTGAGCGACTATCCCGTCAAAGGGCGGGCTACCGGAGGCGTAGCAACGTTCGATGTGAAAAACCTGTCGAAAACAGGAAAACTGGCTTCAGCCAGAGTGGTACAAATGAACGATGAAGTGACCCTCATCTCTTCAGGGGGCATGGTTTTGCGTTTATCGGTGAGTGACATTAAAGAATCGGGCCGTGCTACCCGTGGTACAAAACTAATGAAACTGGCAGCAGGTGACAGCATCGCTTCTGTTGCGCGGCTGAAAGCAGAAACCGAACAACCGGGTGACAGCGCTGCAACCAAAACATCATAATTCACGTATGTCAGAGTGATATGTGTAAACAACATGCAATCCGTTTTCTCTGTTGCGGCATTGTCTGTCTGATGCTGTTGATGGTCTGTCAGCCGGTTTTGGCTGACAGCGCCGAACTTTTGCCTGTGTCATCCGGTTCGCCGACGCCGGCAGTTCCAGCCCCAACGCCCGTGACGACAAAAATTCAACCCCAGACTTCCGAAAAGACGGTTATTTCTTTCAAAAATGCCGGCCAATTAACGCCGGGCATCTGCTGGAATGGATATGCCAATACGCTGGTTTTTTCACCGGATGGTCAGTATCTGGCCACGGCGGGAATTGACCGCGTTATTCGTCTGGTTCAGACCCATAACGGAAAAGAACTTTTCTCGATGACCGAAGCGCAGGATATGGGCTATCTCTACAGTCTGGCCTTTTCACCGGATGGAAAGCATCTGGTCAGCGGCAGCGGAGATTCTCTTATTCGTGTCTGGGATACGTCCAGCGGAACGCTGAAACGTACCATAGCCGGGAATCAATATGATGTGCGCACGGTGGCGTTTTCGCCGGATGGCAGAACTTTGCTTTCCGGCGGGCGTGATCAGAGTATCCGTTTATGGAACTTCGCCGAAGGAAAAAGCAACCTGCCAATGCAGGTATGCGGCGGTTATACAAATTCGCTGGCGTTCTCGCCGGACGGACAATCATTTATTGCCGGCTGCGCTACGGATGGTGTGCGCATATTTGATGCAGATGGCCGCTGGCGTCAGATTGCTGCTGCGCATTCTCACTGGATCAACAGTGTTGCTTACTCACCTGCCCAGCCTTATTTTGCTGCGGCTGCCCAAAACAATGATGTCTGGATTTATAATGCCCAAAATGGCATTCTCCTGAAATATCTTTCCGGTCATAAAGATTATATTAATAGTGTGGCTTTTTCGCCGGATGGTAAATTGCTGGCTTCTGCTTCACAGGATGGAACGGTTCGGATCTGGAGTACAGAAGATTGGACTTTGCTTACCAGCCTGAAAGAAGATGAAAGCCCTTATATGTCGGCAGCCTTTTCACCGGATGGAACCCTGCTGGCCACGGCCGGACGGGGAGGAAAGGTAAGTTTGTGGAGTGTTAATCAATAATTTTCGTTCAGAAATAAAACGTTTCGGTCTCATGCTTTGCCTGGCGGGTCTGCTGGCTGCCTGCCAGACGGCGCCTGAGCCGGAAATGCTTCCTCAGAGGAAGATAACCGCTGAAGAAGCCATTCAGGTTTTCTTTTTGGGGCCTGGAACCGAATCATCCCTTGTTCTGCAAAAGGTTATTGAATCCATGGATTCAGCGGTCAGCAGTATTGATGTGGCTGTTTACAACCTCAGTCTTGAGGCTGTTGAACAGGCTCTGATTCGTGCTCATAAACGCGGAGTGACCGTTCGAGTGGCCGTAGAAAGTGAAGGGCTAAACAGTACTGCTGCAGCTTTAAAAAAAGCCGGTATCCGGGTTGTGGATGATCGTGCAAACAGCTTAATGCACAACAAATTCATCATCATTGATAACTCCCAGGTGTGGACGGGCTCAGCCAACCTGACCGGCAGCAGTTTTAGCAACGACCGCAATAATCTTCTGCACTTTTCCAGCCAGGATCTGGCGGCTCAATATACCCGGGAAATGGACGCCATGTATCAGGACTATCTTTTTGGAGTCAAAAGAACGGCTCCTTTGGATGATCAGACCGATTTTCAGATTGGCGATTATGCTGTAGAACTATATTTTTCGCCGGAAGATAATCCCCGACAGGCAATTCTGGATGAACTGCGTGCGGCCCGCCAGGAAATAAAATTTCTTACCTACTCTTTTACAGATAACCCGCTGGCGGATGTTTTAATGGAGCGTTCTCAAAGCGGGGTGTTGGTTGAAGGCGTTTTTGACGCTGATATGCGTCAATCCAACACCGGCACCGAGTATCCCTGGCTGGCCAGCCATCATATCGCTGTTTGCCTGGATGGCGACGCCGGGCTGATGCATCATAAAGTGTTCATCATTGATGGTCAAACCGTTATTACCGGGTCAGCCAATTATACGCGCAGCGCTTTTTTCAAAAATGATGAGAATTTGTTGATTATTCATAACCCTTCTCTGGCCAGACAATATCTGGATGAATATGAATTCATAAAAAAAACCTGCAGGCCTTAGGGAGCTAACCGGTACGGGAGATGGGTCGTTTTTGCGGCGGGGGATGAATATAGAATGCGTCGGTATGTTTCTGCCGTGCGTGGAATCAAGGCAGGTGCAGGGCGGGATCAGAGCATCCCGCAGTTACCCGATGATGTTGTTGTGATGCAGGGGATTAAATAAAATGCTCCGTGTTATCGGGGTGGAACAAACGGCAAAGCTTAATCTGGTGTGCTTTTTTGTCTGATGGATGATAGTTCTTCAGGCGATGCTGCCCGTGTGAAATGGTTTTTCCTGCGGAAAAATCCGACGGTATGAGGGCATCCCGCCCTACGGGAGTGAACGGTTTTCGGGTTGAGGCCGAAGGCCGGGCGGATGATTTTAAAATCATTCTGTATGGGCGTTGGGATTTTCATAAAGATTGTATTCTCAAACCCTGGCGGGCGGTAAATATCATGTGTTTGTGGTGATGAGTATTGGTTACCCCGGGGGCCGGCGAGCCTTTTCCTCTGCGCTGGGAAGACAGGCTTTTGAAAGATGTGTTATAAATGGCTTTGCAGCAAGGGCTGCGGCTTGACACGCCAACGAATACAGTGGCTATAATTGACTTTTCAGTTCTTTCTCTCTGTTATAACAGGGAGAGCATAAAACGGAGGTTATCAGATTGACGGACAGAAAAAAAAGCTTCTTTGAAATCATCGGCGATATGCTGTCATCCCGTGAAGAAAGAGCCTCAGACGAAAAAATGCCTCTGAGTACTGCTGTTGACTGTGCTCATGTTGAAATTACGCATGCGGTAAAACAGGCTGGTCAGGCTGCCAAACATGCCATCGATTCTATCGGGCATGCCACAAGAGCCGGCGCCGACCAGGTCTGAAAAAGAAAACATGTGCAAAAGTAATACAACTCCATTATAAGACTTTGAAGAAAATATTCTCTACGCTCGCTGTAATTTTGTTTGCATGCCTGATGATCGGGATGGCAGGATGCAAAAACCATGCAACACCTGAAACAGAGTATGGCGTTTTTATTGGCCTTTCGCCGGAAGATGCAGCAGGGATACGGGGATATGCCACGCTGGTCATTGACGCCGACATGTTTTCGAAAGCTGAAGTTGAAAAACTGCACAAGGCGGATAACGCGATGGTTTATTCCTACCTTAACATTGGTTCCATAGAAACCTTTCGGGATGGTTATTTTGAGTTTGAAGGGATGTCTCTGGGAGCTTATGAAAACTGGCCGGAAGAACGCTGGATGGATGTTTCACAGCCTCTATGGAAAGAATACCTGACCAGGAAAGCAAAAGACCTGGCAGAAAAAGGGGTGGATGGTTTTTTTCTTGACAATGCAGACGTATGGTATGTCTACCCGCGCCCGGAAATTTATCAGGGGCTGTTGGACATTCTGCATGATTTGCAGCCATTGGGATTGCCGTTGATCATCAATGGCGGAGATACTTTTGTGTCTGCAGCATTGGAAAATGGTGATTTAACCGGGCTGATTGATGGGATTAACCAGGAAACCGTTTTTACATCTATTAATTTTGAACAACATACTTTTGGATCTCAAAATCCTGACGAAAAAGCCTGTTTTCAAAAGTATCTGGCTCAATGTAAAAAAGCCGGGCTGCGCATATATTTGACCGAATACGGCGCCGATGAAGATCTGACAAACGAAATCAAAACGTACTGCGCTGAGAATGGTTTTTCATACTATATTTCTCCTTCATTGGAACTGGATGATCATCCGTGATGACCGGTCTGTCGGGTCTGGCGTGTTGTCCAAATAAAAAAACAGGCGTGATACAATCATTGAACTTCTCACCCGAGGATGAATCATCCCATTTGATTATGAAAGGCAGCCATGCAAACAGTTACCATTCTTTGGAGTTTGATCGTACTGGTTACGATTCTGCTTTTATTCATCTTAATCCGAACCTTTTCTTTTGGTAAAAAAGAAGCCCGGCCTGTTCCTGCTTCTACCCTCTCGGTAAACGGCAAACGACTCACAGAAAGTCTCTCGAAAGCCATTCAATGTCAGACAATATCCTTCCGCGAAGGAGAAATTCCTGACTGTCAGGAGTTGAGCAAGCTGCGTTCTCTTCTGGAACAGCAGTTTCCGCTGATGCACCAGCATCTTAAAAAAGAATTGATCAATGAAAACGCTCTTCTTTATACCTGGCAGGGATCAGACCCTTCTTTGGAACCGGTTCTGTTTTCAGCCCATCAGGATGTGGTGCCGGTTGACCCGGCCAATCGCAGTTTGTGGAGTCATGACCCCTTCAGCGGGATTGTGGCTGACGGGTTTGTCTGGGGCCGCGGAACCATGGACATGAAAGGGATGCTGATTTCAATCGTTGAAGCGGTGGAGAGTTTGTTGGAACAGGGGTTTCATCCCCGGCGGACCATTCTTCTGGCCTTCGGACACGACGAAGAAGTGGGCGGCTCGGCTGGAGCAGCCTGCATTGCAAACGAACTGGCCAATCGTGGAATTCGCCTGGCTGCTTTGTGGGATGAGGGAACCTGCATGGTTAAAAACATTCTTCCGGGCATCGATCAACCGGTTGCTATTATAGGAACCGCAGAAAAAGGGTACCTGACCGTCGATTTTGAAGTGGAGGGAACGCCAGGGCATGCTTCTACCCCACCCAAAGAAACAGCCGTCAGCACGCTGGCAGCAGCCATGTCAAAACTGGCGGCTCACTCTATGCCGGTGAATTTGCAATTTATTCAGGCGTTAATGCAGCCCCTGGCTTATCTTTTGCCATTTAAATTAAGACTGGCTTTTGCGAACAGCCGCTTGTTGAAAGGCATGATTGTCAGTCAATTGGATCAGAATGATCAGACTGCTGCTGCCATTCGCACAACGACCGCCGTAACGATTTTCCAGGGCGGCGTTAAAGACAATATTCTTCCGCAGAAAGCCAATGCGACGGTAAACTTTCGTATTCTTCCGGGCGAAACAGTGCAGGATGTTCTTACCCATATTGAAGCGGTTATTCAGGATAAAAGGGTTCACTTTGCACCGGTTGCCAACGCAGCCTGGGATCCTGTTGCTGCCGGCGCGACCCATACCCTTTTTTACGATCGTTTTGTAAACGCTGTTCGCTCTGTTTTTGAAAATATTCCGGCGGCTCCGTTTATGATGACCGGAGCTACGGATTCGCGCCATTACAAAGCAATTACGGATTCCATTTACCGGTTTTCTCCGTACCTGGCAGATAGCCAGGAATTAAAGCGAATTCATGGCATCGATGAGCGCATCAGTCTGGGAACGCTGAACAGAATTTCTGTTTTTGCAGCCCAATTGATTCACGAATGGGGCATAAAATAAAGTATACTTAACCTACTTTCATGGAAACGGAAAATACGCTTTCCTCTGCGGAAGAACCTCCTCTTCCCTGCCCCCCACAGCGGGGGGTATCTATTCGGTCGAATCCCTTTGCGTCGGCTTTTCAGCGCCAGACGATTGAATTTGGTTTAACGCTGCTTCATCCCGTATTGGATGAAACCATTCTTGAAATTGGCTTTGGAGAAGGTCAGGCTTTAGCTCCTTTGTTAAGAAAAGTAGGTGAAAATGGCGCGATCTATGGGGTAGATGTCTCACCCAATATGCTGCAGATTTCACGCAAGTTGTTACAAAAGCAGGGTATTGATAACCGGGTCATCCTGGAAGTTGCCAATGCAAAAAACCTGCCTTTTGACAAAGGCTTCTTTGATGCTGTCTTTATGAATTTTACCCTGAATACGATTGATCCTTCCTCTGTTCCGCAGGTATTGCAGGAATGCCGGAGAGTTTTGAGCCCCAGTGGCAGGCTGGTCGTTGTTGGATTACTCCCGGGCGCCTTTTCTACTCTTCTGCAGAAGGCCGGCCATCAACTTTTCAAATTTATCCATCACTACCCTGACATGGCGGCGGTCAATTTATCAGAACCATTGACCCGGGAATCTTTCAGGATTGAAAAAAACGTCTGCACCAGCCTGTTTGGTTTTCAAATTGAAGCTGTTTTAGCCTGCCCTTAGTTTTTTGCAAAAGTATTTCCAAAAACATTGCAAAACCATTGATGGTACAATCACCTGTATGGA
>CAZEEL010000020.1:14321-26152 GCA_964511135.1 uncultured Leptolinea sp. | reverse complement strand
AAAAAAGACCATTGGGGACACGCCCCCAGCCCATATCAGAATTCAGCCATCAAAACCCTGAGCGGACACATCGGAATCCACTGTTATTGCTCCTGAGATCAGGGTAGTAAGCGCCACGGACCGAAGTCCGAACACTGTAATCAACACAGTCCCAGGCACCCCCACGCAATACCCGTTCTTCCCCGGAAGACGGGCCGATCGGGTTGCGTACCTCCACGGATGAATACTCCCCATGCCAGTCTGCCACCCATTCCTGAACATTCCCCGCCATATCCAGCGCCCCATACGGGCTCGCACCCTCGGGGTAACTGCCCACCGGTGCAGTATCGGCATACCCGTCATTCACGCTGGTATCCGACCATTTAAAATGGGTGTTCATATCCGCATAGTTCAGTCTCATACCATCAAAAGTATTCCCCCACGGGAATCTCCTCCCATCTGTCCCCCGCGCTGCTTTTTCCCATTCCGCTTCCGTCGGCAGACGGCCTCCCACCCATTCGCAATAGGCGCTGGCATCATTCCAGTTTACCTGTACTACCGGGTGATTTTCTTTCCCCGTAAGATCACTTCCCGCGCCGGACGGATGCCGCCAGTCTGCTCCGAGTTTCTCTTCCCACTTGCTGCCAGTATATACCCGGCCCGATCCGTTTTTTTCCGCATCGGTTTTGTACCCGCTGGACCGGATAAATTTCTCAAACTGAGCGTTGCTCACCTCATATTTGTCAATCCAGTATTCATCCAGATATACCATAAGGATTGGTCCTTCATTCCCGAATATATCGCTGCCCCTCTCAAATTCCCCCGCCGGGACATACACCATCTGCATCCCGTCTGTCTCCCGCACCCGCACATCCCCTGCCTGCGGTTCAGGCTCGGCAGTCGGTTCAACCGTCACGGCCAGAGCTGCCGATGTCTCCAGAACATAAGAAGCCTGTGTACTCATTGCAGCCGCTGCCGTTTGCGTGGCCTGCTCCGCCTTATTCCCGCCAACACCGCACGACAATAAAAACGCCAGGATGCATACCCCAAAACCTGCCTTTTTCATTACCGATCGGTCCATTCTCCTGGCTCCTCCACTCCATATTTTCCCCATTTTATCATATTTGCGTTTGTTTACACTGTTTACAGTATTTACAGTATTTAATACACTCCGCCGATTTTTCCGCAGGAAAAACCATTTCACACGGGCAGCATCTCATAAAAAACAACTATTCATCAGAAACAAAATACACCCGGCTAAGCTTCGTCGGTTGTCCACCCCCGATAACACAGCGCATTCTATATTCATCCCCTGCCACATGAAACACAGCTTCACCGGAAACCGGCGGGATGTAGGCATCCCGCCCTACACCTACATGAATCCCCACGCTGGCAGAAACCATGACGCTGACCTTTCATAACGATGACGGAATTTCTCAACCCAAGCCAAATGGTTTTAAATCACTCTCCTAAGCCTTCGGACTCAACCCGAAAAATCGTTCAACCCCGCAGGGCGGGATGCCCTCACCCCGCCGAATTTTTCCGCAGGAAAAACCATGCCGCACGGGCGCAGCCCACGACAAAAGCACACCGACTAATATTTTTTCATTTTCCAATCAATAACACAGGCTCATTCTATTTACCCCCTCCCGCCACACAACACCCACCGGAAACCTTTCACCCCTGTCTCTCCGGGAAGTTCTGTACAATCTCTCCCTATGCGCTGAATCGCTTTTTATAATCATCGCAGGAGGGTACAATCATTAAAATACAACCCAGCAATCGGAGACCAAAGAAACAAAGCTATGACCTGGCTG
Organism: uncultured Leptolinea sp.; assembly: GCA_964511135.1. Lineage (GTDB taxonomy): Bacteria > Chloroflexota > Anaerolineae > Anaerolineales > Anaerolineaceae > UBA4782. The sequence goes on along the minus strand of CAZEEL010000020.1, from coordinate 24,356 downwards.
AATTCATTTATTCAAAGCGAAACCTTTCATAAAATAATATTAACCCTGACAATACTTTTACTGACAGCGGCAGCCCATGTTATTTCGGGCAGAGCAGTGCGCCAGACATTCAAAACCGATCTTCAACACAGCTTCCGGCTGAGCCGGCTGATGAATACCCTGATTGAAATCGTCGCTGCCCTGGTTATTTTAAATATCTGGTTTATTAACAGCGGCTATATTTCAGTTACCATAGGGATGATCAGCGCCGGGCTGGCTTTTGCCTTACAGGAAGTAATCGGCAGCTTTGCCGGCTGGCTGAGCATTGTTACCGGCAAGCCTTTTGTGATTGGCGATCGCATTGAAACCGGCAATATTCACGGCTGCGTGATGGATATTGGAGTTTTACGCACCACCCTGGCTGAAACCGGAAAATGGATGAGCGGTGAAAATAACACCGGCCGGGTAGTTACAGTATCCAACGCCTCAATTTTCAAAGAGCCCCTGTATAACGCAACCAAATATCATGATTACATCTGGGATGACATTACCGTGGCCATTCCCATAAATTCAGACTGGCAAAAAGCCAAACAATTAATTCTGGATGCCATCCAGAGCGATCCGCTTTTTCCCGAACATTTATCACAGATGAAGGATCAGCAAAAAAGCATTCCGGCTGCACTCCCGCTCGAATCAACCAGCCCTGAATGCAGCGTTTACACACAGATTGTAAACAACTGGATCGAGCTTTCATTGGTTTACCCGGTACCCATCGAAATTCGCCGAACCTGTAACAGCCGCATCACCGAACGTATTTTAACGGCGCTGGATCAAGCGAATATCAAAACTTCCTTTGAAAACCTGCCGATGTACAGCCCAAGCCATGCTGCAAAACCTTAAACGACCCGTGATGGATCCCCCTGCATATTCCATGCAACAGCATCTGCAGAGGGTTGGCATTTTTCGATTCCTGACGGATAATAAAGCATATGAATATTGATTTCCCCATGTCGCTTGACTTACCGCATGGGCGTCTGGAATTTCCGGCCTTTCTCCCTGATGCCACCTATGGGATGGTACGGGCTGCAGATGCGGCAGCATTGGAACTTCTGGGCACGCCGGCGCTGGTCATGAATACCTTCCACCTGATGCAAAAACCAGGCAATACCACCGTCAAAGCATTGGGCGGCCTGCATACCATGAGCGGCTGGCAGCGCCCCATCATGACCGATTCAGGCGGATTTCAGGCCTATTCTTTAATTCATCAGAACCCAAAATCAGGTTCAATTACCGATCAGGGCCTGGTGTTTCAACCTGAAGGAAGTCATAAAAAAATCCTGCTGACTCCTGAAAAAAGCATTCAACTGCAAATCAGCTTTGGGGCTGACATCATTGTCTGCCTCGATGAATGCACCCATGTCTCAGCCGATGAAAGCGCTCAGCGCCAATCCGTCGAACGGACCATCGCCTGGTCAAAGCGATGCCGGCAAACATTTGATCAATTATTACAGCAGAAAAAAACAGACCCTGCACAAAAGCCAAAACTGTTTGCGGTCATTCAGGGCGGCGGTTCTCCGGCATTACGCAAACAATGCGCCGAAGCCTTACTCGAGATTGGGTTTGACGGCTATGGTTTTGGGGGATGGCCGCTGGATTCTCAATCCAATCTGCTGACAGATACGCTGGCTTACACCCGCAGTCTGATTCCCCTGTCTTACCCGGTGCACGCCCTGGGCGTGGGGCACCCGGTCAATGTGGCAGCCTGCTGGAAGATGGGCTACCCCATGTTTGACAGCGCCATGCCCACCCGCGACGCCCGCCACGGGCGGCTGTATCTTTTTAAAGAACCCTGGCAAAAGGTCAGGCCATCTCAACCCGGCCATGATTGGTTCCGGTATGGCTATATTGAAGACGAGCATTACCGCCGCGATAACCGCCCCCTGACGGAAGGCTGCCCCTGCCCGGTCTGCCAGAGGTATTCAGCCGGCTACCTGCAGCATTTATTCAAAATGAATGACGCTCTGTTCCCCCGCTTTGCCACACTGCACAATCTTGGCTTTATGCTGTTGCTGTGCCGCCTCCTGCAAAACCAGAAACCGGAGAATTTATGACCGCATCGGTTTCTGACCCTGAAGCCGTCATTTCAGCCGTAACCGCCAACCCGGAATACGCCGCCATGCTGCCGGAACTGGTAAGAAACATCGCCTGCCGGGAAATATCCAAAGGCCGCTCGTTTAAAGAAACCGTAAAAGCCACCCGCACCAGCCTGCACCAGATTGGAGGAGCCTATCTGCCGCAACAACCTCCCTTCACCGTCTGGGCAGAAGAAATCCAACGGCTTCCTTCAGACAAAAACCATCCTGAAGTTCAGGCATTTTGTCTGGAAAAAATGAAGGCTCACGCTTCCACCCGCGAACGCCTTCCGCATTTACAAACCATCTATAAATGGGTTTTCTCCCATTTACCCGCCGTTCATTCAATTTTAGATCTGGCCTGCGGGCTGAACCCGCTGGCCATCCCCTGGATGAATCTGGCGCCGGCAGCCGAATATCATGCCTGCGACATCTATCCGCGGCTGACAGACTGTATAGACATTTTTTGCAAACACCTGGGCATTGCCGGAAATCGCTTTCCCTGCGACCTCACCGTTCAAACCCCCAGGGAACCGGTTCAGGTTGCTTTCCTTCTGAAGTCAATCCCCTGTCTTGAACAGCTCAAAAAAGGAATCATGTCAGGGCTGATACAACAAATCCATGCAGAATATCTGGTCATCAGCTTTCCGGCGTTCAGTCTGAGCGGTCGCGATAAAGGCATGCAGCAAACCTACCGCAGCCATTTTTTTAACCTGGCAAGCCAGGAAACCTGGCAAATCAAAGATACGATGATTGGAAATGAACTGTTGTTTCTTTTACACAAATAACGTGCCTTCGAGATCAGATCTTTCGTTGGATGAAAGATCACGCAGGCGCACGAAAGCGTCTGTTTTGGAAAAGATGGATGGGTACAGAATCCCCCCAACGGTCATTAAACCGTCCGGCGATAACAGGAAAGGATCAATGAATTTGGAAAAGAAAGTATTAATTGCCTATGCCAGTCGGGCTGGCTCAACCGCAGAGATTGCCCGAGTTGTGGGAGAAGAATTCACTTCAGCCGGCTGGGCAGCCGAAGTGATGCCGGTTCAAACGGTAGAAGATCTGACGCCCTATCAGGCGGTTGTGATTGGCAGTGCGGCCCGATTCAATAAAATTTTGCCGGAAACAGTCCATTTTGTAAAATACTTTAAGAATGAACTGCAACCCCTTCCGGTGGCCTGTTTTGTTTCATGCCTGACCATGTTTAAAGACACCCCAAAAACACGGGAAGAGACCTTGAAATACCTTGACCCGCTGCGAAAAATCAAAGAGCCGGTCCGCTATGCCCTGTGGGGCGGCGCAATGTTTCCTGAAAAAATTCCGGGAGCCTGGGGAATCGTGATGAAAAAATCTGAAAGGGGCGACTATCGCGACTGGGAAACAATCCGCCTCTGGTCACGGGAAATGGCGCAAACCCTGTAATGCGTTTTGCCCGGCATTCCCGGCAAAAGCTGCCATCAATCGTTAATCGCCGTATATTCCCCTGCGTTCCGGAAAATATTTTCCGGCAGTTATTCCTGTTTTTTTGTTATGTTCGTTTCACAGGCATAACCGCCCCGAGTGGAAGAATGTTATGACCAGGGCGGCTGGTCCGACCCCGGCCCCGGCATCGCAATCGGCTGCTTCACCGGGTTCATCGCACAGTGATATTTTCCGGGCAGCGCAGGCTGTTAATATGCTGTACAGCTGCAGAACAGACGAAGAACCCTGCCCCCGGCGTATTTTTTTGTCTGATGGCATAATTGTTTTTTATGAGACGCTGTCGGGTAAAATCATTTTCCTGGCCGACTCCATGCACAGCAGAAAGCATACCCCGTAACCAGCGATGAGCAGGCGGCGAAACCGCGTCAGGGTTGGGAATACAACACACTAAGAATTCCCCGACCATCCTTACAAAGGATTTTGAAATCATTCATCAAGCCTTCGACCGTAGCCTGAAAAACTATCAACACGGTAGGGCGGGATGCCCTCATCCCGCCGGTTTCCGATGAAGTTGTTGTGAGGCGGGGTATCTGCCTGGAATAATCGGGGGTTGGAAATGACAAAGTGTATTACCCTGGTGTGCGCTTACCGTAGGCTGTATGATGGATCTGCCTGTGCAAATGATTTTCCTGCGGCGGGATGAGGGCATCCCGCCCTACACGGGTTGAACGATTTTCGGGTTGGCGCCGAAAGCCGGCGGGGGATGAATATAAAATGCGCCCGTGTGATCAGGGGATGGAACAGACAAAGAACCCGCAAAAAAAGGCCTGAAGGATATCTTCATTTCCCCGCCCAAAAAGCCCCTCGGGAGCTGAAAAGGCTTTTTCACTGCGTGAGTAAAAACATGCTACAATAACGGGCATGAACTATTTAATTACCGGTGCCGCTGGATTTTTAGGGTCTGCCCTGGCCAACCGTTTGGTTGAACATGGCGAGACAGTTCGCGGAATGGATGATCTGTCTACGGGTGATATTGCCGCACTTTCTCCCGAAGTACTGTTTACCCGGGCGGATATTAATGACCGCCCGCGCTTATGGACTCTATTGCAAAACGTTGAATGTGTTTACCATCTGGCTGCGCGGGTGCTGGTACCCGAATCAGTACTTTACCCGCGGGAATATGAACTGGTCAATGTCGGCGGAACAGTAACCCTGATGGAAGCCATGCGAGACGTTGGCGTCAAACGGGTAGTCTTTATTTCCTCCGGAGCCATTTATGGCAACCAGATTGAACAGCCGGTTGCTGAAACTGCCAAACCCAATCCCCGCTCACCCTATGCAGTTTCCAAACTCTCTGCAGAATACTACATCCGCACCATCGGCCAACTGTGGGGAATTGAAACCGTTTGTCTGCGGGTTTTTAATGCCTATGGGCCGGGTCAGCATCTGCCTCCGGTACATGCCCCGGTGATTCCAAACTATCTCCGCCAGTCTGCCCAGGGCGGAACCATCGTCATTCACGGCGACGGAAAACAAACCCGCGATTACGTCTATCTGGATGATGTGGTCGACGCCATGCTGGCTGCTGCCACCGCTCCGGAAGCCAATCACGAGATTATCAATATTGGTTCGGGGGTTGAAACCACCGTTGCTGAACTTTCGGCGCTGGCACAAAAAGTTACCGATCGCAAAGCCCAAATGCTGATCAACTCTCAGACCGACAGCGGCCCGTCCCGCATGTGCGCCGATATTCGTAAAGCCAAAAAAATCCTCGGGTACGATCCGCAATTCAGTCTCGAAACCGGCCTGCAAACAACCTATCAACAGGATAAACGACTGCAACCCATACCACCCGCAACCCAGGCATAAAAAATCCATGGTTCTTCCGTATGATTTTTACCGGCAGGATGTGCTGACAGTCGCCCCACAACTGCTGGGGAAGCTTCTGGTATGCAGGGTTGGGTCACAACGGGTCAGCGGAATGATCACAGAAACAGAAGCTTATCGCGGCACAGATGATCAGGCCTGCCACGCCCGCGCAGGAAAAACCCCGAGAACCCAAATCATGTTTGGCCCGGCCGGAAGAGCCTATGTTTACTTTACCTATGGCATGCACTGGATGTTCAATTGCGTCTGCGGGCCTGAAGGCTATCCGGCTGCTGTTTTAATCCGTGCCATCCAGCCAACCGAAGGGCTGGATATCATTTCCGGCAACCGCCCCGGAGTAAAGCCGGCCTTATGGTGCAATGGGCCGGCCAAAGTGACCAGAGCACTGGCAATCCATCAACGGCATAATGGTCTGGATCTATGTTCAACCCAGGCAGGATTATGGATCGAGGACATTGAAAACAGCGCTCCGGTTTCGGCTGAGGCCATTCAGACTGCCCCGCGGGTTGGAATCTTCTCTGTACCGGAACCCTGGCGCAGCATGCCCTGGAACTTTTCTCTGGATACGCGCCGTTAAACCCCGCCGCGCCGGAAGAAAAGCGCTTCACGGTGAGCAAACTCCCCGGATCGCACGCCAACATTCTCTGAAACAGACAAACAGCATTAATTCAAAAAAGAACAACGGAAACCCGTATCAGTGTTCCTGTTATCCGAAGGAGCGCTTACGCGGCTGTAAGCGCTGACAAGATTAATACCGAAGAAATCAGTGCCGAACATCCAACTGCCCCCGCGCATTACCCGAGCCTCTCCTGTTTCCGGACCGATCGGGTTGCTCACGTTTTCCAAAGAATATTCATCTTCAAACCAGTCCGCCACCCATTCAGACACATTTCCCGCCATGTCAGATACCCCATACGGGCTGGTCCCTGCCGAATAACTTCCCACTGGCACCGTGCCGCCAACACAGTCTGAAAAATTGGCTGCATCACAGGTTGGCTCATGATTCCCCCACGGATAAGTCCGTCCATCCCCGCCCCGCGCCGCTTTTTCCCATTCCGCCTCAGTCGGCAGCCGCCCCCCGGCCCATTTGCAATAAGCTGCAGCATCATTCCAGCTCACCTGCACGATCGGGTGATTTTCTTTGCCCTCCAGACTGCTTTCTGCCCCCAATGGATGCTGCCAGCTGGCTTCTGTTTTTTCTCCCGACACCCAACCCCAGCCCCCTTTTTCCGCATCTGTCTGATACCCGCTGGCTTTAACAAACTCACTGAACTGAGCATTGCTCACTTCATGTTGATCAATCCAATACCCATCCAGATACACCGTATGTACCGGGTGACCATTACTCCCCTGCTGATCACTTCCCATCTCAAATTCTCCTGCCGGAACATACACCATTTCCATCCCGTCGATCTCCCGCACCCGCACATCCCCTGCCTGAGGCGTCTGTTTGGCCACCTCAGCCGTCTGAGAGACTACCTCCGACTTTTTTCTTCCCAAACTGCACGACAGTAAAAGCGCCAATATGCATACCCAAAAACTTAACTTTTTGATCATTGCTCTGTCCATATAACCGCTCCTTTTCTATACAGAAATAGAATTTTATCATGCGTCCCTTTGTTTCTGGTGTGCCGGCAGCACACAACAATGCAGAACCGTCTGAGCTTCCGCATTTCAAATACACAAAACCGCCTTACCCGGCATTAAACAACAGAATAGTCAGCAGCATTACCGCAACCGCCGAAAATGTACACAGCGTATTAACCCGGTCATTATCCAGCCATTTCCAACCGCGCACCAGAGAAGTCCTGGCTCCGCAATGATGCAGCGGGAAGCGTTCTGTTTCTTTAAGGCAGTCCGGGCAGTAATAAATTGCCTGTACGGTAGCCCCCAGCCAGGAATCTGCCAGGCTGCCCAACAAACCGGCTGCCAGTACCCCGCAGAAAACAAAGGCGGGCGAGAACATCTGACCGCCCGAACACACAACCCAGCCCGGAAACGCCGCCAGAAAAGCAATCAACCCGGCGCCGCAGGCCGCTGCCAGCAAACCGCCAACCGAAACCGCTCCCGAGGTACCCGGCTCCACTTTTTTTCCGTTGGTAATCAGACGCGGAGAATGCGAAACCAACACACCCAGCTCCGTCGCCCAGGTATCTGCATTGGCCGCTGCCAGAGCAGCCGCAAATAACATCCAGGGAGCCGGGCTGAGCGGCCAGCAACCATGCAGAATCACCATCAACCCTGCAGCGCCTCCATTGGCCAATACCTGTGCCCAGTCGCGTCGTGACCCTTTGGAAAACTTTTCGTTCAACCGTTTTTTGCGTTTTTTCAAAACAACCGAAAGCCCGCTGGAGGTTACAAAAAAGGCAATCAGAAGAACGGCCCAGGGCAGCCCCCCCAACCCAAACACAACCGTCCCCAGCAGAACCGCCGCCGCCGCTCCGCTGAAAGACAGAGCATGCAGAAAATAAGCACCGGCAGCAATCACCAGTGAAAAGCCCAGGCCCAGCCCAATTTGCATCCAGAGAGATAATGCCATATTCATCTAAGAATCACGCACCATATAAGAACCCATCAGAATAAACAGCAACAACGTGACTGAAACAGAAGCCACAGCAACTCCCCAAAACCCTGCAGGAACAGCCGCCAGCCCAATCAGGACCATCACCGCCAGGGTAATCATGCCCCAACCCATCCCTGATTTCAGAGCGCTCCCGGCGCCCTGATTTTTGAGCCATAATGTTAAACCAGACAGGATAAAAACCAGGGTAGCGCCCACCCAGAGGTATAAAACGAGAGACCCGTTCACATTCCAGGGCAGCACCGTAATTGGGCAGATTGCCATCAGACTCGAATCCAGCGCCCCGGGCAGAAAAAAACTGACCAGAATCATGCGCTGATAGAGAACATCTTCAGGCCCTGCCGTGATCACCAAAGATTGGTCATGACCGGGTTCAATGTGTACCGGTACATACTCAGGAATCGTCTTATCATGACTGGCAATTTTGACAACCAGCATATTTTCCATCACAGTATGCTTCGGATTATGAAGCGTCACCTTTAAATCAACCGTCTGTTCTTTGCCTGTCATGAGCGGACAGTGAACATTCTTCATCCGATCAGGTTTCAGAACCGCTTCGTCTTTAAATGTCAGAAATGCCTCCACACTGGTCACAAGCAAAGTAACATTCAGCAACATTGCTGAAATGACTCCAACAAACAATAAAAAGGAACCCAGGGAATACAAAGCTTTTGATGATCGCATATCAGCCTGCTTTCTTTACAGGCACCTGCAGTTATACGGTAAAGTTCCTGTTCCGGCAAGAGAAAAGATCATAACCGTTTTAATTCCAAAACCGGCCTTTTTTGTCATGGCAAAGCCATCACCCCAGCATCCGCTTAATCATCCCGATGATCATTTCCGTCAGGCTTACCAGGTCGGCAATCTCTATTCGCTCATCCGGTTTATGGGCAAACTGCAAATCACCGGCGCCAAAAATCACCGTAGGAATTCCCGCGTTTTGAAAGAAACCGGCATCGCTGGTTGCCGGAAAAGATTTAATGTCAATATCGGTTCCCCGGTTTTCACGAACGGCTTCCTGCAGACTGGAAATCAGCGGCATATCTGCCGGACAGTCGAGGCCCGGAGTGTCAATTAAAATCTGCATCCGCAAATCAGCCCGAGGGATGGAAGCATTGGCACGATCCACCAATTGCCGGAGACGGCGGGTCACCTCATCCGGATTCTGCTGCGGGAGATAACGGTAATCAATCGTCATCCGGCAAAAATCGGGAACCGCATTGACCGCTTTACCCCCATGCAGACTTGTAATCGTAAAACTTGGGTTATCCAATGAAGCGGCTCCGGCAACCACCGGAACCATCGGCTCTGCCAGGATCATCGTGATGAATTGATGGATATGCTCAACCGCATTCACCCCCAACTGAGGCAATGCAGAGTGAGCCGATATTCCATGCGCCTGAATTTCAAAAAGACGGCGTCCTTTATGCAAAATCATAGGGTTCAATTGACTGGGTTCTGCTACCAACCCATAATCTGCTTTCAGGCCTCCGGCGATCATGGCTCGGGTTCCTATCTGTGCAACTTCTTCATCAGAAGACGCGGTCAATAAAATCGTACCTTTTAAGGGAAAATTACTTCTTTTCAACACTCTGACCGCCATCACCAGCGCTGCCAGATTGGCTTTCATATCCACAGCCCCGCGGCCATATAACCAGCCGTCTTTAATGACCCCGCCAAAAGGATCCACCGTCCAGTCTTCCCCTTCCGGCACAACATCCATGTGCCCATTTAACAGCAAAGTGGGGCCGCCGAAGTCCCCTTCCCAGCGTCCAATCACATTCACCACTCCATCAGAAACCGGCTGCAATTGGGTTTGCAGACCAAAATCGTTCATGTAGTTATACAAATAAGCGGCAATGGCCTGATCATCTGCCGGGGGGTTGGTATTGGGAAAACGGATTAAATCCTGCGCAAGCTGGATTAATTCCTGTGGGTCAAAGAGATTTTTTGCTGCCATGTCTATCCTTCATGTATCATAAAAGTAATACAGGATATCCTACTACACAATTGCTTTTTCAACATAGAAAGTAC
>CAZEEL010000020.1:0-14221 GCA_964511135.1 uncultured Leptolinea sp. | reverse complement strand
TACGGTTAATTACGGCAGATTCCCTTTCAGGAGTGGTTGCCCCCATCCTGTTTTCCTCCATCCAATAACTTATCTTAACCACCCGTCAGGTTGTATCCCCCACTCTGTCACGGGGTCTCCAGTTCCCTTTCGGATATTGATGAAGAGAGATTTCAGAACCCGTTGGTTTCAGGTGTACAGGCTGCACACATTTTATGCACAGATTTTAAAAGAAAATCCTCATCTGCCCCTCACAGATAACGCATCACAATCCATCACAACGTCAGACACGTCAACCAGAATTTCTGTGCCGGTATCTTCACCGACACCCTGAACGAAACCAAAAATCCGGTGGCGCATCTGTTGAATTGCGAATACAATTATATTAATGAAACTTATAAAGGCAGGCTACCTATGAAACGGATTTGGACACCTTGGCGCAAGAATTATGTTGAAGGTTCTGATTCTAAGAAGGACCGCTGTTTTTTCTGCGAAGCGCTGAAAGACCCCGACAACCCGGCTAATCTGATTATATACAATGGCACACGCGCTTTTGTCATCGTAAACCGCTACCCATACAACAACGGACATCTCATGGTGGTGCCCAAAGAACATATCAGCGCTCTGAATGCATTGGACGAAGAAACCCGCACTGAAATCGTTACACTGCTTTCGAAAACAGAAACCCTGCTGGAACAGCTTTACCGCCCGAATGGAATGAACATGGGAGCCAACCTGGGCTCTGCGGCCGGGGCCGGCGTACCCGGGCATTTCCACTTCCACATTCTCCCGCGCTGGGTTGGAGATACCAACTTCATGTCAACCGTTGGACAGACCCGGGTCATTCCGGAAGAGGTAGAAGAAACCTGCCGGCGTCTGCGGAATGCGTGGAAATAACCTTGTATTTTTTATTTACTCCTGTATGATAGATACAGTAGCCATTTATCCATCACCTGCCAGACTTAACTCAGGAGGAAGCCGTAATGATAAACAAAAGAAAGAAATACACTCTGTTTACCGTATCTTTGGTTTCAGTCTTTATTATCCAGGCCTGTTCCATCCCTTTTTTGGGGCCTTTTACATTTCTGCTTAAATCCAAAACTGAACCAACCGCCCCTGTTTTGCCAGCCACAGAAATGGTCGCTGTACAGACGCCCATTCCTACCATTGCTCCGGTGATTCCGACACAGCCCCCGCCTGAACCAACCCCCAGACCCACCGCCACGCCCCGACCCATTGAAGCAACAGCAACCAGCGAACCTGCTCCCGATATTCAGCAGCAGATAGAAAACGCCAACATTCTGATTTTTGAAGATATAAGAGGGCATGCAACCCTCAGCCCCTGGGTAACTACCATCACCCGGAATATGGGATTAAAAAACGTGGTAAATGTTGGCGATGCCACCGGCAATTTTCTGAAAGAACTTAATTCCGGGACAAAATGGGATCTGGTCATCGTATCCGCAGAAACCCGGTCAGAGTTTCGCGGAGAGTTGTTTGAAGATTTATATCAACATGTCGTTCGGGGCACGTCAGCCATCATTGAGATCTGGTATTTAAACAAAATCGCCAATGGAAAAATTGCCCCCCTGCTGGACAGATGCGGCGTTACTTTTCAGAAAAACTGGGAACGAGCCCCCGGAGCAGATATTTTGGACTTTTCCATGTATTGGCTTACGCCGGATCATCCCGTGCTCAACCAGCCCAACAAGCTTGACCCGCTGTATACCTCAGTCAATTATTGGGAGGGTGATGCCGGAGATTTTATACGGCTTACCGGTAAAGGTGACGCCGTGCTCTTAGCCGGACTGTATCCCAACTATACAGATCAATTTGGCACCCTTGCCAGCTGTATGGAAGGAAGAGTTATTCTGCAAACCTTCTCTGATCATGACTACCTTTACAACAAAGTCAGCCCCTTATGGGAAAACTATATCTACAATACGCTTCTGGCCCATTTCACAGCCCAGCCATAACCAGCGCCAGCCCAGGATCATTTCGACATCAAAAGGAGATTCCTCATGACAGTGACCGGTAAAGAGTACATGAAAGCTTCATATTATCAAAACATACCCGCCTCGCCCCAGTCAGAGGGAATCCCGCAGCCCCCGCTGCAAATTCAGCCAGCGCAGGATGCAAAAACACATCCATTGCCAGACCCTCAGACGTATACGCCAAAGGTGAATACCTTCACCGACCTGGTCAATAACCGCCGCTCTCAGCGCAATTACACAGCAGATTCCATCAGCCTTTTGGAACTGTCATATTTCCTTTGGATGACACAGGGAGTCAAACGCATAACCAACCGCCCGGCAACCTATCGAACCGTTCCATCAGCCGGCGCCCGTCATGCATTTGAGACCTGGTTATTGATTAATCGGGTAGAAGGGCTGGAGCCTGGTCTGTATCGCTACGCGGCGGTTGAAAAGAATCTGATAGAAGTCAGTCTGAATGCCAACTGTAATGAAATCCTTACCCATGCCTGCTGCGATCAGGCACAGGTTGCCAACAGCGCAGTGACCTTTATATGGGCTGCCATTCTTGAACGAATGTACTGGCGTTACACCGAACGCAGTATGCGCTACCTTCATCTGGATGCAGGGCATGTCTGTCAAAATCTTTATCTGGCTGCTGAATCAGCCCATTGCGGCGTATGTGCCATCGCAGCGTTTAATGACGAGCTGATCAACACCGCAATCGGGTTGGATGGCAGCGATCATTTTGTCATCTATGCCGCATCGCTGGGCAGAAAACCTGAATAAAATGGATGTATTAACTCTTACAACCTGTCATCTGGTCAAAAGTGAAGACCTTAACCATCATGGCACTCTTTTTGCCGGCCGCTCTGCCGAATGGTTTGTAGAAGCCGGCTTTACGGCTGCAGCCAGCGTCTGCAGCCCGCAACATATTTTATGTGTCAAAATTCACAGTATGGATTTCATCAGACCCGTCAATAATGGAGAAATCATTCAATATGTCAGCAAATTAATTCTGGCCGGGCGCAGCAGTCTGATCACGTATATCAGTGCAAACATAAAAGGTAATAAAGCCCTGGAAGGCTTTATTACCTTTGTTCATGTAGATGCACAGGGCAAACCTCAGCCTCACGGACTGGTGATAGCTGCTGTAACCCCGGAAGATGCTGCCTTACAGGAACAGGCAAACCGGTTAAGACGATAGCCTACTCATCTGCCGGCTGATACCCAAAATCTTCCAGTTGGATCAGATGATTCTGAAATTCCTGAAAACTGAGATTCTGATAGTCATACCCGCTGGCCTGTTTTAGCTGGTTAAAAATTGACAGGTAACTGATCGGAACGCTTCGTTTCCAATCCAGGTTTAATGCTTCAGCAACAGCACGAATATGCTGCACATCCGGCCCCTCGACCTCACAGAAATTACCATATGGCATTTCATCCAGCATGACTTCTACACCCTGATATTCATAAACCGTACGGTATTTTTCATACATGACAAAAACAACGTATCCCAGAGCTTCCAGTAACTGCAACGCAGAATCAAAATCACTGACTGTAAACTCAATTTCTCTCCGCCGCTGGGCGCCGTCATCCAGACTGCTGTTGTCTTTATAGGTCATACAGCAGGTACGATCCCTGCGCAAACGCAGAACCTGACGGTTGCCGGCCAGGTCTCCGGCCGGGGTATCCAGACGATAGTTAACTTCCAAGACCCGCGGTTCCCTTAAAACCGCTCCCAGCTTTTCCAGCCTTTGTTTAATGGCTTTTAAATTCTGAACATAAAACTTGGCTTCAATTTCCTGCATTTTCATGTGATTCTCCTGTTGGTTCTCTGTGAGAAGATTGGATATCCGGATCTGTCAAATCTGTTTGGTTCGGGCCAGGCAATAGAAATAAAACCAGCCCGATAACCCCCCCCAACAGGACAGTTAATAAAAAGAGAAAAGTCTGATTCAGGTTTCCGGCCGAATTAAAAGTCAGGCACCATCGATCCAGCCAAAACCATACCGCACCAATCGCATAGGATGAGGCTGCCATCAGCCGAAAACCCGGCCAGCCAAACCAAAGCCAAACCGCCGCTGCCAGAAACATCAGCCCAAAAACAGCTCCGCTGATCACCAGGTAAAGCGCCGGAACTTCCAGGGCAAACGACACCAGACGTTCATCCCATTGAAGTGCCTGTGACATACGTATCCATCCAGACAGAGAGACCATCAGAAAAAAAAGGGCACACATTCCTGCCGGGAAAGAACGAGACGGACGTTTCATCATATTGAATTGTACCGGATATCAAAAGCGAAAGCCATTTTATAAACAGTCAAAATATCTGTCCAGAGAAACCTTATCCTTTTACAGTACGAATCAGAGGAACACTCAAAATACCCGATGGAAAATGACCATCCTTCTGATAAGGCGAATGATGAAAATATTTATTCGCAGCTGTATTATAAACCTGCAAACGAAGCAGATTTTGATCATCGCTGAGAAATTCTCCCGGCAAACAAATCCGGTGAGGCGGCCAGCCCGAAACACCCAGCAGCCGATGATTTAAATATACTTCCAGACTGGTGCTGACATGCGGGATGACCAGCTCCCATTCGGCTGATTCTTTCTCTGCCGGCAGGCAAAACTGTATTTCATAAATCCCCATACCTGAATAATGCTGAAATCCCTGTTCTTCCCACCCGCAGGTCACTTTGAAAGGAAACACCCGTGCCTGACCAGGAACAGAAAACGACCAGCCATGCTCCAAACGAATCAGAGAAAGAGAATTCTGCTCAGCACGGGCTGCAGCCATATCGTCAACACGCGCTGAAGCACGAACAAGCGCAGCGGGAGAAAACTGAAAACAAAGCAACTGATTGGCCTGCATGGAGACCGAAAAACGGATATCTGCATCCGTAGTTTCACTTTCAGAGAATAACCGGCTGTCACCGCTCAACGGGTCCCACACAGCGCCGACTGCATTGACTGCCCCCGTCTTCGGCACATGCATTTCCACTGACACAGGGTTCAATGAATCATTGAACAAAGCCAAACGCAGGTGATCGCCCTGACGGCCGCTCCATTTCCAGACCTGATTTACCGAATCATTTTCAGACAGGTTCTGGAAAGACACCTTTGATTCCGCCTGAAAGCGGCTTTTCCATCGATCCATCTCTTCGCCGGCAGGAATCTCCGGATAAAAAACCACATTGCGATACTTCTGAATCCACTGCCTGATGATTTCTGAAATATCAGAACTTTGTTCACCGCACAGTTCTATTTGCGGAACAGAGCCAGAGAGCATTAATCGTCCGCCATGCAGCACAAAAGACTGAAGAGCTTCAAACAGGTTTTTTGATACAACGGATACCCCCGGCAAAATCAGAGTACGATACCGGTAAGTATGAAAGCCGATCGTGCCCTTCCCATAACAGCCATTCCCGTTATCCGCCAGAGCAAGGGAGTTTTCATCAACAATATCAAACCCAATTCCCTGACGGGTCAGCCACTCATTCCAGAAGCTGCTATGCTCTTTGATCACGGCACAAGAATCCGCTGCCCACACCGTATTTAAAGGGTACAGAACAGCCGTTTCAACCTCTGGCTCCGTTGCAGACATAAAAGAAGACAGGCGAGCCAATTCATCGGCAAACTTCCTGTGAAACTTAAACCAGGGTTCATAATTAATTCCAGGAGCAAAGTCAAAAATCGCCCTGCCATCAACATAGTCATCAAGATAATAACCATGAAAAATATACTGCCGTGCGCCAAAAAAGGTATGCCGAATAGCCTGGGCCCGCATTTCATCCAGGGTAAGATCCCATCTTCCGGCAATGCCGGGCAGCGAAGGATCACTGCACCAATAATACTGTTCCAGCATACATCCCTGAGAGCCCTGGGCACGTGCAATCGAAGCCCCCATTTTTGCACCAATCTGAGGGTCTGAATTCGAGGCATCCACCGTTGAAATATCTTTATACCTTCCCACCCCAAAATAATCACATCCAAAATTCGTGCGAACATCCATCTCTTCAAATCCACCCTGAAAACCCCACTGCCCCAAATATCCCAATAACTCGTGACCGGCAAATAAAAGATGATTCTCATGCGCCCAGGCAGAGGTTTGCCCCAGATAATTCTTCATCGCCAGTTGACTGTATGTCTGAAAGAAATTGCAACGATAACGGGCAGTGTCTGACATTTCAGGCAGCAGAAAAGATAAGAGAGCCCTTTCCATCGGGTAATGATGTTCTTCAACAAAAGTACTGCGCAAAGAAGGATGATACATCAGGCTGTTTCCAATAGTGCCCTCCAGCTCATCCCATCGATAAAAACCCGCCCGCGGATGATCCATAAAAATACAGGGAATCGTAGAACCAAAATATTCGCCAACCACTTCCCGATAGGGCTCATAGCCAACCTGAATAAAACGCCGGGCAGCTTCAGAATCAAGATAATTAATCATGCGCGAACTTTTACAAACAGCCGACGCAAATACCGTAATCTGTTTTCCGGACCATTCTTCTGCAGGCAGATGCACCCTGATTTCGACTGAGTTATCATCAGACGAAATCACCTGACAGCAGGACTGAAAGTCCTGCAGACCGTCAGGCTGCTGCCAGACTCCCTGCGGATCATAAACCACCGCCGAAACAATCTTCCAGTCACCCCAAACAGGTCTGCCGCATTCATATGTCCAAAAAGAATACCGCTCATCCATCCCATCCCCCGAACAGGAATGAATATTTCCGATCTTTAAAGAAGCTGTTTTTCCGGCAATGGTACCCGTCGTCCAAAAGAGATGCCGCTCTCTGAGATGATCAGCCCCTCTGACCGTCAAACCGCCTGCGTGACCGCTGTTCCAATTGTAATCATCATAGATACCCACTTTCATATCCAGCCGGCTGGCAGTTTCTACAGCGAAACGATATGCATCCAGATAGGGTGGGCTCAGATATTGCTCCAACGGAAAGGATATTCTTGGCTGGATAAAAAAAAGAGAATACCCGGCTTTTTTCATCTCGTCTGTCTGACGGGTAATTTCCTCACGGGCAGGAATGCGCTGCCAGAACCAGTAAGCGGCCGGCTGACATTCCCAGGCGGGCGTCATTTTCAGAATTTCATCAGTCATAAAACATCCCATTTTTGCAGTGAATTCTGTTTACGTATCATCGCAGCGAATAAAACCATCTCAACCATTGATTCATCATGCCCCATACAACTTCAGGGCAGGAAAAAATTTCCTGCCCTGTTTAATCATCTTTGCTTTTTCAGATACCCATATCCTTCAGGCTGGCATAATCAGCCGTTTATAAACCCATTACACGATGAATGAAATCCCGGCTGACCATTGCTGATTCATAATTGTTTACCCGCTGAAAATCCAGTTCAACAATCAGATTGCCCTGATAGTTAAGCTCAACCAGTTTGCTGTAAACCCCGCGAAAATCAACCGCCCCTTCGCCCAAAGCTTTAAATGCCCGCGGTGCATACTCACCCTGATAGAGGGGATCCAAATCTTTCAGATGAACCACTTTCATGCGGGAAAAATACTTTTCAAAAACACGCACCGGGTCCATCCCCCCCATTTGAATATGGGCCGTATCCATGCACAAAGAAACCTGCTCAGGGTCAGTATGAGCAAGCAGATAATCAATATCACTTTCATGATAGACCGACGTTCCCCAATGCGGATGCAGGCACAACTGAACCCCATAGGAATGAGCCAGCTTGCCCATCCGGGCAGTTTGATGAACAATCGATTTTAAATCTTCTTCAGTCGATTCAGTGCGAGGGCGAATGCGCGGAGCTTCCAAATTCATTATGCTGGCATGATGGCGGTTAAGGAACTTACAGCACCGTTCGGCCATCACCATATCCGCTTCGAAATCATCCATAATATAGTGATACACATTTACAAATTCAAGGTTATATTTCTGACAAAGCGCATCAAATTCTTCGGGACTGTCTTCATACATATCTACAATCATGTTGAAATTTTCAAAAACCTGATAACCCAAATCAGAAATATCCCGCAGAGATTGTTCAAAATCTCTTTTTTTATACTGACTGAAATCAGCCCAATCATTATGCTCATCCATCAACCAGGTCCATAAGGTATAACCAATTTTCATATTATTTCCTCCAATAACATATAGACTGCACAGCGCTTTAGCCTTTTACAGCGCCGGCCGTTAAACCACTGATAAAGTATTTCTGTCCGAAGATGTATAGAATAATCATTGGGGCAGTAATGATCACCAGACCTGCAAACATCAGAGGGTAATTGGTAAGGCGCCGCCCAACAAAAGCGACCAACCCAAGCGGCAACGTCTGCATTTCAACTGAACGAATTAAGATACTGGCCATAAAATACTCATTCCAGGCGCTGATGCCCGAAAAAATCAATTGGGTGGCTAATCCAGGCAGCGAAAGTGGCATGATGACCCGAAAGAAAGCACTGATCGGCGTACAGCCATCCAACTGAGCCGCTTCTTCCAATTCTCTGGGCAAAGACAGGAAAAACGCCCGCATCAGGAAAATCCCGAAACCCAACCCCTGAGCCGCATAAACCAGAATAACCGACAACCTGGTGTTTAATAACCCCAGGTTAATCACGGTCGAAAAAACAGGAATAGCCGTTACACCCTGCGGAATCATCAGGCTGAACAGAAAGAAATAGAAAAGAATATTGCTGCCAGGGAATTTCATTTTGGCAAACGCATAAGCCGTCATGGAAGTCAGTGGAAGTAAAAGAATTAAAGTTCCTGAGGTAATCAGAAGACTGTTTAAGAACCTTGCACCCAAATCGGCCTGTTTCCAGGCCTGAGGAAAGTTCTGCCACTGGGGAACCGCCGGAGCGCCCCAGATATTCTGATAGAATTCCGATTCTGATTTCAATGACCCAAAAACCATCCAGAGCAGAGGGTAAATGGTCATGAGCACGACCCCGCCCAGAATGATATAGGAAAGAATCCGCAGAAAAATGTCTTCTGAAGTTCTTTTCTTCTTTGCAGTTTTATTGGTGGTTTTGAGTAAGGCAGTTGTCATTTAATCCTCCCGATAGGCTTTTCGGGTCATAAGAACCAGTTGAGCAAGTCCAAATACCATAGTGAACAGGAACAGGATCATACTCATCGCATTGGCTTTACCCACAGAAGCAAATCTGAATGTATTGGTTACAATCCAGGTTAATGCCACCTCAGTACTATGGAACGGCCCGCCGCCCGTCATCACATAGACGGCATCATAGTTGCTGGCAAAAGAACCGGTAATAGACATGACTACACTCACTGCAGTCACCTGAGCCAACAATGGCAGCGAGATATGGAAAAATTTTTGTAAGCGGCCGGCTCCATCAATCGAAGCTGCTTCATAATAGCTTTGATCAATACTCTGCAAACCAGCCAGAAAAAGAACCATATGAAAGCCCATCCATTTCCAGATATCCACCCAGATAACCGAATATAAAGCGATTTTTGGGTCACTCAACCATCCCTGAATCCAGCTGCCCAGGCCAAGAACCTGCAGGCCGGCATTTAAAAGGCCAAAAGTAGGGTTAAAAATCCAGGACCACAAGACACCAATGACCACAAAAGCCATCGTCATGGGCACAAAAGCAGCCGTTCTGAAAAATGTCCGGCCGCGTATGTTTTGATTCAACAGAAGTGCCAGCAAAAGCCCCAATATGTTTTTTGCGATGGTGGCTACAATGGCATATCGGAAGGTATTCCACATCGCCTGCCAGAAAACCTTGTCTTTAAAAACAAAAAGGTAGTTTTTCCATCCCAGCCATTCCATGGCAGACAGGCCATCCCAACGATGCAGACTGATCCAAAAACCCTGAATCAATGGATAGATCACAAAAAGTACATACAGGATAAGAGCCGGCAAAATCATCCAGTAAGCGCTGAATGCTCTCTGCAACTGAAATCCGGACCACTTCTTACGTTTTTTAGAAACAGGCAAAGCGCTGATGAGAATCACCTCCGCAAAAAATCCATCCTGCCAGGAAAAACCATCTCCTGGCAGGACATTTTTAACAAGATTTACTTAATGACAATCGTCGGAATCGCCGATGGCTGTACTTTTGCCCAATCTGCATCCGTCCATTTATCCCACCAGTTATATTGATATTCTTTTTCCAATACAACCGTATCGTAGGCATCCTGAATTTCCTGAGCGGCTGCTTCAGCAGTCATTTGACCGGTCAGAACAGCCGGGATCACCTGGGTCATAACATCATTCACTTCAACCGGCCACATCCAGTCAAGATACTGGATCGTGTGCGGCATGAATTCTGTGTTCATTTCGGGAGCCAGGGGATCATCCAGCGAAGCCACGCCGGCAATCGTCGGAATAAAGGGAGCCTGCTCACTGATAACCAAAGAAGCAATTTCAGGACGGGTAATGAACTCTAAGAACTGCGCCTGAATATCAATATTTTCTTTGGGCGCAAAGGAAGGAATAGCCCATCCGTCATCCGGCCCGCCGCCATGCAGCGGAACAACATTCGCATCTGAAACCATTTTCGGGAATTCAAAAACGCCAATTTCAAATGCATCGCCCACAATCGTCCGGGCAGCATCCAATTCCCACAACCCGCCGTAGAACATGGCAGCTTTTTGCTGGGCAAAGGCAGCTTTCATACCATCGCCGTCAACATCCAGATCTGACTGGTGAAGAACGCCGTCTTTATAGAATTTAATAATTTCATTGAAAGCGGCGATTTCTTCCGGGCTGGTAAACTTGCGTTTTCCGGAAAGGAAGTCTTCTGTATATTCGATCGACTTGTTTCCAGAGGTCTGAGCAAAGGTTTCAAAGAACCACATCGGCCAATACCACGGATGTTTTCCCTGATGAATAAAGGGTTCGATTCCTTTGGCTTCTTTAATGGTTTTGCAGGCAGCCAGAAATTCTTCATAGGTTTTTGGTTCTTCAATTTTTAATTCTTTGAAGAGCGTTGCATTGTAATAGACCAGTGAAGTGCTGGAAGCGCCATGCGGGATAGCCCATACATGACCGCCATGCGTATAAAAATCCAGCATATGAGGAACAAAGCGGCCTTTGATCGGTTCAACCAGATCAGTCAGATCCATCAGAATTCCGCTGGGCGCCAGCGTTGGGCCCACCAGGGTAGCCGTAGCATAGGTGATATCGATCGTCTCACCAGCCATCCGGGCAGCTTCCAGGTTTTGCGGAAGTTCCGCCCACTTACCGGCCATACGCAAATCAACTTTTACGCCAAATTCTTTTTCAAAAGCCTCATAGACTTTTGCCCAACCTTTTTGGGTCGGCTCAGGCATAACATAGCTGAAAACATGCAACACCCGCTGACCCTCAGCCGGGGGCGCCGCCGGCGCTGCTTCAGTCGGCTGCTGCACTCCCTGCCCGGCGTCCGGGGCCTGGGTTGGCGCTGCTGCCGGGGTAGCAGAACAACTCGCCAGCATCAGAGCAAATATCAATACTGCAAATAATACTTTTTTCATTCTCACTCCTTTGTAAATTCCATGATTGATGTTTACGATTTATTCCCGATAACCGTATTGTCATTTTTAACTATTTGTTTTTTACTCCAACCTTAAGCAGATCGATCAACAAAGCAATATCATCTCTGGCTTTTTCGGCTGTAGTAACAGGCTCTCTGCCATGAATAACACAGTCATAGAAATGGCGCCATTCACGCTTAAAGGCTTCGTCAAACGAAGAGCTGACCCGCTTTTCCGTATAAACATCGTTTTCCATTTGAGAAACCACCACTTCAGTAACTGCATTTTTAAGATAGGGGAACGGAAAATGTACCGAAACCCGCCGATCGCTGCCATAGACAGTGATCTGCTCATCCCAATCTGTAAGGTTTAATTCCAGCCCGGTTTCCCAGACACAACGGGTAGAAACGCCATTTTTATTTTTGTATTCCAGAGAAGCCAAAACAAAATCTTTATTGTAAACATCTGAATACAAAATGCGTTCAGGCGCTCCAAACGCCTCGCGCAGCACAATCGCGTCATGTGAACAGTTATACATCAATAAACTGAAAGTATCCAGCCAGGCACGGTTATTTTCTCCAATGGCCTCCAGCATGGCATCATCTTCCTGCTTTCTGGCTGCATCTTTTTGCTCAGCAGAAAGATCATCGGTTCGAAACAGGTCATAAATTTCATTGTTGATATTATAAGATCCGCCATAATCATGCACTCTGATGAGATGTACCTGCGGAATTTTGTTAAACTGATCCAAAGCATATTGATACCCCGGATCATAACGCTTCATATAGCCGACCATCAATATACGTTTGTTTTTCCTGGCGGCTTCAATCATTTCATTTGCCTGTTTAAGATTGAAAGCCATCGGTTTTTCTACCAGAACATGCTTCCCATGTTCCAGGGCCTGAATGACCGGGTCAGCATGATCACGATTACTGACCAATACAATATCCAAATCAGGCATGGCGGCCAATTCACGATAATCGGTGGTTCGTTTCGAAACATTGAAACGTTCTCCAACTCCATCCAAGACTTTCGGCGATACGTCACACACGGCCTCAACTTTAAAATTGGGCAATTCGGTTAAATAGGGTAAATGGGCGATTTGAGCGATTTCACCGCAACCAACAACACCAACTTTTAACTGTTTACTCATTAAATCTCCTTATCCAGCAGACAGAATTTAAAAAACTACACCCGAAACCAGAATAACATTTCCGTAGGGTGTAAACTCGCCAGTCCGAATCACAGCTTTTGAATTGCTGCATAAACGTTTAAAAATCTCATGAGATACCTTTTCGACAGGCACATCCGGAAAGATTCTTTTCAGGCCTGCCTCAAATTGAGGCGAGACCTCACACATTTCTACAGCAATGATTATTTTTTCGACCTGCAGTTCCTGAGCAACCACCTCAACCGTTTCCAAAAACCCGGGAACTCCTTTTTTCAGGGCCAGATCAATACGTTCGACACAGGCAGGAATCGGCAACCCGGCATCACCAATCACTAAAGTTTCAGTATGCCCCATCCCGGCAATAACATTGGATATATTTTGATTTAAAACACCTGTTTTCTTCATCGAGTCTCTTTTCCTCCGGCATTTGATAAAAAGAAGTCCACTTCAGCTCTGGTCGGCAAAGAAGTCTGTGCGCCCAGACGGGTTGTGGTCAATGCCCCCACCGCATTCGCAAATTTTAAACCCTCCCCGGCTGAGAGCCCGCGCACATACGCCGAAACAAATCCGCCAATAAAGGAATCGCCGGCTGCAGTCGTATCCACCGCCTGCACCGGAAAAGCCGGACAATCCATCACCTTTTCATCCTGCGCAAGAACCGAGCCCATAGCGCCCAGCGTAATGACCGATGTACCCACCCCCTGTTCAGCAAGAATTTTTACAGCCGCCTTTTTCGCGCTGGCTACATCTTCTACCGGCATATGCGCCAAATTCCCGGCTTCAATTTCATTCGATACCAGAATGCTTACTCCCTGATAGAACCCCGGCGGAGTATCCATAAAAGGCGCCGTATTAATCAGGGTCTTAATCTGATGCCGGCGGGCGATTTCCAGAGTTCGTTGAATAGAGGGTAAGGGAATTTCAAACTGCAGAACAATTAATGCCGCCTGTGAAAGCAACTCTTCAAAACCGGTAATGTCATCAGGACATACTTTATAATTTGCAGCCGGAGAAACAACAATCTGATTTTCCCCTTTTTGATCTACCAGAATAACCGCAGTTCCGGTCGGCGTCTCTGTGTCCATCACAACGCCCCTTGTATTGATCCCTGCATCCTGAAGGTTTTGAAGCAATACCGGCCCAAACTGATCGTTCCCCACCCTGCCAATCATAGCAACATCGCATCCCAGGCGGGCTGCGGCAACCGCCTGATTGGCCCCTTTTCCGCCAGGAATATAGCGGAGGGCGCTTCCTGACACCGTTTCACCCGGCAAAGGAAGATGCCGGGTCTGAACCATCAGGTCCATATTTAAACTGCCAACAACTACAATTGAAGCCATATTCGTTCCCTGATTTCAAAGGATTCGATTTTCTAAAACACCTTCATGCAGCTAAGGATAAAAAGGAGGTAAAAAGGGCGCCCGGAAAACGTTTGCGCAACCCTTTTCTTATCATACATCGTTTTTAAAAAAAGTCAATCAACAACCCTTTTTTAAAATTACCGGTATTTTTCAGGGCCGACATCCAGCCATACCATCCTCACGCGCCAGACCCCATATTGCCTGTAAAAAGAACACAATCGCACCCTCCGTTGTCTGACACATAATTTTCTGCCCCCC
>CAZEEL010000019.1:0-26784 GCA_964511135.1 uncultured Leptolinea sp. | reverse complement strand
GCGGGATGCCCACATCCCGCCGAATTTTTCCGAAGGAAAAACCATTCCGCACGGGCAGGCCAACCCTGCACCCACAGTAAAAGCACACCCAATGCTTTTTTCATTTTCCAATCAATAACACGGCACATTCTATTTAATCCCCCCCGCATCACAACAACTTCACCGGAAACCAGGCATTAATTCCACGCCCGGCAGAAGAACGCACTTCGCTGAACGCACCATAAAATGTATAATAAAGCATGGATAAATTAGTTGAAGCCGCAAAAACCCTGTTCAATATCACTGTTTCAGAAAAACAGACTAAACAGCTATACGAATACGAAAAACTGTTGGTGGAATGGAATCAACATACCAACTTAACCACCATCCAATCGCATGAAGATATTTTAATAAAACACTTTCTTGATTCCATCAGCATTCTTCCGTTTCTGCCGGGCAACAGCGAGCCGTATTCTTTAATCGATGTCGGTACCGGAGCCGGTTTTCCAGGGCTCGTATTAAAAATCATGCAGCCGGCCATGCAATTAACCCTCGTCGAATCCGTCCAAAAAAAAGCCGCCTTTTGCCAACAGGTCGCTGAAAAACTGGCTTTAGACCATGTTTTAATATCCGCGATGAGAGCTGAAGAGACAGGCCATGATCCTCGCCACCGCGAGCAATACGACTATGCAACCGCCCGGGCGGTTGCCGGTCTGCCGGTTTTAGCTGAATACTTGCTCCCATTCATTCATCTTTCAGGATTCATGATCGCCATGAAGGGAGAAAACGCCATCGCTGAGGCAGAACAGGCTTCACCGGCCATATCGGTTTTAGGGGGAACCCCCCCAATCGTTCACGAAATTAAACTTCCAGCCATTGCTGAAAAAAGATATTTAATCATTGCCCAAAAAACACACCCTACCCCCGAAAAATATCCCCGCCGAACCGGGATACCCTTAAAAAGACCGGTTATGTCTGCTCCTTAATCAGGGAACCATTTTGGATATACCATACGGTCTGCGAATCAATAAACTCACGATTAAACTGCCCCGGATCAGCGGTTGTTAACAACGCCTGCTCACACTGGCTGATGATCGACAATAAATTGTCGCGCCTGGTTTGATCCAGCTCGGCCAGAGTTTCATCCAGCAAAAAAACCGGCCAGCTGCCGTTTTTCTGCTGGAGCCAGTATACCTCAGCCATTTTCAATGCCATCAAAGCCGTTCTAAGCTGCCCTCTGGACCCGTATAACCCCAAATCAATTTGGTTACTTAAAACCCGCATCTCATCCCGATGCGGCCCCAGCAGGGTAACTCCCCGTATCATTTCTTCCCGCCGCATGGTTCTCAGCTTTTCGCGGTATCCTTTTTGCACTTCATCCATCGTCAGACTGCTGCGGTCAACATCTACCATCAGCGGCAATACCTGTTGCGAGTGTTTCGAATGCAACAGCGGCGCCGGCTCATAGGAAGGCTGATAAAGTAAACGCAGCACTTCTTCATCCTGCGTTAATTGCCGGTGATACTGTGAAGCCAGTTTTTCGATTTCCTGAATAACCTTAATGCGGCTATACATAATCTGCGCGCCGCGGCTGGTCAATATATCGTCCCAATAATCCAACTGGTCAGGATCTCCGCCTCTTTCATTGAGCAGTTTTAAAAGAGCATTCCGCTGTGAAACCGCCTGATTATATTCGCTTAACAGCCTGGTAAATCCCGGCAGAGCCTGAGCGGTCATCAGGTTTAAATATCTTCGCCTTTCATCCGGCCCCCCGTCTAAAATACGCATCATCTGCGGTAAAAATAACACAGAACTGAATAAACCGACACTGTCCTGAGCGTTTCGTTTTACATTGTCATAGAGAATTTCTTTTCTGCTGCGCACACCGCCCAGGCCATTGGGCTCCTGAATAATGCGCACTTCAAGACGGTGCTGCGCGTTATGATGGAAAAAATCTGCTGTTATTCTGGCAACCGCCAAAGACTGGTTATTCTGATTAAAGCTGATCATCTGCCGGTCATGAGAAGCCTGAAAAGAGGTAAAGGTTGATAAATAATAGATCGCTTCCAGGATAGAGGTTTTTCCCTGGGCATTATTCCCGGCAAGCAAAATAATCCGCCTCGGAACCTGCATATCAAGGCGGTTGAATAAACGAAATCCGGATAATGACAACTGTGTCAGATGCATTTAATCGCGGATTTCTTCCATTTCTTCTTCGGAGGGCTTCCAAACCTCGTTTGCCAGATCGGTATAAATCACACCATTCAAATGATCGTTTTCATGCTGAAAAATGCGGGCTTTCCAGTCTGTAAATTTATACTTAATCGGTTTCCCATAACGATTGAATGCTTTGACGGTTATTTCTGAGGGTCTTTCCACATCGCCGGCAAACCCCGGAACAGACAGGCACCCCTCCACTGCGGTATTCTGCTCTTCGGATACTTTTACGATATCAGGGTTTACCATAACATACAGCTTTAAAGGAGCCTCTTCATCGTCATCATCCCCATATTCCATCACAAAAACCCTGCCCGATACGCCTATCTGAGGCGCCGCCAGACCTGAACCGGGGGCATCATGCATCGTTTCAATCATATCGTCTACCAGTTTTTGGAACTCCTGATCAAAAGAAGTAATCCTGTGTGATTTACGCCGCAAAACCGGATCAGGAAGCGTTAATATTTTTCGAATAGTCATTTTACCTCTGCGGAAACGAAATTGGTGGTATTGTACCTTCTTTTGAGTCTTTCTGAGCGTCCATTCTCTGCCAGTCCATGTTCTGCCAGGGGCTGAAGCTTTCAGGCGGTTCAAAAGGCGGTTGACCGCGTTCTGTTCGGTCTGACTGGCGCTGTTCCGCCTCCAAAAGAACCTGATTATACGCTTCAATCCACTCACGCATTAACAACTGCCTTGAGCTATCTTCTTCCTGCTTTTTTCGATATTCCTGCATACACAGACGCCGAAATATTTCCTGTTGAACAGCCGAAGGATTGGGCACATGATCAAACGTAAATTCATGATCTCCGATGAGGATAAAAACCGTTCCAAAATTAAACAAAATTCCAAAAAGACCATTTCGTTTAAAGTTGATACTTTGTATATTTTTCAAAGGAGCGGTTTTTTTATCTTCAGAACCCAGCGGCTTTTTATACATATCAATAATCTGGTCGGGAGTGATCTGATAATAATCATTGGCCCAGTCTGCCAGCTCATAGATCCACCATAAACCCGCAGTAACACCCAGCACACCTGTCACAATCATCTGCGTCAGGTGACCCGCCCCGCCGGAAAACAGCAGAAAAATCTGCAGGAGCAAAAGAATCGTCCCTGGAACAAACGTTTTTTTGAGCAAAATCCACCAATGCGTACGATAGGTGATCACGCCATCTTTCTCAAACCGCATTTGCAGCAATTGACTCAGCCTGCCGCGCCCGCTGCCCCTGACATTGCTGTGCAAAGAGTCGTCTGCCTTCAGGCTGGTAATTTTTCCATCCAGCAACTGTGCCCGCAAAGCTGCCGCCATTTGAGACACACGCTCACGCCTGCCAATGGGTGAACGCTCCTGCGATTGTAAACAGGTAATAATATCTGCGGCCACCTCCGGTTCCCGCAAAGAGGCCAGGGTAATCATACCGGTATAGGTTCTCACCAACAGATCTGAATAATGAAATAACCGCCCAAAGAAAGAGGAAGATTTTCCAACCGAAAGAACCGCATGAATGGGCGCTTCCTGACGGCTTTCATAAAGAAAAATGATTTTCTCAAAATACAGCACCCTCCGGCTGGTAACAATAGCATAATCATTGTTCCAGTCGACCCAAAGCAAAAACATCCAGGGCAATACAATCAAAGTTGAACCGGCCATTAAAAACCATGCATGAAAGTATGAAATACGGGTGCTGGCCCACAAAAACAACCCGCTCATCAAACACACAAACCAAATCCCCCCCGGAACAAGTAAATTCAAAAAAAGCGTAATGGGATGCCGATTTTCAACAAAATAAAACACCTCATCCGCTTCTTTCCAGGGATACTGTTTATTCATTTCCATTTGAGCAGCATGCACCAAAGCCGTCAGGTGATCCAAAAATCGCGCATGGTCCTGCATAATCTTTCTGAAATGCCGGGTATTAAAACAGATCACCACCGTATCTTCCTCCGCAACAGCGGTTGCCCACCTTTCAGATCCTTCAATCCCTTCCAGACCAAAAAGAGTGTTCAGAGGCGTCACCCGACGATAGCGATTATTTCCCTGCCCGTCTGCTGCATTCAGTGAAACCCGGCCATACGCCAGAATATAGACATGAGAACCCGCCTGCCCCTGCTGATAGATCCCATCACCGGCAGAGTACTGATACACAGCCGCATGTTGATAGACCTTTTCAATTTCTTCCGGGTTTAATAAGTGAAAAGGATATGTGGATTGAATGACGCCAGTCAATTCAGAAGGATCAAACTGCATAAGCATAGTATACCCGGATCAATAAAATTTATCCCGTCTGATTTTTGGACGTATCCTGAAGAAAAGCACAGGCAATTTCTATCTGCCTGTGCTTTAACACATCTTCCTGATTCTGCTGCCTGAGACGTTTGCCAGAATGTCCTTGAATGACATGCATCCCGCTTTCAGCCCGTTGCAGATGTCAGCGCTTAAGAATGGTCAGATTCATTGCCCGGCCCATCTTCCTGCCGGGCAAACTCCGCCGGAATATCTTCCAGTTTCTTAAATTTTAACTGTTCGCTGCCATCAACATAGATCTGAACAATATCGCCGTCTTTATAATTCCCGGCTAACAATTCAATGGATAACGGACTTTCAATCTGCTTCTGTAAAACACGGCGCAGGGGTCTGGCGCCAAAAACCGGATCATGCCCGGCCGCAGCCAACCAATCGCGGGCAGAGTCAGTTAAAGTGACGCCAAGCCCGCGCTCTGACAGACGTTCCTGAATATCTTTCATTTGCAAAGTAACAATTTCACGCATATCTTCCAATGAAAGCGTAGTAAACATGATAATTTCATCAATGCGGTTGAGAAATTCAGGTCTGAAAGTGCCCTTTAAAGCCTTATCAATTTTGTCATGCTCCTGGCGTGCTTCGGCATTCCCTGAAGTTTGCAGAAAGCCGAGGGTGCCGCCCTGTTTTACAAATTCTGTTCCCAGATTACTGGTCATGATTAAAACAGTATTTCTGAAGTCAACCACCTGCCCCTGCCCATCCGTCAGGCGGCCATCATCCAAAATCTGCAGCAAAGAATTCCAAACTTCGGGATGTGCTTTTTCAATTTCGTCAAACAAAATGACCCGGTAAGGACGGCGCCGAACTGCCTCGGTTAATTGACCGCCCTCTTCATACCCCACATACCCCGGAGGCGCACCAAACATTCTTGAAGCCGTATGCTGTTCGCGATATTCGCTCATATCCAAACGAATTAAAGCATCTTCATCATCAAACATAAATTCTGCCAGCGCTTTCGCCAGCTCGGTTTTTCCAACCCCCGAAGGGCCAATGAAAATGAAAGAACCGATCGGGCGTTTTGGGTCTTTCAGACCTGAACGTGAACGCCGGATAGCATCCGCAATGGCCTGGATGGCCTCTTTCTGTCCAATGATTCGTTCATGAATTCTTTCTTCCATATGAAGCAGGCGCTCCGATTCTGATTCCATCATCTGAGAAACCGGAATCCCCGTCCACTGGGCAACAACCTGAGCAATATCGCCTTCATCGACGATTTCATCCAGTTTATGCTCATCTTCCCATTGGTTGCGTTCATTCCTGAATTCTTCTTCTATACGCAACCTTTCAGCTTTCTTGCGGGCTGCCCGTTCATAATCTCTTTCAATACCAGCCTGTTCTTCTTCTGAAACCAGGCGCTCAATTTCATTCTTTTTCCTGCGTAACCCATCCGGTAAAGAATACAAAGCCACTCTCAGTTTGGCCGCCGCTTCATCAATGAGATCAATCGCTTTATCCGGCAGCCGGCGATCAGTCACATAGCGTGAAGAAAGTTTAACTGCCGAAACAAGCGCTGAGTCTGAAAAATGAACTTTGTGATGGGCTTCATATTTGTCACGTATGCCATGCAGCATTTCAATCGTATCTTCAACCGTAGGCTCTTCCACATAAACCGGCGCAAACCGCCGCTCCAGGGCAGTATCTTTTTCAATATATTTATGATACTCGTCCAGTGTGGTAGCCCCTACACATTGCAGCTCACCCCGAGCCAAAGCCGGTTTGAGCATATTGGAAGCATCCATAGCCCCCTGCGCCGCTCCGGCGCCTACCACCGTATGCAGCTCATCAATGAACAGAATGATTTCACCGCCTGATTTCTGAACTTCCGAAATGGCCGCCTTTAAGCGTTCTTCAAATTCGCCGCGAAAACGGGTACCGGCAATCATGGCGCCCAGGTCCAGAGAAACGACCCGCTTGCCGCTTAAGATTTCCGGCACATCATCGCGCGCAATTTTATCAGCCAGCCCCTCAATAATCGCTGTTTTTCCGACCCCGGCTTCCCCAATCAGCACCGGATTATTTTTTGTTCGGCGCGATAAAATCTGCATCACCCGTTGAATTTCTTTATCCCGCCCAATGACCGGGTCCAGTTTTCCTTCACGAGCCTGTACGGTTAAATCGCGGGAGTATTTCTCTAACGTTCGATAGCGTACTTCAGCCTGAGGATCAGTGACCCGCTGCCCGCCACGCAACTGCACAATCGCATCATTCACCCGTTCACGATTTATTCCGGCGCTTTCCAGCAATCTGGCTGAAGGTGTATTGCGTTCCATCAAGACAGCCAAAAAGATATGTTCAGTAGAAATATACTCGTCTTTTAAACGGCTGGCTTCTTCATTGGCTAAATCAATCACCCGCTTCACTCCGGGCGTTATGAATATCTGGCCTGGCCCGCTGCCATAAATTCCGGCTTTGGGGCTGGTACGAAGAATATAATCCAACCTTTCCATTAACATGTTTGGGTCTGCATTGAGCAATTCTAAAATCTGGGTAACCATTCCCTGAGGCTGTTCAATCAAAGCCAAAAGAATATGCTCTGTATCAATCTGGTTATGTCCATAGCGCTGAATGATTTCCGCCGCCCGCTGAGCTGCTTCCTGAGCTCTTTCGGTAAAACGATCAAATCGCATCATAATGTTTATCCTTATATTAAGCTGATCATTATCGTACTTAAAAGATTTGCCTTAGAAATTATAGCATCTGCATCCTGTAAATAATCGTTATTTCATCAGTAATATTGTATAAAACACCTATAAGAGTTGCATAAGAAGGTAAAATATTCATGTGAACAGCCACCCGCTTTCAAATGACCCGCATATTCGGCCGTTACAGTCACCAAAAGACCTGACTGCAGTGGCAGCCATCATTGAAACCTGCTTTTCAGACACACTGGACGAGGAAGGCTATAATTTCGTCCGCCAGTTGCGGGAAGCTGCTGCATGGCAGAACAGGGAGCAAGTTCCATACCCGCTGAATGGTTTTGTCTGGGAAGAAGCAGGTCAGATAGCCGGTAATCTTTCGCTCATTCCTTTTCTTTACCGCCTGCAGCCATACATGTTAATTGCAAATGTTGCCGTCTACCCGGAGCACCGCAACCATGGAATTGCTGAAGCGCTTACCCTGCACAGCCTCGAGTCATGCCGTAAAAATGGATTTCAGGAGGTTTGGCTCCAGGTACGCGATGACAATCCGGCTGCACAGCGCCTCTACCAAAAGCTGGGGTTTATATCCGTGATACAAAGAGATACCTGGACGCTGGAACCCGCCCCTGCCAGAGATTCCAGTCCTGCAGATAACACCGCAGATAACACCCATGAAATCAGCCTCCGCACAAATCAGGACTGGCCTGTTCAAAAAAACTGGCTGGAAGCCATATATCCTCCCGATATTTGCTGGAATTTACAGTTTGATATACCCCGGCTGCAACCCGGTTTAATCTCCAGAATAAAGCAATGGTTAAAAAATAAAGATCAGGAACACTGGTGCACGCATCAGGAAGGAACACCCAAAGGATTTGCCACCCTCGAAAAAGGTAATTCCTATAAAGATTTCCTGTGGCTGGCGATGGAAAATCCCTCTGATATTTCTGTCACGCACGCCCTTCTGCAACATCTTCGGGAAGACTATGACATCACACGCCCGCTTCAAATCAACTTTCCGGCTTTCCAATCCCGGGCTGCTTTTGAAAAGCATGGCTTCTACTGCAATCATTCATTAATCTGGATGAAGCGATTATTATATTAAATGATTCCTCATCATGTTTTAGAACTTTTTAAGGTACTTTCCGTATATAAGAGAAGGAGGAATATATTCAGATGAAAAAGTTCTTTTTACGTCTTATCATAAATTCTGTCGCATTTTATGCGGCCATGTATCTCATGCAGAATCATGGTATCCATTTTCAGGATACCAGCTGGGTCGGATTCCTGGTATTGGCTTTAATATTTGGCGCCGTGAATGCCATACTCAAACCGGTTCTCGTTGTTGCAGGCTGCCCCTTCATCGTTCTCACCCTGGGCTTCGGACTTTTAATCATTAATACCCTGTTGTTTGTAACAGTGGGTCAAATCGGTACATGGTTTAATTTTGGCTTCACAGTCAATGGGTTTATTCCGGCATTTTCAGGCGCCCTGATCGTATCCGTTGTCAGCTTTGCGCTGGACACCCTGCTGAAAGATGACTGACTCAGGCATCTTTCAGAGAATTTTACAATATTTCCGGTTGATGATTTAAGCATATAAAACATCTTTCGTGATCGGTTAGCCCAGCCAACAGGAAATCTCAATTCCCCCAATGCAGAGAAGGTTCAAAACCATTCTTTACATTGGGGGAATTTGTCTTTCAGAAGATCAGCCCAAAAACAGATCTTTTTATTCTTTTTTTATGGAAGTGAGTGAACTTTAACAACCCGATTATTGAATGAATCGGCAACCCAAACAGAATCATCCGGCGCAATTTCAACCCCGCCCGCCTGGCCAAAACCATCCAAATCGGGAGAATACTGGCCGAACCCATACAAAAACTTTCCCTGAGAATCAAATACCAGTATACGAAAACCTTCCGGGTCAGCCACATACACCTGATCTTTCGAATCAATCGAAAGGAATGGTTTATTTTCCAAAGACTGCCCCCGCCAGCCGGCAACCGGCCATTCACGAACAGCGGTAAACACCAGCCCATTTTCATCAGGCTGAAAAACCTGCACCCGCTGATTCCAGGTATCAGCAACATACACGTTCCCCTTACTGTCCAGCGCCAAACCAACCGGTTCATCCATTTGACCCAATTCCATACCGCCAACACCAAACTGGGTAATAAACTTTCCCTCCAGGGTAAAAACAGCAATTCGCTTGTTGCCGGTATCACTGATATATACCCGATTTTGTGAATCAATAACAATATCGCGGGGGCCCCAGAATCCATCCGGTTTTTCTGCCTGTCCAAAATATCCCCAGCCATTTAAAAACCTGCCATCCGCATTAAACCGCTGAATCCGATGATTCCAGGTATCTGCCACCAAAACACTGCCATCAGAAGCAACGGCAATCCCCCAGGGCTCTCTGAAAGTTCCCATTTCCGCCGGTTCACTGTCCGAAAGAATACCCCATTGATGCATGAACTCTCCGCCGGAGCTGAAATGTAAAATTCGATTATTTCGGCTGTCAGAAATATAAAGACTGCCATCAGGCGCAAAGGCAACCCCATGAGGGCCCTGCATGGACACTGCAGGAGAATTTGCACCGTCAATAACAACATCCAACTTAAAATCTTTCATACTTTTGGCATACGGGTCGCTTACTTCCTGCGTCGGAACACTGGGTGACACCCCGTAATTCCATATTTTTGCTGCGATATCCTTTCGGATATACATACGCATATCATTGGATGGCTGCCAGGAAGATAATGTTAAATTGGTACGTTTTTTCAATGCAGCATAGGGCTCATAGTTACGATTGAACCATATTTGAAACAGAGCTGACCGCATTTCAGGATTCTTTACCGCTTTCCATACCTGCGAAAAACCAATGCGGTTGTAATCTTCAATCGGCCACCATAACCGTTTATATTGATAAAACACATATTGATCACGAACAATTGAGTCAACTTTGGTTGTATTTCCGCCGGTAATAATCACCGGATACTCCAGAAGATCACGGCCTGGTTCTTTATTAAAATCTTTTCGGTTGGGATATTTTCTGGCATACCACCAATATGGATAGCGGGCTTCATCATCAAAAGCAATTTTTAAATCATAACCGCCGGTTGTTCGCTGAGAAATCTCCTCGACCTGCGCCAGAATTTCTTTTGGCCCGGTAGCGGCATGAGCATAAACCAAAAATTCAGTCGCATACTCATAATTGATAAATGACGCCTGATAAGCGGCCCGGGCTGTCAGCACCCCCAAACAAGCCGTAATGCCCAACACAGTTAATGAACCCGCGTGAGGCCATGCCCATTGTTTCTCAAAGCGCAGAAGTAAAAAGGTACTTCCGGCAAAAACAATCAAAGACAGAATGAACGTTGCAGTTGCCTGAAGCTGTTCCAGACTTTTCCCGCTGAATGGCGTGTGAACGCCAAACAAAGACCGAATCACCCCCGAAAAACTGGTGATCATAACCACCATCACCAGCAAATTGATAACCAGGCGTATCGGAATGATTTCTTTCCAGGGAATGCTGTCAATCAAATACCCAATGCCCCAACCGGCTGAAAGTAACAACGGCAAAGCAATATGCACCGTCAGCCAGGGCATTTTTTCACCTGCCATGGTAAAAGCAATTAAACTGATGATTCCCAGAAAAATCAGGTAAGCCAGAACCGGTAATCTTTGCGGATCACTGGATGAGATATCCTCTTCCAATTCCTTATCTTCAGAAGCCTGAACACCGTCTTCCTCAATCTTCAGGTCACAGATCAAAACCTCTTCGCCGTCTGATTTTTCCTGAACACCATCATCAGACAACAGGTATTCAGCATCATGATTTTCTGAATCATCTGACAAAGAACTATCAGCCGATGAAGTTAAAACCGGTTCAATGGCCGACGGCTCATACCCAACCCGCTGGCTGAATTTTCGATATTTTATTCCAAAAAAAGCAGCGATAAGGGTTCCAAAAACGGCCAGGTATTCATAAAATGGAATCTGTAAAAAAGCATAGTAATACCAGGGCTGAGTCCCCCGGTTTACCCCCTGCTGTTCCAGCCAATATCCCAATGCGCCCAAAATACCGGTAAAAAAGCCGGACCCGTTGGTAAAAAATGTTGTGTAAAAAACAACAAACACAGCATAAAAAACCATCGCCTGGGGAATCCAGAGACTACGGTTCCACCATATTCCCAGAACAACAGCAACGGTAAATGTAATAATGATCGTAATTCCAGAGCGGATAATAGCAGGGCTCGAATAATCGGTAGGATTAAAACCCAGTATTTTCAGGGGAAATGCACTGAGCAAAGGAAGTACCAGACTGAACAATAAGAACAGCAGATTAAAACTGCGCAGCTTTTTGATGTTTAGCCAGCCCAGAGAACGAACTACCAGAATAAGAGCCGTAAGCCCCAATAGAATGGTAGCCCCCAACGCAATGATTTCGCCGGTCAGGATCAGAGAGGCATTTGCAGGAACCGCCGCAGCCTCCGGACTTTTGGCATTCATAACAGCCAATACCAGCGTAACCCCCAAACTCATCAACATGGCCAATACCAGGTAAATAAACATGTTCCGCTTGCGAAGGCTTGACCATTTTTCTCTGGTTAACTGGTCCAACAGCAGAATCGTCAAAAAGATCATGGTTTCTGCGGCATAAATATAAGCAGTTTCTTTAATGGTGAAGTGCAAAGCATTAGAAATCGTAAAAAGGAACAGAGAAAGCAGATCTCCTTTTTCAAGATAGCGTAAGACAGAATAGATAAGAAGCACTCCAATTAATTCAATAAATGCCTCATTCCGGGTGTATCGCCCATAAAAAAGCATATATGGAGAGATCAGAAAAAGAACCGCCGCTGCCATAGCGCCGGTAGACCCTAAATACCGTTTCATCCCAAAGAGAATGAAAAGGATTGCCGCTACACTGAAAATTGCAGCCGGCATCCTGGAGGTAAAATCAGTATCGCCAAAAAGGAAATATGTAAGTGCAACAATATGAAACTGAAAAGGCCCATGCGTAACCGGGTTATGCGAATACCCTCTGCCCTGAGATAACTCATAAGACGGAACCACATGATTAACTTCATCATGGCTCATGGTACGCGTTCCCAGCATGGCAAACCGCGAGACCAAAGCGAAAACAATAATTACAAGAGTTACGATGACACGTGCATTCCATTTAAATGCATGGGATATCCCATTTTGATTCATTTGCAAATCCTGATGATGAATAACCGTTTCCATAGACTGCCAGGATCTCCTATTTAACCTCAAAATTAAAGTACACTTCTCCTCCCGGAATTTTCACTCCCTGAGCATTAACCAGCCAGTAACGGGCAGTATGCTTTCCAGGATCCATAGGAGACTTGGCCGCCAGATAAAAATCACATTTTTCCCCGGGTTTGGTCGATGCCCGGCTGCATGGAAAAGCAGTTGCGCCGGAAAGTGAGGTTCCGCCTGTATACGTCATCTGATATTTATTCGTCCATGTAGTAGAACCGGTATTCAGCATACTCACCATAAATTGAAATTCAACGCCCGTGCCCATTGAAGTGCCATCAACAGGGCTTTGCGAGTCCCAGCGTGCAGCATCACCCGATTGTTGAATAACCGGTGTAGCAGTCGGCGGTTGAACAGGTTGCGCAACAACCGTCGGCTGAACAGCAGGCTGCGTAGCCGTTGCCGGAACTTCCGTTGCCGTAGCCTCTGGTGTAGATGTTGGGACAGGCGTTTCAGTAGCCGCAGGGAGAAACAACGCCGTAGAAGTTAATTGAAACGAAACCGTTTCTGCTGCCTGAGTATAAACCAACATAGGGTCTGCTTTTTCAGCCGGCTTAGCGCCGCAGCTCGCAATAAGCAACGACAGAACTGCCGCTGCCAATATGAAACTCATATGTTTTTTCATTTTTTTACTCTCCTGTTACCGGTTTTATTCGTGGTACCCGGTAAAAACGTGAAACTAATTATAACCCGAATACAGAAAGCCTGTTTTTACGCATGTACGACATACGCATGCATGGCTTCTACCCTGCGCTCGTTCGCCAGGATGAAAATATCTGAGACAGGTATGCCCCCGGCGATATCCTCGGCGGCATTGTCCGGATAAAACCCCACGTCTCAACAGCGAAGAATGGTCAATTCTGAAGTAAATCAGGCAGATCTTGTTTGCTCTTTGATGAAAAAAACAACATCCACCGTTGGATTTCTTCCAATACTCTTTTCGGAATGATATTCATACTCCATATTTTCAGCCTGACAGGTGCTGGCCGGCAACCATTGGGTATAAAAATAACGTTTGGCCTCTCCCACTGCCAATCCCCACAAAAAGCCAAATTTCGGCTTAACCGTTATGACTGCATATTGTCCTTCCGGTAAGACCAGCTTTTCCAAAGACACACCTGGCGTAAGACTTCCAATATATAATTCGAAATCCTGGCTGTCTGGATGGTAATTTCTGGAAAGTACAAAAAACGGCAAAACGGCGCCGTGTTGTGTAGCAGTTACCTGATGATACGTTGACGACAAATCCGTAATATCTTTTGCAACTGTTTTGTCATTCGCCTTTCTCCACAAGCCATACAGTATGATTTCCTTGTATGGCTCAATTCGTACCATTAATTCTGACATACGCACCTCGCAACCTGTAGAACAAGCGTCTCAGGCCCGGGTCATCGCACACCAGGGCTTTACGCATCAGCGTTACAGCAAGCCACAGAAGTTAATGAAGAAGAAACCCATCATTACAGCCTGTGCCAACACCAGATTCATTTATGGGTTACATTAAAAAAGTTGTAAATCGCCTCGCTGATTTTACCTACCAGAAAGTCATTGGTTGTAAAAACGATCTGATCCGAACTGGCCTGGAAAAAGGTAACCACATAATTCCCGCCAGGCGAAAAGACAATGCCGGTATCTGAAATCTGTTTGATAACGCCCTCCGGAGGAGGAGATGTCCAACCATGTTTATGTGCAAATTTGGTGCCATCCGGCAAACCCGCCTGCAGCAACACCCCAATCCGATCCTGATTCAGTGTCTCGATCATCGTCTTACATTCCTGCGGCGTAACGGCTCCCTGATAAGCAGCAATCAATGCCCCGCCTTTTTGTTCAGCGCAATCATAGATACCTTTTAAAAGCATTCCCATATCCAGAGCAGTGGTTTGATTATAACGATCCGGGTTGGTATTAATATCCTCTCTTGAATTGGCAGGAGTTTTAAAGTTTTGCAGCAAGGGAGCGCCATCGTAAAAATATCCGGCAATAAAGGTTGATTCCAG
Organism: uncultured Leptolinea sp.; assembly: GCA_964511135.1. Lineage (GTDB taxonomy): Bacteria > Chloroflexota > Anaerolineae > Anaerolineales > Anaerolineaceae > UBA4782. The sequence continues at coordinate 12,368 of CAZEEL010000019.1, read as the reverse complement.
ACCAATTTGCTGCATATCTTCTGTAACCATGAGCGGACCCAGGTTTGCATCCATCACATTTTCCATCAGGTAATCAGAAGAAGTATTCGCAGAACGAACAATCATCAATTCCAGGTTGGTTAAAATCCCCTCACTGATTGGATCATTTGCCCTTTTATAGGTTGACACCATGATGGGGATTTTAATGGTACTCGCAGCAGTAAAAGCAACCCCAGGCTGAACTGTTTTGTGATTGTTGTACGCAAAATAAAGATCATCCCCTGAACTTAAATCCAACACATACATTTCGATCAGCCCATTAAAGCCATCAGCGTCAATAATTTGTTGAATTAATACCTGGAGATTCTCAATCGATGGACGGGATGACCCTACCTGAGATAAAGTGAGGTTTACCACCCGTGATTGCGCTGACTTTAATGCCGTTACAACCAAAGGAATAGATCGCTCAATGTTCAGTTTGGTTCCCGGCTCGCCCGGCAGAAAAGCAGATGTACCTGGGACAGGTTTTGCCGGAGAAGGCGCAATATCATAACGGGAAGAGATTTCAGTCTGTAAATAAACCCGCAACTGATCTTCAGAAACAGTTGCCAGCAACGGAACAGGCGTCGGAACAGGAAGTTTATTCCATAAATACTGCCAAAAACCTGTCCAGAACGGTTGACTGACCCGCTGGAGATCTGCTGCAGCAATCATCGATGGAATATTCATATGAAATCCCAAAAGAGCGGGTTTTACCTGAATGGCCGCATCAAGATAATGTAACTCGATGGAAATGCCGTAAGCCTGCTGCAATCGGTCGGCAGCCTGTTGGTTCGTTAACCCGCCAACCGGCACATCGGCAATAACCATTCCGGAAGGAAGCTTTTCCCGTATCCGACTGTACCGAATGAGCTGAACCGCCGTAAGCATCACTGCAAACATCACGACGAATAACGAAAGCCAACGAGTAACTGAGGAAAATTGAATACGTTTCATCATACGAACCTCAGCGCATTGTACCAGAAAACTTTTAAGCCTTCACATCCATTTTCGTGAAAACCATTTATCGTACAACTCCGTCAACCACCAAAATAAATTCGCCTTTTTTTTCACCGGATTGCTGTTGAAGCTCCCTCAACGTACCGCGGCAGATCTGCTCATCAGGTAAGGTCAGATTAAACCCCAAAGTAGCGTTTCGGTTTTCTCCAAAGATCAAAACCGCTTCTGCGAGTAATTTTTTCAGGCGATAGGGTGTGTCCATTAAAACAATCGGATCTTTCATATTTTTTAACTGATTCAGTCTGCGTCTGGAGCTCTCAGAATCACGGGGAAGAAAACCGGCAAAATAAAAACGCTCCAGCCGATAATCCAATACAGAAAACATGGTCATCAGAGAAGAAGCCCCTGGAACAGGAACAACTTTTATACCCGCTTCGCGGGTTTTTCGAATCAGACAGGCCCCAGGGTCAGCAAACACAGGGGTGCCGCAATCAGAAATTAAAGCCAGATGCAGCCCTTCGGATAACAAAGAGAGGGCTTCTTCTGAGGACGACGGTTCATTATGTTCATTAAGCAGAAGGATTCTTTTTGGTTCGATACCCAGTTTCCTGAGCAGCGTCGTTCCCTCGCGCCTTTCTTCACAGAGAATGACATCGGCTGCTTTAAGAACCTCTAAAGCTCGCAGGGTAATATCAGCATAATTCCCAATTGGAGTTGCAACAATAAACAACTGGCCGGTCGGCTTTTTTAAACCATCCATCCATCCTCACATCCGGTAACTTTGCTTACAATAACGTTGTCCTTAATGAAGAAAATCATGTGGGTTTACCCGGCCATACGCACCGCTCATAATTTCAAAATGAAGATGCGGTCCGCTGGAATTACCGGTTGAACCCAAAAAACCGATCGTGTCTCCCTGATAGACATAAGAACCGCAGGCGACATTCAAGGCACTTAAATGAGCATACAATGTCTGCCAGTCAGATCCATGATCAACCACCACCATATTGCCATATCCATAATCATTCCAACCGGCATACACCACCACCCCTGAATCAGAAGCATACACAGGAACACCCAACTGGCCTCCAAAATCAACCGCTCTGTGGTTCGTTGAAGGAGAAAAATCATAGCCGGAAACATATGGATTATCGGTTGGGAAGATATACGAACCGGTACCGATAGGGCCATCCATCACCGCCTCACACGCCCCCGGACCAAACTGATGCGCTACCGCCGGGTTGGTTCGCGAAATCCTTGGCGCGCTCCAGGAAACAAATCCGCGTGTTCCGCCGGGAACAATAATCCAGGTACCCGGCTCAATATTGGGCGCTGCAAAATCACCAACAGTTTCCATAGAAAGATGATTTCCAGGACAGCTGACAATCGCTTCAGGGCTGACCCCATATCCCTGCGAAACACCATTCAGACCATCACCCTGATGCCATTCATAATAAACCCCATCCACCGGTAAAATATTCAATTCCTGACCCGGTTTCAGCCGATGAGGATCATCAATCAAAACATAATAATTTCCCCATAAAATAGTTTCCGGGCGTAAATTAAATTTTTGAGCAATCCCAAAAACTGTATCGCCTTCTACCACCGTATATTTTATAACTTCAGTGCGTGGTCTGGCAGGAATAATCGTATGCCCTTCCGTTAACCGCGCAATACCAAAGCTGTCAATTAAACTGTATTCTGAATACAGACCGCCGGCATTCAACGATTCGACCGTTGGCAACGCTACCAAACCCGTCTCAGACGAATTTTTCATCTCACCAGAACGCTGATCCATTCCTGATAAAACAGTTTTCAGAACCAGAGCCGCAATAAGAATAAACACAATCGATATGATCGCAGTCCCTATTCGCATACTGGCTTCGCCCAACCCAAAATGGGTGAGTGTATTCCAAAAAGCAATCAATGGATGGTTGGTCATTCCCGCTGAAAGATCAACCTGACTTTTTTCAGCAGGCTCTTCCAACGCAAATTCTTCAGAACGATTATCGGTGTTTTCTTCTTTCATTTGTTACCTTTTTTTCATCATAACATAGGCAAAAAAGGCGGTCAAGCTGAGCCTGACAGTGCCTGACAGTTGAGCCAACAATCAGCCGTTGCTATCCGCCAGAATGAAGCGTATAATCTGACTATAGATTTTATTCCAGCTTGCTCGCTACAGTTAAAGAGGGAAACGATGAGAAAAACACTAATTCCTGTGACAGTGTCTGTCATGTCCATTCTGATTTGTCTGAGTTGCCTTACATCCGGGTTGACGGAACAGAGTAAGACTTCCATGCAGACAGCGATATTCCAAACAATAGAAGCAAATTTAACGGCTACCACCTCATCACAACAGCCGACCAACCCGCCTTTGCAGGAAGCAACAACCACCATCCCCACTTTAACACCCGCCCCAACCAGCAGCCCGCTTCCAGGCCAGACCGTTGTACAAATACCCTGTAACATGGCTACATTCGTGGCAGATGTTACCATCCCTGACGGAATGCAAATGGCGGCCAACAATACTTTTATCAAAACCTGGCGTTTTACCAATTCAGGTACCTGTACATGGAACACATCCTATCAATTAATATTTACAGGCGGCGAGCAAATGGGAGCTCCGGCCGCCATCAATCTTCCCAACCAGGTCTACCCAGGCGCAACCATTGATGTTTCTGTTCAGCTGACCAGCCCGACAAACTCCGGTTCTTTCACCGGTTATTTCAAACTGAAATCCGATACCGGAACCATCTTTGGGATGGGGCCAGGCAATTCTGCCTTAAGTGTAATAATCACAACCAGCGGACAGCCTTCCGTCGTTGGCGACCCGGATTTGATCGTTTCAAGCTTATCAATCAACAATGGCAATCCGGTTCAGGATAAAGTCAATACCAGCGTGAGCGTCGTTATTTATAACGCAGGTCAGACAGCCGCCAAAGATTTTGATGTGGAATTTTGGGGAGCTGAAACATTCGCTTTACGCGACTGCGCATGGGATGTTAACCTTCTGGCGCCGCAAACCAGCATGACACTGAACTGCAACATGACGTATAACTCCTGGTACGCCAGCGGAAAAATGAAAGCAAAAGTTGTTGTAGATCCCGTCAATGCAGTGCAGGAAGCAAATGAAACCAACAATATCTACCTGCAAACCCTGTATTTTCAGGGACACTGAGTGCACCATGTTTTTTACGGGTATCCGTTGATTTATAGTATAATCCATACCTGACTGGTCCTCACGCCGGCATCAGCTTGCGTTAAGGAGACCTGCACAATATATAATGGAGAAAGCAGACGTCATGAACAAAGAACAAAAAAACGAGATCATTAACAAGTACAAAACCCATGAAGGCGATACGGGTTCCACAGAAGTTCAAATTGCAGTTCTCACCTATCGCATTAAAGAACTCACCGAACATCTGCGGATTCATACTCATGATGAATCAACCCGTCGCGGGCTGTTGCGGCTGGTCGGTCAGCGACGACGCTTACTGGCCTATTTACGCAAGAAGAATTTCACCGGCTATAAAGCGCTGGTTGAAAGTCTGAGCTTACGCCAAAAGTAACCATCACATCGCAGGGGGAGTTTCGGTATAACAACATTTTTCTGGTTGCGTTTTTATAACCTGCCGTTCTCCCCTCTCACCCGCCTGTTGGGAATTGAAAAGAAACCATGACACCCTGTCATGGCTTGTTTTCAGTCCCTGATCAGGCGGAGTTTACAATTCTATATAAGGGATTTTTTTATGAACTCTGAACCCAGAATTTATACCACCGATGTCGGTGGTCATCCGTTTACAATTGAAACAGGCATACTGGCTGCCCAGGCCGGCGGAGCTGTAACCGTCCGCGTGGCTGATTCAATCCTGTTTGCTGCTGCTACCATGGGCAGCGAACCCAAAGAAAGCCAGGACTTCTTTCCGCTCACCGTAGAATACGAAGAAAAACTGTACGCGGGGGGGCGAATTCCCGGTTCCTACTTCCGCCGCGAAGGAAGACCTTCCGGTGATGCAATTCTGACTGCACGCTTAACCGACCGACCGCTTCGCCCTCTTTTTTCAGCAGATATGCGCAATGAAGTACAGGTCATTATGTCGGCATTGTCTGCAGACCCGGAAACACCCCTCGATATTTTGGCCGTCAATGCCGCCTCTGCCGCGCTGACCATTTCTGACATTCCCTGGAATGGGCCGGTTGGTTGTGTGCGCATTGGCAGAATAGACGGAAATTGGGTGGTAAACCCTACCTATGCTCAAATAGAACAATCGGATCTTGATCTGCGAATTGCCGGCACCCGGGATGCCATACTGATGGTGGAATGCGGAGCCAATGAAGTTAATGAAGACGACATGGTCGAAGCATTAATGTTCGGTCACCGGTCACTGCAACCCATTATTGAGCTGCAAATAAAAATGGGTGCTGAAATTGGAAAGCCCAAAAGAGAAGTTAAACTCTTTTCGATGGATCAGACCCTGGTTGATCAGGTCATTGAACAGTTTGGAGCTCAAATCAAAGATAAACTGAATGCTCCCCTCAGTAAAGAAGAATTCAACACGGCAATGGCTGAACTGGAAGCCCAGGCGATATCAGCATTCACCAATCCTGAAAATGAAGACAGCGCCGCCAAAACCAAAGAGGCCTTTCATGAAGCCATGAAACGGGCAGTACGAAGCCGTATTGTAAATGAATCCAAACGACCGGACGGACGCAGTCTGGACGAGATTCGCCCAATCTGGTGCAAAGTAGGTTATTCACCCCGCGCACATGGGTCAGGCCTGTTCACCCGCGGTGAAACCCAGGTATTAACCCTGGCGACACTGGGAACTCCCAAAGAGGCGCAGGAGATCGACAGCTTATCTCCGATTGACTCCAAGCGCTATATGCACCACTATAACTTTCCTCCCTATTCAACCGGCGAAGTCAAACGGCTGGGCGGCCAAAGCCGACGCGAGGTAGGTCACGGAGCCCTGGCTGAACGGGCTTTAATACCCGTCCTCCCCACTGAAGAAGAATTCCCCTATACCATGCGACTGGTTTCTGAGGTCATGTCATCGAACGGTTCCAGTTCTATGGCATCGGTCTGCGGGTCAACCCTGGCGCTGATGGATACCGGTGTGCCCATTAAAGCTCCGGTAGCCGGGGTCGCAATGGGGCTCATCAAAGAAGGCGAACGCTATGTCATTCTCACAGATATCCAGGGTGCAGAAGATCATCTGGGAGATATGGACTTCAAAGTAGCCGGAACCAGTGAAGGAATTACTGCCCTGCAAATGGATATCAAAATTCAGGGAATCACTTCACAAATTATGTCTGGCGCCCTGTCGCAGGCCAAAACCGCTCGAAACTTTATCCTTGGAAAAATTCTCGAAACGATTTCTGCCCCGCGCCCGGAACTAAAATCACATGTGCCCCGTATCACGACCATTAAGATCCCGCAGGATAAGATTGGCGCACTGATTGGCCCCGGCGGTAAAAACATCCGTGCTCTTCAGGAAGAAACCCATACCAAAATTGATATTGACGATGATGGCACCGTTTTTATTTCAGCAGTCAATGGACTGGATGAAAGCCAGGCCCGCGATCGTATTCTGGCCATGACCGAAAGCGCCCAGATCGGCCATATCTACACCGGCAAAGTAGTACGAATTGAATCCTTTGGAGCATTTGTACAAATACTGCCAGGCGTTGATGGAATGGTACATATATCACAACTGGACAGCGAACGGGTAAACACCGTTGAAGATATCGCGCATATGGGCGAAGAATTGACCGTTATGGTAACCGGCATTGACGAGAACGGAAAAATCCGACTCAGCCGTCAGGCTGTTCTCGAAGGCTGGACACCTGAAGAAGCTGCTTCGCACGACCGGCCACGCTCGGGCAGCAGCAACTCTCGCGACCGAAACAGCGGAAGCCGTGAAGGCGGAAACAACCGGCGGGATTTTCGCCGCGACGGCCAGGGGAATAACCGTCGCAATCGCCAGAATTAGTTTTTTCACCCCGACAAACAGCGGTTTTGCGAACATCAAAACCGCTGTTTTTATTTAATCCATGAATTCGACAGCATATCCCCTTTTCAGAAAAATCAGGCAAACCGTAACGAATGCCAGTCACCCCTGGAAATCCTGTTGTGACGGCACATCCGCATAAAACATACCCTGTCCGCCAACAGCAGGATAGGAGCATCCCCGCCCTGCCCTGCCCAATCCAGACCACAGGAAATGCTCCTGCCGGCAACTTCTTTTAAACTGCACCCATACATTTCGATCCTGCTCCAGCCCGTTGGGTTAACAGAATACTTATTCTGGTCGACTCGCCAGGAATATGCTATAGTTTAATAAGTTTTGCATTGAAACAAAGACAAGTTTAGGAGTCAAGATGAAAGAAAAACCTGTTCTGGGTATAATCGGAGGGTCAGGACTTTACCAGTTTGATGGCCTCACCAGTCACGAAACAGTAGAGATAGATACTCCTTTTGGAAAACCTTCCAGCGCGATTGTAATCGGAACTCTGGCTGAAAAAAGAGTAGCCTTCCTGGCGCGTCATGGTGCAGGGCATGTGATCAGCCCTGGCGACATTAACTATCGGGCAAATATTTATGCTTTTAAACAACTCGGTGTCCGTTATCTGGTAGGGATCAGTGCCTGCGGATCGCTGCGTGAAGATTTTGCACCGGGGCATATTGTTATCCCGGATCAGTTGATTGATTTCACAAAAGACCGCAAACGTTCGTTTTTTGAGACAGGGCTGGTTGCTCATATTGGAACAGCTGAACCTTATTGTAAAAACTTATCTCATCTGGTTCATCAGGCTGTAAGCGCGGTTGAAAACACAAAGGTGCATCTTAACAGCACTTTAATTACCATTGAGGGGCCGCGTTTTTCAACGCAGGCTGAATCCAATCTTTTCCGTTCCTGGGGCATTTCTGTGATCGGGATGACCGGCGCACCTGAAGCGTTTCTGGCGCGTGAAGCAGAAATCTGTTACAGCTCAATGGTGCATGTTACAGATTATGATGTATGGCATGTTTCTGAAGAACCGGTAAGTGTTGAGATGGTTGTAAATACTCTGAATAAAAATACACTTGCTGCGCAAAAAGCGATTGAAAACCTGGTATCGTTACTTGATCCGGCTGCCGTCTGTAACTGTCAGAATGCACTTCAGAATGCATTTATTACCAACCCGGCGTATATTTCAGGTTCTGAAAAAGAGAAATTGAAACTATTGATTGATAAATACTTACCACAGTGAAATCCTTATTTCCAGCAACAACGAAACGTGATTTGATTCAGAGTCATTTAATGACCCTGGCAGCCGGAACAGTTCTGATTTATAGCCTGATTCTGACACTGGCCCCTGTTGTGCGTGCACATAGCTGGGAAACTTCTATCCGTTGGGCTCATTGGATTGGAAGCATTGTTTGGCTGGCAGATTTTATCTGGTTGCATCGCCTGACACAACGTTTGGCCCCTGAACGTGATCCCTATATTCTGCCCGTGATGGCCATGCTCAGCGGGATAGGGTTATTAACCATCTGGCGACTGGACAGCATGGAACTGGTACTGCAGGGCTTTGGCTTTCGACAGACGATATGGCTGTTGGCAGGCTCAGCCGTGTTCAGCGTTGGATTGCGTTTCTCGTTCTTTATCGATTGGCTGAAACGTTATAAATACGTCTGGCTGTTGGCAGGTTTTCTCCTGATGGGGCTGACCTTTTTGTTTGGCATTTATCCGTCAGGAACCGGCCCCCGTTTATGGCTGACCTTTGGTTTTGCTTATTTACAGCCTTCAGAAATCTTAAAATTGTTGTTGATTGTTTATCTGTCAGCCTATCTTTCAGAGCACCTGTCTGTTTCATTGGACCTTTTTCAAATTCTGGCGCCCACGTTTCTTCTAATCATAGCCGCTACCGTACTTTTACTGGCACAGCGAGACCTGGGAACTGCCATTATTTTCATCATGGTCTATTTCAGCATCCTTTATCTGGCCATCGGCAAACGGCGAATTTTACTGAGCGGGGCAGTTGTCATATTGATTGCTGCCATTACCAGTTATATATTTCTTTCTCCGGTTCGCAACCGAATAGATACCTGGATCAATCCCTGGAAGCATCCAGAGAGCAGTTCCTATCAGGTAGTGCAATCATTAATTGCGGTTGCCAGCGGAGGCGTTTTTGGAAGCGGGCCGGGGTTGGGCAACCCACGGGTCGTTCCAGTAGCCCACTCAGACTTTATCTTTTCCAGCATCAGTGAAGAATTGGGGCTGATTGGAACTTCAACTTTAATTCTGTTGTATGCCGTGCTGATTATCCGTGGAATGATCACTTCCATCCACAGCCGCCGGCCATTTTATCGGTATTTATCCGGGGGCATTGCGGTCTATTTTGGTTTACAGGCCATTTTAATCATGGCAGGCAATCTTCGCCTGTTACCATTAACCGGGGTTACCCTCCCGTTTGTTTCCTATGGCGGGTCTTCTCTGCTGGTAGCATTTATTTCAGGGTTGATCCTGCTGTATATCAGCGGGCAGTCCGGAGAAGGAATCTATCTGCTGGAACATCCGGCTACATATCGCTTACTGTCAGGCGGGCTGCTCGGCGGGTTATTGGCAGTAACTTTGGTAAACGCCTTTTATGGAATTGGAAAATCCAATGAACTGCTGTCGCGTACTGACAACCCGCGCTGGGCAATCAATGATTTATATGTCCAACGGGGCAGGATCGTAGACCGAGACAATCAGGTGTTGGCGCATACCACAGGAAAAGCCGGCGCTTATCAGCGTGAGCTTCTTTACTCCTCACTGAGTTCAACCGTGGGGTACTCTGATCCAAAATATGGGCAGGGGGGAATTGAAGCCAGTGAAGATCTGTATCTGAGAGGTCTCAAAGGAATTCCCAGCAGTACCATTTTCTGGCAAAACTTTCTCTACAATCAACCTCCCGCCGGACTGGATGTACGTTTGACATTATCTTCCGAAATCCAAACCCGGGCTGATCAGTTGATGGAAAGCCATAAAGGCGCCCTGGTCATGTTAAATCCTAAAAGCGGTGAAGTATTCGCAATGTCTTCTCAGCCAACTTTTGATGCAAATCAACTGAATGAAGAATGGGAATTCTGGAAACAGGACGAAAATGCACGGTTGATCAATCGGGTAACACAGGGTCAATACCCATTAGGAACAATACTTGCTCCTTTCTTATTTACCAGCTATCAGTCAACGGCCAAACCGCTTCCGGCTCTTCCCAATACATGGGATTATCGGATGCATGATGGTTCATTAATTACCTGTGCTGTTCCGCCATCCAATCATACATGGTCTGCCGCTGTTCACTCAGGATGCCCGAATAACTCGATCCTGCTGGGAGAAGCATTGGGAATAAACGCTCTGCGTACGGCTTATCAGACATGGGGGTTTGATCAGGCCCAGGATCTACAGCTTGAAACCGCAGAAGTCAGCCATGTTCAAGCGCTGTCTGATCAGGAAAAAACCGCCCTGGGATCAGCAAACTTCTATGTGACCCCCTTACAGGTTGCGCTAGCTGCCTCAGCCTTCAGCGCCAATGGATACCGCCCGTCTCCTTTACTGGCAATGGCAGTCGATACGCCCACAGAAGGATGGGTAGTGTTACCCATCCAAAAAGCACAGTCCACGTATCCATCAGACATAGTAAATTCTGTCGCCGAGGCGATGACAGTTGCAGGTGAAGCCTATTGGCTGGCAGTGGGTTCTGCTTCCACATCCGAGGGCCCAATTACCTGGGTGATTGCCGGAACAGCTCCGGCATGGAAAGGCGCCCCACTGGTTTTAACCCTGGTGATCGAAGAAAACAACGCCGCAAAAGCGATGCAGATAGCCGCAGACATGATAAAAAGCACCATGCAGTAAAAAAACAGCATGGCGCTTAAGTGCTTTATCGTAAATTTTTGCAAAAAGCCGGATCAGACAAGCCGAACAAATTTGCGCTTGCCTGCCTGCAAAACACCTTTTTCCGGCAGAAGAGCCATCGCATCGGTAATCACGTTTCCGTTCAGTTTTACGCCCTGCTGATCTACAATTCGCCGGCCTTCACTGCGGCTGCCAACCAGATTGGCCGCCAGCAGAATATCCAGAATGGTTTGTTGTGGGTTTTCAACAGTAAATTCAGGCATTTCATCAGGAATGACATGCTTTTGAAAGAGATTGATAAACGCCTGCTGCGCTTCATCAGCCTGTTCCTGCCCATAAAAAGATGCCACAACATTGTTGGCCATATTCATTTTTGCATCACGCGGATGGATAGATCCAGCCTTAAGCTGTTTTTCAATTTCGTCAATCGCATCCGGCAGGAAAGTGGTTGCCAGCCGGTAATAGAGAAGCATGGCTTTATCGGGCACGGACATTAATTTTCCATACATATCATTGGCATCTGTATTGATGGGAATATGATTGCCCAGTGATTTGCTCATTTTAATCTCTCCATCTGTTCCCGGAAGAATAGCCAGGATGATGGCGATATTCGGTTTTTCCCCAAAGAATTGCATGATTTTACGGCCGCCGGTGACAATATTAAAAAGCTGGTCGCTTCCCCCCACCTGAACATCCGCTTTTAAAGCATGGGCATCATACCCCTGCAGGATGGGGTAAAAAAGTTCATGTACAAAAACAGCATCCCCACGATCCCAACGCTTACGGAAGTTTTCCCGGGCAAGAAACTGCTGGACAGTGAAGTTGGAAGCCAGTTGAATTAAATCTGCCAGGTTTAGTTTAGACAGCCATTCAGCATTGTATTTAATGGTTGTTTTACTTTTATCCAGAATACGAAAAGCCTGCTCTGCATAAGTCTGGGCATTTTCTTCTACCTGTTGTGTTGTCAGAATTGGCCGCAAACCGTCTTTGTCAGACGGATCGCCAATCAGTGAAGTATAGTTACCAATCAGAAAAATTACATCGTGCCCAAGATCCTGAAACTGGCGCAGTTTGCGCATGGTAATGGTATGACCCAGGTGTAAATCAGCTTTGGTTGGATCATAGCCGCAGTAAATACGCAGAGGGCGTTTTTCTTTTTCAGCTTCTATCAGCCGTTCCTTCAACTCAGCAGCCATCGTTTTCCTGATCTGCTCATCTCCATAATCGGTTCCCTGCATGAGTAAAGAAACCTGCTCATCTATTTTCATACTTCCTCCAAAAAATCATTCATCGATTCAAACACTCAGGGGTTTATTATAATGGATATTTTTTATGTATGATTGCTGCTCGTACATGCTCTGTACTGATTCAGACAAAATGGCGGCTGGTCAGCCGCCATTTTGTCTGTTATTTTATTATAAGGACGTAATCTTTTTAATCAGTCGAGATGTTTTTCAGATAAACTGCTTTATTGTGACAACCCTTTAAAACCTGTATCCGTAT
>CAZEEL010000018.1:26012-27197 GCA_964511135.1 uncultured Leptolinea sp. | reverse complement strand
ACCGGCAACTCCGCCGCAAACAGCGGCGGCGCAGTGTATAACGCTGCCGGAACAATCACCATTACCAACGGCGCCTTCACCGGCAACTCAACAAACGGCAACCATTTAGCCGGCGGAGGCGGCGGCGCAATTTATAACAGCAACGGCCGCCTGACCATTGATGGCGGATCGTTCAAAGAGAACCGGGCCAATAACTGGGGAAGAGGCGGCGCCATTTATACGGTCGGCGCTGCTGCTGCAACTTCCGCAACCCTGACCGTCCAAAATAACACCCGCTTCGAATCAAACGGCGGAAATGGCACGGAGAAAACGAGAGAAGGCGGAGCCATCTATAATGGCGAGTACAGCTCTGCGACCATCACCGGCATTGCCTTCACCGGCAACGCCTCAACCGATGAAGGCGGGGCCATCCGAAACAGAGGCGGAAGCCTCACCGTTACAGGCTGCAGCTTTACTGAAAATAAAACAACCAACGACTCTGTCCGAGCAGACGGAGGCGCTATCTATTCAGGCAACAGTGGAACCTCAGACATCTCAAACAGCCTGTTCAGCGGCAACTCCGCCAAAACCACCGGAGGAGCAATCAGAGGAACCGGCAGCGCTGTCACCATTACCAACAGCACCTTCACCGGCAATACAACCACGACCTCCGGCGGGGCGGTAATTTACAATAACAACAGTGGCACAACCCCCCCCATATCTGGCATTTTATCCATCAGCAGCATCACCTTGGCCGGCAATACCGGTTCCTATGGACTGCACTCTGACACCGGCTCGGTTACCACCATCCATAACAGTATTCTCTGGGGAACAGGAACTGATTGTCAGATTGCCGGGACTTTTTCCGGTTCACAAACGAACCTGATCGGCAGCGGCTGCCCTTCTGCAGCATTGCTGACAAGCAATCCACAGCTCAAACCGCTTGCCAGCAATGGCGGATTAACAGCAACCATGGCATTGGGCGATACTTCTCCTGCAAAAGGGCAGGGCACCTCAAACGGCCTGGCAACCGACCAGCGCGGAATCTACCGTAAGACACTCAACTTTGATCTGGGCGCGTATGAGACAGAGACTGCAATGGCCAGCGCCAGGGCAGACTGGAGCCCGCAGGCCGCCCCCGCAGGAGCAAGCGTCAAAGTAAAACTGAACAATGCGGAGCTAACACTCAACGGAACCCCCGGAGAC
>CAZEEL010000018.1:13996-25912 GCA_964511135.1 uncultured Leptolinea sp. | reverse complement strand
CGGCAACGGCCAGTCGTCCCAATATTGCCACCAAACCAACCGAATGGCTGGTCAAAATGGCGCCCCCGGCAATGGCCAGCGCCAGGGCAGACTGGAGCCCGCAGGCCGACGCCCCCCCAGGAGCAGCCGTCAAAGTAAAACTGAACAATGCGGAGCTAACACTCAACGGAACCCCCGGAGACTGCAGCCCATTGGCAGCAGATGGCTCCTATGTCTGCGAAACCGCCGCATGGCAGGCCACATGGTACCTTCTGCCCGCCGGATGGAGCAACAGCCTCACCGCAACGCCGGTGACCCCCAACAACTATACGGCAACGGCCAGTCGTCCCAATATTGCCACCAAACCAACCGAATGGCTGGTCAACATGGCGCCCCCGGTTGCGGCCAGCGCCAGGGTTTTCTGGGATCCGGCTGAGCCTCCCGCAAATGGAACGATTACGCTGACCGTGACCGCAACAGATCCGCTTGATCCAAACCAGACGAGAGATGCGGCGCTCGAACTCGACGGACGCCCCGGAAACTGGAAACTGCGCTGCGGCGGGATCACATGGCCAGTATGCCTGCGAAATCGCCGCATGGCAGGCCGCATGGTATGCGTTTCCCTCTGTCTGGGAAAAGACGATCACGTCGACCGGTTATCCCGCAGCATACACAGCCTCAACGACCAATATTTCTTCGCCGAGCCACCCATATCAATGGGTCGTAACTCTGACAGGAAAGAAACCATTGATTGCCGCCGCAATCAGCAGCGATAAAATCGGGCAGACCCTGATGCAGGGAGACATCATTCGCTATACACTTACGCTGACCAACCATGGCAGCCCTGCATCCAATGTAACCCTGCGCAGTCGTATACCTGCCGGAGCAGGCTATGTCAGTTCTGAACCGGCGGCGAACGTCCATACAGCCGGCAGCCAGACCGATTATATCCAGTGGAATGCCGGCAGCATTGCGGCAGAAGCAACCACAACCTTCTCCTTCACCGTAAAAGTGAACCCCAACGCCCGTTCAGAAGCAGACCGGCTGCGCCTGTTCGCCATGTTTGACAATGGCAATCCAGTCCCCATGTCTCTGACCAGCCCGGACCCGGCACAGATCACCCCGCAGCTTGAAAACCTGATCGGAGGCTCCTCCCCCACCGCAGCGTCGGTAATTTATACACAAATGAGCAGCAACCGACCGAATGCTTATGTGAAACCGGGAGATGAGATTACCTATACCCTTACCGCAGTAAATTCAGGCGGAACAGCCGCAGACAATGTCACCCTCCGCGGACGTATTCCGGCCGGAACAGCCTATATACCCGTCAGCGGGTCAGCCGGTATACAGGAACATACCGATGCCGGCAGCAGGGTGGATTATGTGCAATGGAATATCCCCGGGATTCCGGCAGGCGGCACAGCCAGTGTCAGCTACCGTGTCAGCGTTGAGTTGACCGCCGGCGATACGCCCCGGGTTATCAACAACACCGGCCGATATGACAGCGGAGGCCCCAGTGCGCTGGATCTCAATGCCCCTGATCCTGAAAGACAGACCAGCCCGGCCGTCAACCCGTTTGATCCGAGCGGAGTTGCCAGCGGCGTACCGCAGGTCAGTCTTTCAATCAGCAGCGATAAAATGGGAGAAGAGGTCGCCGAGGAAGATGAAATTACCTATACCCTGATCGCAATGAACACCGGCACCGCCGATGCGGTCATTGTACAACGAGACTACCTCCCGGCGGGAACCGAGCTTGTTCCCGGCTCAGTCTCACCCGCTGCACAGATTGGAACAAATGCACAAGGCAGCTTTCTGCAATGGGATAGCATCAACCTGCCTGCGGGCGGGATACGGATATCCAGCTTCAGAGTAAGGATAAACAACAGAACGGCAAACAGGGCCCAAATTCAGAATATCGTGCATTTCAGCAGCGGCATTGGCAACGCAGCCCCGCCATGGTCTGACCCCAACCCAGGATTCAGCTCAAATCTGTGTTCAAATATCTACCGCCGTGCTCTGTCCAATATCGGCGTCGACACAAAACTGCCGAAAACCGGGTTCGCGATTGGAGAAAAGAGCCTCATCCCTGAACAGCCAACAGCAAATCGCTATCAGCCGGTTGGCCAATTAACCCTGCATATTCCGACCCTGAACCTGTCTCTGCCAATCGTTGGCGTACCCATGACCGGCAACCATCACTGGGATGTGACCTGGCTGAATGAAAACGCCGGCTGGCTGGAAGGCAGCGCCTATCCGACCTGGGCAGGAAATACCGTACTCACGGCGCATGTCTGGAACGCCGACAACCAGCCCGGCCCATTTGCAGATCTGAAAACACTGAAGTACGGAGACCAACTGAGCCTTGAGGCAGTCGACGGAATCTATATTTACGAAGTGCGCTCAAACGAAACCATTTCAGAGCATGATATCGATGCCCTGCTGAAACAGGAAACCCTGAACTGGCTGACGCTGATGACCTGCGAAAACTACGACTCGGCGCATGAAAACTACAACCAGCGCCGAATCGTTCGCGCCATACTGACAGAGAAAAAGTAATGTTACGCCCACATCCCGCCGTTACCCGGTGAGGTGTTGTATCCGGCGGGGGATAAACAGAATGCGACTGCACCTCGCCGGTTACGAGTTCATGCTTTCTGCTGTGAGTGGGAATCCATGCGGATGCAGGGCAGAAACCTGATCGCGGCCCTCGCACCTCCCCGCCGCACAAAATGCTCCCCCACAGGGCAACGGCTCCAATCCCACGCCCGTACGACTTGTCTTAAAATCATCACCTGTGGCTCTTTGACCTCAACCTGAAAAACCTTCAGCCCTGCAACCAATCCCTGCGCACGGCAGAAGCATACCCCGTAACCGCGGAGTCAGGTTCCCGCCACGCCAGGATTGGATGGCAATGCAACTACACGGAGGATTCCCCGGCCACGCTTATAAAACAGGGCCGCATGTTAAATCACAGCACCGATTCCCCCGAAAAGAAACATCCCCTGCCGGAACACAGCAGGGGATGCCTTTTTTTAAAAACTTCCTGAAAAATCAGGCAATCTCAACCATCTTTGGTTTTCGTTTAAACCAGGTGCGCCATTCTTTCTTTTCCCAGATCACCAGGATGGGAGCGGCAATAAAAATTGAAGAATAGGTACCCATCAACAAACCAATTAATAAAATCAGGGCAAATTCGCGCAGCGTGACACCGCCAAATAAAGCCAGCGCCAGCAGCATGAATTCAGAAGTCATCAATTGGGTATTAATCGAACGCTGAAGCGTCTGCACAACAGAGTGATTCACCAGAGTTTCAAACGGCAGCCGATGATAAATGTTTGCATTCTCACGAATTCGGTCAAAAACGACAATCTTATCCTGAACGGAAAAACCGATCACGGTTAATAACGCCGTCAGGAAAAGCGAATCAATCTGCCAGCCCAGGAAATGCCCGCCGATCGCTGAAATACTCACCACAACCAGCACATCATGCGCCATCGCGATGATAGCGCAAACACCATAACGAAAAGAGTTTTTGATTCCGCGAAAAGCAAAGGTGATGAAAAGAATAACAGCAATCGCGGCAACCGCTACCGCCAAACCGGCACGGCTGGTAACTTCACGGCCAATGGTAGGACCAACACTGTCATAGCTGATAAAAACCGGCTCAACTCCAAAGGTTTTCGTCATGGAGGCAGTCAGCGCTGAACGGATATCATCGTTAATAAAAGATGATTTGATCACATAGGTAGATTGACTGGTCGTTGTAACCTGTGCATCCGGCACTCCCGCTTCCTGGAAGAGGGTAACAATATCTCCCGGTGCAGGCTGCGTTTCTGCCGGAATACTGATCTCCATCATCGTCCCGCCTACAAAATCAAGTGAAAGAGGCAACCCCCAGATGGCAATTACAATCAGACCAGGCAGAATAATGAGCAGAGAGATTGCCAAAAATATATATCGTTTTCCAATAATATCAAACATGGCTGTTCTCCTAAATTCCAAACCATTTTGCTTTGTTTGCATCGGTCTTGAAAATATCCAAAGCATATGAAAGCAATACGCGCGTAATAAATGTTGCATTCAGCACGCTGATTACCACACCCAACGCCAGCGTCACCGCAAAACCTTTCACAGTACTGGCGCCATACGTTGACCCAAACCAGAACAAAATAACACTGGTAATGACGGTTGCAATATTTGAATCGCGAATGGAAGACCAGGCGCGCTTCCACGCAACATCAAAAGCGACTTTGGTTGTCTTCCCTTCCCGCAGTTCTTCTTTTAACCGTTCAAATAAGAGAATATTCGCATCCAGCGCCCCGCCGGTTGACAGAAGCAACCCGGCAATACCCGGAAGGGTAAGCGTCACCGGGATCAGTTTATAAAGCGCAAGTGTAATCACGCCATAATAAATAATCGCCAGAGTAGCCACCGCACCGGGTAAGCGATAATAAATTACCATGAATAAAATTACAATTAACAGGCCAATTGCACCGGCCAACATACTCTTCTGAAGTGAATCCGCCCCCAAAGTAGGGCCAATAATCCGGCTTTCTACAATTTTAAGCGACACCGGCAAAGAACCATATCGCAACTGAATGGCCAGCGCATTTGCACTGTCGGCAGTAAAATTGCCTGAAATCACCCCTCGGCCATCTGTGATGGCAGATTCGACTTTTGGAGAAGAAATCACTTTTTTATCTAAGGCAATTCCCAGAAT
Organism: uncultured Leptolinea sp.; assembly: GCA_964511135.1. Classification (GTDB taxonomy): domain Bacteria; phylum Chloroflexota; class Anaerolineae; order Anaerolineales; family Anaerolineaceae; genus UBA4782. The sequence continues at coordinate 21,213 of CAZEEL010000018.1, read as the reverse complement.
TTTGCCAACATTTTTACTGGTAAAATCGCCAAATATTTTGGCTCCATTTTGAGTGAGCTCAAAACTGATCTGATATTTGCCGAACTGATCGGCAACCACCGCAACCGATTTCAAATCACTGCCCGTCATCACAGTGTTCCACACCACAGGTTCTGCCGCAGAGGCAGGCGTTTCGGCTGCTGTCTGGCCCGCCTGAACCGTGGGTTCTGCAACCGGCGTTTCTGCGCCGGGGGTTGAAGCCAGGCTGCTGTTTTGTGAAAGTGAAGTAATGACATCGGTGCCTTCAGGCAAATACGTAGTCCCCAGATCAATAAACTCTAACTGACCGGTCTGTTTAAGAACGTTAAGCACCTCTTCAGTATTGGTCAGGCCTGGAAACTCTCCGACAATGCGCCGATTACCCGCAACCTGGAAAACTACTTCATTGACGCCCAAACCGTTTGACCGGTTTTCCAGAATGGCTCTGGCGTCCTGCAAAGCCTGAGGATCAACCTGCTGATCAGCAGGCACATCCGCTTCCAAAAGAACCTGCATGCCGCCCTGCAGGTCTAACCCCAGAACCGTCTTCATGGATCGATAAAAACTCTTTCCAATCCGAATGCCCGGGTTAGAGGGCAGAATCATCCAGATTGCAATCGCAAGGATGACAAGTGCTACTATGAGAATAACATTACGCCGCCGCATAAACACGACCTCCTACCAGAATAATACCCGCTTAAAAGCTGACAAAAAATGATTATACCCCCCCTGAGCATCTCTGAAAAGGAATAATTTTTGACAGGAACAGTTTTTTGGTACACTGCGGGCTAAAAAGAATCATTGGAAGAATCATTGGAAGAATCAACCGGTAATTGAATACTCAGCTTGCGAAATCGGGTCGTTGAAATCTCATGGACACCAACCACCGCCACACTGTAATCATTCTGCGGCTGGCCTTCATCCAGCCGGACCGCTTCGCTGATAATCGTATCTGCAATATACTGCGCTGAGGGCTGCTGATCATCCACCAGTGAAGTGAGTAAGGTGCAGATATCAATTTCTTTTCCCGATACCGCTCCGGCACGAGTGAATCCTTCTGAGAGAATGACCAAAACAGAGCCCGCATTGAGCGGCAACTGACTGACCGAAGGCCTTACATTTTCAGAATGCCCCAGCGCGGTTGGATCACATTGGATGTGTTTAAAATACCCGTCATAAACAGAAAAAACCGGCAAAGGGTTATTGCTGCTGATCATAATCGTTTGAAACAAACTGTCAACCGACAATACATTCACAAAAGCCGTCTGCCTGCCTTTATACTCCTGATGCAACAAATCAGAGACCTGGCACAGGGCTACCCCGTCTCGAACCCCATCATCCAGCAAACAGATAATCTGATGCGCAATCGTGCTCGAGAGAGATTTGATATTTTCGCCAACGACCTTTCCGCTGACCAAAACCACCGATAACCCGCCGGACGGCCGTTCAATAACCTCCAGCGTATCTCCGCTGATGGACGTTTCATGCTTATTAATTTTGCTGACTCCGATTTGAACTTCCATAAGATCATTTTACTCTATAAATGACTGTTTTCATTATATTATAAAAAAAACAGGGCAATAAGCATCGTATTTTAAATTGAATTCAGAATGATGCAGCCATTCTCCGAAGTTTAGTGCTTTCACAATAAAATAAATTTTGATGCAATCGCCCCGACATAAAAAAAGTGATTACCCCTGACATGAACGCGGGATAAAATCTTTCGTTGGATGAAGAATGATGAAGAATCATGCAGGCACAGCCAGACAGTCGGCCCTGAGAATGACAAACCTTTAAAATCAAAATTTAAAATGTAAGATCAGGAAATCATTGATATACTTAACGCCTGTCGAAGCTTGAGCCAATCAAAAAAACTGGCACAATTACACTACAGGAGGATACCATGAGCGCTGATTTTCCACGCATCCCGGCTGCTGAATTAAAATCTTTTATGAAGGATATGTTTATTCATCTTGGAGTTCCTGCAGATGAAGCTGAAGTTTGTGCAACCGTTCTGATTACTTCTGATTTGCGCGGCATTGAGTCGCACGGCATCGGACGGTTAAAAATGTATTACGACCGAATGCGTTCAGGCCAACAGGAGGTAAAAACCACTTTTGAAGTGGTTCGCGACCATGCCGCAACCGCAGTGGTTGACGGCCATAATGGGGTTGGAATGGTCATTGCCGCCAAAGCCATGCAGATGGCGATTGACAAAGCCAAAATCTATGGCATGGGCTCGGTTGCCGTTCGTAATTCGAATCACTTTGGAATTGACGGCTACTATGCCCTGATGGCAGTCAAAGAGAATATGGTCGGCATGAGCTTTACCAATGCCCGCCCTTCCATTTCACCCACCTTCAGCATCCAGCCCAAACTTGGCACCAACCCAATCGCATTTGGCGCCCCAACCGATGAAGATATTCCCTTCCTGTTTGACGCCGCAACATCCATCGTACAAAGAGGAAAAGTTGAAGTCTATGACCGAATTCAAAAAACGATGCCGGAAGGCTGGGTCGTCGACCCTGAAAATCAATCGCTCACTGACCCCACCTATACTTTAAAAGCTTTGGGTGAAAATAAAGCGGCGCTTCTGCCTCTTGGCGGTGAAGGCGAAAGCCTCAGCGGATATAAAGGGTACGGTCTGGCAACCATGGTAGAAATTTTCAGCGCGGCATTTCAATCTGCCAACTTCCTGTCTTCCACCCTGGGGCTGGATAAAGATGGAAAATCCATCCCATTCGGGCTGGGCCACTTCTTTATGGCCATCGACATACAGAGTTTTACCGACATAGACACCTTCAAGAAAAATACCGGAGATATTCTGCGGGAACTTCGCCAGGCAACACCAGCCCCCGGCTATACCCGCATTTACACATCCGGTGAAAAAGAATATGAAAACGAACAGCGGCTTGCCAAAGAAGGCATTGAGATCATCCCTGAACTTCAGAAACAAATGAAGCAAATCCAATCAGAACTGAATCTCAGCCAATATCACCTGCCATTCTAACCATGATTAAATGCATTATTTTCGATTTTGATGGTCTGATCATTGATTCTGAAACGCCCGAATTTCTCACCTGGCAGGAAATTTACCGGCAGCATGCTCAGGTTCTGTCCAAAGAAGATTGGGCCCAATGCGTAGGTTCAGATTTCGGTCGGTTTGACCCGGTCCAACATCTGGAAGCCTTATGCAACGAAAAATTTGACGAAAAAGCGCTGAAACTGGCTCAAAAAGAAAAATCGTTTGCCATTTGCTCACAGCTTCCCCTCCTTCCCGGAGTAGCAGATATCATTCACCAGGCACATGATCTCAAAATTCCGCTTGCGGTTGCATCCAGCAGTAATGCAAAGTGGGTAGTTGGTCAATTAAATCGCCTGGAGATCCTGCATTGTTTCAATGTTATCTGCACATCCGATGATGTTGCCCGGGTAAAGCCAGCCCCCGATCTCTTTCTTTTGGCCGCTGAACGGCTGAACAGTTTGCCGGAAAACTGCCTGGTGTTTGAAGATTCACAACTGGGCATACAGGCCGCCAAAACAGCCGGGATGACTGCTGTGGCAGTTCCCAATGAAACTACCCGCCACATGGATTTTACACATGCCGATTTAATAGTGGAAAGCCTGCAAGCCATTGTCCTGCAGGACCTGATGGATCATTTTGCACAAATCAAAAAATAAACCCGAAAAAAGAAATCCCGTATTACAATCAGAGTATCTTTTACCCAGGCAAACCAACGATGCAACTTGACGGACTGCTGTCTATCCTTCCAGAAACATATACGCAGGCAGATAAAGAAAAAATTGCCAAAGCGTATAACATAGCTGAAACCGCACATGCCGGGCAATTCAGAGCTTCGAACGAACCTTACTTTACCCACTGCGTTGCTGTGGCTTCCATTCTGGCAGAAATGAGAGTTCCTGCGGCCGTCGTCATTGCAGGGCTGCTGCATGATACGGTTGAAGATACCTCAATCACCCTCGAAGATATTACCCGCGATTTTGGAGAAGAAATTGCAAAACTGGTTAGCAGCGTTACGAAGTTAACCCAACTGCCTCGCGTTTCCAGAGCAGATCAACATTTTGAAAAAAATGATGCCGGAAATGACGAGACAGTTTCTACATACATCCCCCCGGTAAAAGACCGGCGCAAAGAATTACGCGATGAAACACTCCGCAAAACCTTCCTCGCGATGGGAGACGATATTCGGGTTGTGATCATCAAATTAGCTGACCGTTTACATAACATGCGAACTTTAAATTTCATGCCAGACCACAAAAAAGTTCGCATTGCGCAGGAAACCCTGGATATATTTGCTCCCCTTGCCAATCGGTTGGGCATCTGGCAGATTAAATGGGAACTGGAAGACCTGGGCTTTCGCTATACAAAACCGGAGCAATATAAAGAAATTGCTGAAAATCTGGCTGCCCGCCGTTCAGACCGTGAAAAACAAATCCAACAGATATCTGAAGAATTAAGCAATGTCCTTCTGAAATCGGGACTTAAAGCCGAAGTATCAGGAAGACCAAAGCATATTTATTCAATCTACAAAAAAATTATTGAAAAAGAACGCCCGTTTGAAATGGTAAGAGATTTACGGGCAATGCGCTTAATCGTACCTGACATCCCCTCCTGTTACGCAGCCCTGGGAGTCATCCATACCCACTGGCGGCCTATCCCCCATGAATTCGACGATTACATTGCCGCCCCCAAAGACAACTTCTACCAGTCATTACATACTGCAGTCATTTATGATGACGGAAAGTCCCTGGAAGTTCAAATCAGAACGCCTGAGATGCATCAAAATGCCGAGTATGGCATCGCAGCCCACTGGCAGTATAAAGAAAAAGGCCGGAAAGATGACATGTATCAGGAACGAATCAAGTGGATTCGACGCCTGATGGAATGGCAGCCAGATGTCAATAATGCATCAGAGTTTGTCGATGGGATACGCAGTGATGTATTGGGAGATATCGTTTATGTTTTCACTCCCCACGGCGACATTATTGATCTGCCGGCCCGTTCTACACCCATAGACTTTGCCTATAGAGTACATACCGAAATCGGTCACCGCTGCCGCGGCGCAAAAATAAACGGAAAACTAGTCACCCTGAACTATGAACTGAAAACAGGAGATCAGGTTGAAGTATTAACCGCCAAACAGGGCGGCCCCAGCCGGGATTGGTTGAACTCCTCATTGGGCATGATAAAAACCCAAAGAGCAAAGTCAAAAATCAGAGGATGGTTTAAACAGCAGAATCGTGAACAAAACCTTTCACAGGGAAAACTGATTCTGGATAAAGAATTAAAACGGCTGGGGTTACAAAACACAAGCCTCGAAATGCTGGCTGAAACCTTTAACCTGCATTCCACAGACGAACTTTACGTAGCGATTGGCTGCGGCGATCTTCCGCTTGGGAAGATCATTAATGAACTCAGCTTAGTCCCGCAGGATTCGGATATCCTTGAAGCGCACCCATCCCCTGAGAGCGGCAAACCAGCCAACGCAATCACCGTCGTCGGTCTTAAAGGTATTCTGACCACTTTAGCCCGCTGCTGCAACCCGGCCCAGGGCGATGACATTATCGGCTATGTCACCCGCGGACGCGGCGTAACGGTTCATCGCCGTGACTGCCCCAACATCCTGCGCATGGAAGATAACGAACGATTAATCAAAGTAACCTGGGGAGGAGCGACAACCACCTACCCGGTTATGGTCGAGGTCAATGCATACGATCGTCAGGGCCTGATGGGCGACATCTCAAATATACTGGCCAATGAAAATGCCAATCTGGCAGATGTTACAATGAAAACATCGCATAATCAGGCCACGATTAAAATGGTGCTGGACGTGGGAGACATTACCCAACTCAGCCGAATCCTTGCACGAATAGACAATTTACCCAACATTATTGAAGCTCACCGCTTGCGTCCTGGATAAGCAATGATATAATATTGCACTTATGAAGAAAAGAAAGCTTTCTCTGTTCTTTATTCTGGGAATCATTGTTGCAGCGCTGGGCATGCTGGATGCCACATACCTGTTGATCATAAAAATCAGCAACAATCCCGGTTTATGTATACAGGGCGTTGGAGAGTGCTGGTCGGTAAACACATCACCCTATTCTGAAATCTATGGCATTCCTGTTTCATTCCTGGGAATATTAGGGTATGCATCTTATTTTCTGGTACTTTTCATTTATACCTTTGCTGAACACCTGAAAACCCTTTCTCTGTACGTTTTATTTGCAATCAGTCTGATCGGCTTTTTATTTGGTCTGTATTTGCTTTACATTCAAATCATAGTCATTAAAGGGTTCTGCCCCTTCTGTTTGTTATCAGAGACACTCATGACCGTTTTGTTTGTTTCAACCAGTATCCAACTGGGAAACAGTTTTAAAAGCATCTAGTTTTATTTGGAGGTTTTTTTATGCCACGTATTCGGTGTCATTATCTCGATTGCGCGTTTCTGGATGAGAATTATTGCAGCGCGGCTGCAGTAGAACTGGATATTGATTCAGGCTGCATGACCTATTCTCCGAACGCCGATACAGCCGGAAATGATGATTGGGATGAAGAAGAAGACCAATTGGAAGAATGGGAAGAGATCGACGAAGAAGATGACGATAGTGACGGTCTCTGGCTGGATGATGAATAACAGATAATCATGCCCACTCCTTCTGATCGTACGAACAGCCCTGATGATACATCATCCTTCAGAAGGAATACCAGATTCAACTTTATCGTTAATGCTGCTGACTCCACCTTTTTTGGTTTGGGGTTGGGCATATCGTCGTTTACAACCATCTTGCCACTGTTTTTATCAAATTTTACAACTTCTGCCATTTTGATTGGGCTGGTGCCTTATATCCACACCATTGGATGGCTGTTACCCCAGTTTTTTACCGCGCAAATGACCGCTGATTTAAAAAGCTATAAACCCTTTGTGCTTAAGGGCGTCATTCATGAGCGGTTACCTTTCTTTGTATTGGCGATTCTTGCATACTACAGCCAGAAGCTGCCAGCTTCCTGGGTGATTGTTCTGTTCTTTTTGATTCTCACCTGGCATGGACTTGCCACAGGCATTAATGGCAACCCCTGGCAAAACCTGCTGGTCAAGATTCTTCCTTCACAATGGATTTCAACATTTTTCGGAATCGCAAACGCCGGGTCAAATTTACTGGGAAGTATGGGCGCC
>CAZEEL010000018.1:0-13953 GCA_964511135.1 uncultured Leptolinea sp. | reverse complement strand
GGAGGCTATCTCTTACAATCAAAGACCTTTCCGAATAACTTTACTTTGTGTTTTCTCTTTACGTTTATCGCAATGGTCTTCTCTTTTATCAGCCTGGCATTGACAAAAGAACCTCAGGATACTGAAAAATTACAGATAGCGCCTGCCCCAATCAACCAATGGACATTGGCCAGTCAAATCCTTAAAACTGACAAATTATTCGATCTTTTCATCCTTATTCGCATCCTGTTCCAATTTGGTATGACCGGACTGGCCTTCTTTACAATATTTGCAGTCAAAACCATCCAAGTAGATACCTTTACCGTTGGCGTTTTAACCAGCCTGTTACTGGTCATTCAGGTCATCTCAAACCCATTGATGGGCTGGCTTTCCAGCCATTGGGGAAAAGCCCATACGTTCATGGTTGGAACCACCGCTGCATTTTTCAGCTGTCTGCTGGCTTGTCTGGCAAAAGATGCCTGGATTCTGTATCCAACTTTCCTGCTTATGGGAATTGCCAACTCTACCTATTGGACAGTCGGGTTATCCTATAGTTTGCTGTTCGGAAAAGGCACCGAAAAGCCGGTCTATATCGGGCTAAGCAATACCCTGATTGGCCCTTTCGTCATTCTGGCCCCGATTATTGGCGGTTGGATGGCAAACCTGGGAGGGTACCGCCTCAGTTTTGCAGTTTCAGCTTCTTTCTCAATGCTGGCAACGATTATTTTATGGGTCTCCAGAGATCGCTGGGAAAATATCGAACAACCCACATCCAATGAATTACTGGATGAATCATTACATGATAAGGAATAAAAATGCCCACACTGAATGATTTGCTGAATAAGCTGCCTCCGGAAACCCGTACCCTGTTGACAGACGTCTGGAATGGCTTATCAGATTCAGACAAAACCACATTGGTTAAATCACTGTCTGCTTTTCCAACTGATTCCGGGATGACAAAGAACCTGATAAAACTTGCTGCCCGCCAGTACCAGACCATCAGCAGTGAAAAACATCACGTAGCCATTGTTGGCCCGGCCAATGTAGGTAAATCAACATTCTACAATCAATTAATTCATAAAAAAGAGGATCAGGCCCTGGTCAGCCCGGTTCCGGGAACAACCCATGTAAATCAAACAGCAGATATCGGGCTTTTTAATATCATTGATACCCCCGGCGCAGATTCCATTGGGCAGGTCGGTGAAACCGAAAGACAATACGCCATGACAGCCGCCCGACAGGCTGATTTTTTGATCATCATGTTTGACGCCATTCAGGGAATCAAACAAAACGAACTGACCCTGTTCAGGCAACTGGCCAGCCTCGGAAAACCTTATCTGGTGGTATTAAACAAAATAGATTTGGTGAAAAAAGAAACCGACCGCATCATTACAGCCGCCGCCAACAACCTGGAGCTGCCTGCTCATCAGATTGTTCCCATTTGCGCTCAGAATGGAAAATCAATATCCGATGTGGTTATGGCCATCGCAATCACAGAACCCGGCTTAATCACCGCCCTGGGAAAAGCGCTTCCTGAATACCGTTGGATGCTCGCCTGGCGAACAATCATGAGTTCAGCCACACTTTCCGCTGCCATCGCCCTGACACCTCTGCCAGTGCTCGATTTTGGCCCGCTGGTGTTAACCCAGACCATGATGGTTCTCAGCCTGGCCAAAATTTACAATTACAAATTAAACCTTGCGCGCGCCAGAGAACTGGTACTGTCCTTTGGGCTCGGTTTGCTTGGCCGAACGTTGTTTATGGAACTCAGTAAGGTCGCCGGCATCCCAGGCTGGATACTCTCTGCAGCCATCGCCGTATCCATAACCGTGGTCATTGGCTATGCAACCGTCCTTTTGTTTGACAAAGGGCAAAAACTGTCAGGAAAAGAGCTCCGGCAGTTAACCAACCATCTGACCCATTACATCACTGAACACCTGAAAACATTTGGCAACAAAAAACCCGGTAAGAAAACGCTTCAGGAAACGATCTTTAAAACACTGGAAGAATCAGGAATAGACCAGCAGCTTCACGATCGATAAACAAAGCGTAAAATCATATTTCATTACATCATAAAAAAACACCCTTTGTTCCTCCAACCCTGAGCAATAAAAAAAGAGCATTCGTTATGAATGCTCTTTAGCTGGGGGTGAAGGATTCGAACCTCCACAAGCAAATCCAGAGTCTGCTGTCCTGCCATTAGACGAACCCCCAAAGGGTACAGACACAATTCTACCAGCAACCTCTTTTTTTTACAATCAGAAAATCAAAATCAAAATATTAATCTTTATTCTCAGGCTCCTGAAACATAAATGCTTTCTCTGCTGCATACACATAAAATACATCAACAGCATCCTGATGAACGCCCCCATAACTGACGGTATCAGGAAGCTGGTTAAAATTCCGGATCAGGAAATATCTTTACAGTCGTTCAACCTGCAAATCAGATCACGATCGGTATGCCAACTTCTGAAGCACACATCTCTAAAGATCGCTTTCTTTAAATACCCGGCACTGATTTTTTCCGGATTGTTTGGCCTGATACAGCGCCTGATCGGCCCGTGAGAATAATGCCTGATATTTGGCGCCCGGAAAGTTCATCGCAATTCCCATACTGCATGAAGCTTTCAGAGAAAGCTCATGCCATATGATTGTGGACAGCCGTTCAGATAATTGCCGGCAAACCCCTTCAACCCTCTCAGACGGGACCTTTTTCAGCAGAAAAACAAATTCATCCCCGCCAAAACGTCCGATCAGATATTCGTAAGGCAGCTCTTCCAGAAACTCTCTTAATGTTTGGACAAACACCTTCAGAAACTGATCACCGGTTTGATGCCCGCACTGGTCGTTAATCAATTTGAAATTATCAAAATCCAGAATAACCAGAGCAAACGGCTGATAAACCCGCAGGCTCTCAATATACTTATCACAAAGAAATTCCAATGTAGTTTTGTTGTACACGCCGGTCATCAGATCAACCGTGCACATCTTTTTCAGGTTTTGATTACTGTTAAATTCTTTTACCCGATACCACATAATGGTTGAAAGAGACAGAAAAGCAACAAAATAAGCCACCCCGGTAGCGGCAACATCCAGAGTGAATATCTCTGCCGGTTTCAACAAAGCCGATAAAACCAGAAAAATCAGCGAATAAATACTGATGACAGAAACAGTCCATGTCAGCGGCATGGCATAAATCTGCGCCATTAATATCAGCATCAATGGGAATAATACTGCCGACTGGTTTCGAAAAACAACCGTCCCCAACGTGATTGTACCTGCATGAATAAGTAAAGTAAAAACAGTGATTAAGGTCTGTACAACGGTATAATCAATGGTCTTTCTTTTAGAATACCAGAAAACAACCAGGATAAAAACCAATTGAACGGCAATGGCGGCATTGAAAATCATTGTCTGGGCCTGTATTTTTTGCAGCACACAAACAGTGAACCGGTAAGCAACCAGACAACCCAGGTAAGCGACCGCCATCATACGGAGCATAATTAAATTATCCTGCGCGATTTCGTCCCGATTTTCCCGAAACATACGTTGAGATTCTTGAATAAACTTCTTTAACGTTTCAACAGACTGTTTTATCACGTCAATTTACCCGTTCAGTTCACCCTGCATCCAATCAAACAAACAGCCAGTCTGGTATGGGTTACCCGATCAAAATTTATCATTCTTTTTAAACCCATACCCCAAACAGCACTCTGCGGTGGTTTGAAAGAAAAATCCAGGCCGTTTCGTGTAAAGCGATTGACAAAGCCACAACAAAACCCGGAGCACTCACAGACTGTTAATTGTAGCAGTATTTTGTCTGCGTGCGACAGATTAAAAGCTCTTCACCATAGTAAAAACCCGCAATGTCAAAAGACTGATGATCAAGTCAGCCACTCTGAATTTGAATAAATTGAAAACCGGTATGCAAAAAGCACATCAAAATTCTGATAAGTGTATTCTTTTTACCGGAGCTCGCTTCTTGTATCGTTTACGCATTTACGGCTGAGTTATAATACACACAATCCATGTATAAAGGTAGGAATTTATGGCCAATCGTATTGTTGAATGCATCCCCAATTTTTCAGAAGCCAGAAGACCGGAAGTGATGGAAGCCATTGTCCAGGCGGTAAAAAGCGTTCCCGGTATTTCATTACTGGACCGTCATTCTGACCAGGATCACAACCGTTCTGTGCTTACGTATGTTGGTGCACCTGAGGCAGTAGAAGAAGCCGCATTTCGTGCTATCGCCAAAGCCGCAGAATTAATTGATTTGGATGTTCACCGCGGAGAACACCCCCGGATAGGCGCCACAGACGTGGTACCTTTCGTTCCAATCAGCGAAGTAAGCATGACCGAATGCATTGAAATGGCACGCCGGCTGGGCAAGAGAGTCGGAAGTGAGCTTCAAATCCCGGTATACCTGTACGAAGAAGCGGCTACAGTTCCGGAACGGCAAAACCTAGAAAACATTCGTTCCGGACAATATGAGCAATTAAAAAGCGAAATATCCGTCAACCCGGCACGCTACCCTGATTTCGGTCCGCCCAAACTGGGAAAAGCGGGAGCGACCGTCATTGGCGCCCGCCAGCCGCTGATTGCTTTTAATGTCTATCTGACAACCGATGACATCACCATTGCACAGAAAATTGCAAAAACAATGCGCAATTCAACCGGCGGCTTTCGATTTGTCAAAGCGCTTGGCCTGTTGGTAAACGGACGGGCACAGGTCACCATGAATTTGACAAACTTCCATCAATCCGGCATCAGCACAGTCGTTGAAACCATTCGCAATGAAGCCCGCCGCTATGGAGTGGCGATCCACTCTTCCGAACTGGTAGGTCTCATTCCTGAAGAAGCGCTCATTGACACCACTTCCTGGTATCTGCAACTGGAAAAATTTGAAAAAGAACAAATTCTCGAACATCGTCTCTATGAAGCCATAACGCAATCTGATACGCCCATCCGGCAGGCACCCAAAGAAATGTCGTTTATTGAAGATGTTGCAGCCGGCACACCTGCGCCTGGCGGCGGGTCGGCCTCAGCACATACCGGCGCACTGTCAGCCGCACTGGTAGCGATGGTAGGCCGATTAACCGTTGGAAAAAAGAAATATGCATCCGTAGAGCAGGATATGTGGAAAATGGTAGAAGAAGCCGAAGAGCTTAAAACCGCCTTTATCCAGGCAGTAGATGATGACGCTGCCGGTTTTGAAGAAGTCTTAACCGCCTCCCGCCTGCCCAAAGCGACGCCCGAAGAACAGGAAAAACGAAACGCAGCCATCCAACAGGCCAGCATTCATGCCTCGCATACACCCCTGCACGTCTGCGAGCTTTGCACACGCCTTATTCAACTGGCGGGCACTGCCGTAGAAAAAGGCAACGTCAATACCATATCAGACGGAGGCAGCGCCGCGGCCCTGTGTCGGGCAGCTTTCACCGGTGCAGGAATGAATGTGCGCATTAATCTTCTGTCCTATGCAGAAGCGCCTGAAGCCAAAAATTTGTTGGACCAGCTGGCCCGGTTGGAAAATAATTTCTCCGAAGTTGAAAAGAGAATTAATCAGGCCATCATCCATCGCAGCGGAATTCAGCCGTATCAACATTAAAATATAAAGACGAACAAAATCTAATCATTGAGGTACCCATGGGATTAAAAGCAGACAGTTGGATTCGCAAAATGGCAAAAGAGCACGGCATGATAGAACCATTTGTTGACAGCCAGGTTCGAAAAGGAGTTATTTCGTATGGTGTTTCTTCATACGGATACGACATTCGGGTAACCGACGAATACAAAATATTTACCAACGTTAACTCAACTATGGTCGACCCCAAAAATTTTGACACCCGATCCATGGTTGACTACCGCGGCGATGTTTGCATCATTCCGCCAAACTCATTCGCGCTGGCCCGCTCAGTGGAATATTTTCGTATCCCGCGCAGTGTTTTAACGGTTTGCCTCGGAAAAAGCACTTATGCCCGCTGCGGAATCATTGTCAATGTCACCCCCTTTGAACCGGAATGGGAAGGGTTTGTAACCCTTGAAATTTCAAACACCACCCCGCTTCCGGCAAAAATTTATTCAAACGAAGGGCTGGCACAGGTACTGTTTTTTGAAGCGGACGAAATATGCGAAACATCCTATGCCGATAAAAAAGGAAAATATCAAAAACAGGATTCGATTGTGCTGCCCAAGTTATAAACTGAAGACCCTTTAATTTATTTTTAACCTGATACGTACAGATCACCTCATATTGAAAAAAGTATCACAAAACAATATGGGGTGATCTGTTTTACAAAGAAACCAACCGCGCGCCTGCTGGTCTGGAGCAGAAATACACAGACCCTGTTTCAGAAACAAACAGAAAATTTAACAGGGCGCCCTGAACGTATTTATTTTTTGATACAGAAATGAGAACACAAAACTCACATGAGGTACAAAAGTCGGGGCGGGCGGAATTGAACCGCCGACCTCACGGTCCCGAACCGTGCGCTCTGACCGGGCTGAGCCACGCCCCGAATAACGGTATTGATTATACTATGTCTTTTTAAAAGCAGCCTGTTTTTACTGCTTCAATTTTGATTCAGGATTTCAATCCATTTTTATTCAACGACCACTGACGTTTATGCTACAATTACCCAATCTTGAACAAGGAGCTCTTCTATTATGTCTGAATCAAAAAAAGTGAGAGTTGGTATTATTGGAGTTGGAAACTGTGCTTCATCTCTGATTCAGGGAGTGCAATACTATCGTAATGCGAAAGACAGTGACCGCGTTCCCGGATTAATGCATGTTAATTTAGGCGGGTATCATATTCGAGATATCGAGTTTACGGCCGCTTTTGACGTTGTAGATACAAAAGTTGGTAAAGACCTCTCTGAAGCCATTTTTGCACACCCAAACAATACCTATAAATTTTCTGATGTGCCAAATTTGGGAGTAAAAGTTGCCCGCGGTATGACACATGACGGCATCGGTAAATATTTATCAGACGTCGTTAAAAAGGCTCCTGGCAAAACAGATGACATTGTTAAAATACTGAAAGACACCGGCACCGATGTGGTCATCAATTACCTTCCGGTTGGGTCTGAAATGGCTACAAAATGGTACACAGAACAAATTCTGGAAGCCGGCTGCGGTATGGTCAATGCCATTCCCGTCTTTATCGCCAGTTCTGAATATTGGGGCGAGCGTTTCCGCCAGAAAAGCCTGCCCATCATTGGGGATGATATTAAAAGTCAGGTAGGGGCTACGATCATGCACCGCGTTCTCACCAGTCTGTTTGTTGACCGCGGCGTGACTCTGGATCATACATATCAATTAAATTTTGGCGGGAATACCGATTTCCTGAATATGCTTGAACGTGAACGGCTTGAGTCCAAAAAAATATCCAAAACCGGCGCCGTCACCAGTATGCTGCCCTATAAACTGGACCCCGTAAATGTACACGTTGGCCCCAGTGATTATGTTCCCTGGCTGACCGACCGCAAATGGTGTTACATCCGCATGGAAGGCACAACCTTCGGCGATGTACCCCTGAACTGCGAAGTTAAACTGGAAGTCTGGGATTCTCCAAACTCGGCCGGCGTAGTGATCGATGCCGTGCGCTGCATTAAATTGGCGCTTGATCGTGGCATTGGCGGCCCCTTAATTTCTCCATCCTCTTATTTCATGAAAACTCCGCCCCAACAATTCAAAGATGAAATTGCACATGAAATGACCAAAGCATTTATTCAGGGAGATAATCAATAAATTGACAGCCCGGCATGCCTCTGATCTGAAAGCTCTCTTTGCACTGTTATTGGTGATACTGATGGCAGCCTGTCAGATAAAACCCGCTGCAGATTCTTCTGCCCTGCAAACAGAAGTATTTCAGGCTGCCTTGCTGACGGCAACCTATTCTGTAAACACGGTCCCATCTGCTACAAATACCCCTGTGCCGACACCAACAGAAGCAAACACCCCAACCCCGGCCACTCCGCCGGAGTTGCCGGCCGCATTTTCTACAGATTTACTAAGACCAGAGAGTTTTCCGGAATCCTACGAAAATAACACCTGCCAATATCTTCTCAACAAATGGGATCCAAATAAAAGCCAGCCAGGCACCATCGTCATGCCAATTATGTTCCACTCCATTACAGACGGAGTGGTAACCGACGACAACCAAATATCCGTAGAAACTTTTAAACAATTAATCCACGATCTGAGAGAGCAAAATTTTGAAGCCATCTCAATGCAACAGTTCACCGACTTCATGCTGAACAACGGAAAAATTCCCGCCCGTTCTGTCTTACTGATCGTGGATGACCGAAAAACCAGACAATATTTTGAAACCCATTTCAGAGACCTGTACAACGAATATAGCTGGGTAGTCATTAATGCCTGGATCAGCTTTCCAGAGACTACCCGGCAATTATGGGACGAGAATGCCGCATTGGAGCAGGAAGGATTTGTTGATCATCAGGCACATGGTGTAATCCATAACATCAATATGACGGCTGATCAAAGTGATGAATTTATCCGCAATGAACTGTACGGCTCCATTGATGCGATGCAACAACACTTTAACAAAACACCCAGCGCCATCATCTGGCCCGGAGGAAGCTTTTGCCCGAAGAGCATTCAATTTGCGCAGGAAGCCGGATATAAGGTAGGTTTTACCGTTAACCCCCGCGGCCCCGTCTTATATAACTGGATTCCCCTCAACGCCAGCCGGGAAGAAGGCCAATCCCCCTGGCTGCAGGATTCCGCAATGAATGCTCCTCTGCTGGTCATCCCGCGGTATTGGGACACCGATGCATCCTTCCATCTTGACACAGTACGCCAGATCAGCAGTCAGGCAGCAGAATATGCCGAAAAGAATAAAAGCATTGAGCTGGAATATTATCAGATTGTCTGTGAACCCGAATTAGGCCCGGTTCCAACATTACAACCCTGAAAGAACCTTATGGATAACTGCATTTTTTGTAAAATAGCAAACGGCGCAATTCCCGCTGAAATCATTCATCAGGACGATGAAGTAACCGCTTTTTATGATATTCATCCGGTTACACCGATTCATATTCTGATCATCCCCAATAAACACATTTCATCCGTCAATCACCTTGAGCCCGCCGATGAAGGCCTGATGGGTCATATGGTCATGGCAGCCAAAGCCATTGCCAGACAACAGGGCATTCATGAAAGCGGATATCGCCTTGTCATGAACACCGGGCCGGATGCCGGCCAATCTGTTTTTCATGTACACCTGCATTTACTGGGCGGAAGAAAGATGCCTTTTCATATCCCTGCTGATAAAAAGAATGCATAACCGGAAGACCCTCGTCTTTTGTTTTCTGCTTGCTTTTCTTCTGTCGCATTGCAGCCATCCTTCGCAGGAAACAAAGAGCCTGTCAACTGCGACAACTTCAGCCACACTGTCAGCATTGGATATTAATCTGACCTCAACCATCCGACCCTGGGCGGTTCCCACACATAACCCTTTAAAACCTTACATTACGCCCACCCCGGATGCCCCCCGGGTTCTTCCCACATTACGAACCGAACACATCGAATACGTGGTTCAGTCAGGCGATACGCTTGGAGCAATCAGCAGCCGCTATACACTGCCAATCAGCGAAATCGTAAAAACAAACCACCTTGAAAATCCTGATCTCATAACCGCCGGGATGAAATTAATCCTGCCTCCCCCCCGGCCGGATGCACCAGGGCCAGGAGCCAGGTTAATTCCTGATTCTGAGCTGGTTCGCAGCCCGAGCAGCATAAGTTTTAACCTGGCAGCATTTGTCAATTCAACACCCGGATATCTTAGAATCTATCATGAAGAGATCAGTGAAAACGTAGTTTTAAGCGGAACAGAAATCATAGCAAAAGTCAGCCATGAGTTTTCAGTTCACCCGCGTATCCTGCTGGCATGGCTGGAATATCAGGGAAACTGGATTACCAACCCGCATCCAACAGAAACCCAAATCAAATACCCTGCCGGTTTAATAAACTCCAATTACAGAGGATTGTACAGACAAATGGCCTGGGCGGCCAATTCACTCAGCCAGGGTTACTACCTCTGGCGCATCAACGGAGTAACGGCCTGGATTCTTCCGGATAATTCAATCATTCCCCCCGACCCGCAAATTAATGCCGGAACAGCCGGCATTCAACAAATCTGCGCCCAATTATTTGACCAGCCTGAATGGCGGCAGGCAGTTTCAACAACCGGCTTTATTCAAACATACCGCTACCTTTTCGGCGAATCATTTGATTATGCCTATGAGCCATTGATTCCCAAACACCTGTCTCAGCCAGCCATGCAACTGCCCTTTGAAAAAAACGCCGACTGGTCGTTCACAGGCGGGCCCCATTATGCCTGGGGATCCGGTTCAGCCTGGGCGGCGCTCGATTTTGCGCCATCCAGAAGTGTTGCGGGCTGTGTTCAAAGCGACGTCTGGGTAACCGCAGTGTCAGGCGGTTACATCACATATTCAGAAAATGGCCTGGTTATTCAGGATTTATATGGTGACCACCATGATGAAACCGGGTGGTCTGTCATCTACCTTCATATTGAAACCCGTGACCGTATCGCTGCCGGCACAACGGTAAAAGCCGGGGATCGGATTGGGCACCCTTCCTGTGAAGGCGGAATCTCGAATGGAACGCATGTTCATATTGCCCGCAGGTATAATGGTGAATGGATTTCGGCTGATCAAACCATCCCCTTTGTGTTGGATGGATGGGTCAGTAAAGGCACTGGCGTTTTGTATAATGGGTATTTAATTAAAGATGAATTATCTGTCGAAGCATGGGATCAACTTGTTCCGGAAAACCAGATTAAACGCAAATAAAACAATTTGCCTCTTCTCTCTGGTAGTGCTAGCGCTTCCTGCTGCTTCCTGTTCGCGCAGCGCCAGCCGCGACATGTCTACGCGCATACCGGATGTTTCTGCATCCCCCCCCCTGTCATCCCCATCTCCATCTCCAATCTCTGAAAAAACGATCCTCGCAGATTCAAACCCAACATTAAGCCGAAACACGAAAGACACTCAGGAACCCGAAACGACCATGCTGGTTTACTCCAGCCCCACCCCTGATCCAAACCTGATATTAACCATCGTTCCCACCAATGCCATTACAGACGAAAGGCACTTTCTCTATTATTCCAAATCAGGCGAAACCCTGCCGCAACTCGCCAGTCGCTTCAACGTTTCACCAAAAGAGATTTTTTCCCCTGTCACACTTTCTGATACCGCATTGCTTGTACCAGATACCTTACTGGTTATCCCAAACCGGGTCAGAGATACCGGGCCTGCCGACGCTGTCATGCCGGACAGTGAAGTAGTCTATTCACCGTCAGCTTCCGGTTTTAATACCCATGATTTTGTCATGCAGGCAGGCGGATACCTCTCAACCTTCAAAGAATGGCATACCGGCCGGTACATGACAGGCGCTGAAATCGTAGAACAGGTTGCCCGCGATAACTCCGTTAACCCCCGTCTGCTTCTGACAATTTTGGAATATCAAAGCCATTGGGTCTATGGGAACCCCGCCAGTCAAACCCAAAAGGATTACCCGCTGGGGTATGTCCACCCCAACCGGAAAAACCTGTTCCTCCAGCTATCCTGGGGAGTTCAGCAAATGGCCATTGGCTATTATGGATGGCGCGCAGGCATCATCACCAATATCAAATTTCAAAATGATGATCATCTGCGTCTTGCACCAACCCTGAACGCCGGTTCCGTTGGCGTGCAGAATTTAATGTCAAAATTATATGACCGGTATCAATGGGAAGCTACACTATACGGTCCAAACAGTCTGCAGGCACTTCACATGCGGATGTTCGGAGATTTTTGGATCCGCTCGCTGGGTGTTGAACCGCTCTATCCGCCGGACTTAAAACAACCGGAACTGCAGCTTCCCTTCTTACCCGGCAGGATCTGGAGCCTGACCGGCGGGCCGCATTCTGCCTGGGGCTCAGACGGCGCTCTCAGCGCTCTTGATTTTGCCCCTGCCACTTCTGAAAAAGGCTGTATCGTTTCAACAGAATGGGCAACCGCAGTCGCTGCAGGCCTGGTGGTGCGATCCGGCAATGGAGTCGTCGTACTGGATCTGGATAAAGATGGCGATGAATCTACCGGCTGGGCCATTGTATATTTGCACATTGCCAGCCAGGATCGCGTCCCGCTGGGAACTATTCTGGCAGCAGATGAAAGAATTGGGCACCCCTCCTGTGAAGGCGGTATAGCAACCGGCACCCATGTTCACGTGGCCAGAAAATACAATGGAGAATGGATCCTCGCAGACGGACCGGTACCCTTTAATCTGGGAGGGTGGATTGCCCATAAGAACGGTGAAAAATATGGCGGCTATCTGACCAATGGAGACGATACCATTACAGCCAGCTTATTTGGCTCTCATGAAAGCCAGCTTATCCGTAAATAACGGTTCATTTTAACTTTAACCATGAAAATACGCCCTGCACTTTTTTATACCCTTACCATAATCTGTTTCATCATTGGCAGCACGGGTTGCTCGCTCCTGCAGAGTGCGCCTGTTGAAGTTGTGATTGAACCCGCAGCCCCGCTTTCTACCCTCACCAATGCTGAAAATCCAAACCAGCCCGTCGGGCGCCCTGCATACCAGCCAGGAGAACTGGTAGACTACATCTGCCAGTCAGGAGATACCGTTCCCGTCCTGGCCGTGCGATTTAATACTTCAGTTGATGAAATTCTGAATGCAAATCCAATCATCCCCAAAGATGCCACCACAATGCCGCCAGGCCTTCCTCTGAAAATTCCCATTTACTACAAAGCATTATGGGGAAGCTCTTATCAGATCATTCCCGATGCGCTTTTTGTCAATGGCCCTGCTCAAAACAATTTCAATACGCAGGATTTCTTAAATTCTACGCCGGGCTGGTTTAAATCATACGCAGCCTGGCTTGGAGACCGTGGCCGCAACGGAAGTGAGATTATTGATTACATTGCCCTGAATTTCAGTATTTCTCCCCGTTTTCTATTAGCGATCCTTGAATATCAAACAAATGCCCTGACCGCCCCGGTCAATACGCTGGATGATAAATATCCTCTTGGAATAAACGATCATATGCATGAAGGCCTGGTTTTACAACTGATCTATGCGGCCAATTCTCTTAATAACGCCTATTACCGGCACCGAACAGGAACGCTGACAGAAATACAACACCTGGATGGCCGCATTGAATACCCCGATCCCTGGCAAAATGCAGCCACCATTGCTTTACATAACTATTATGCTTCAGTGATGAATATCAAAGATTATGAACGGGCCATTTCTCCTGACGGATTTGCAAAAACCTACACGCAGCTTTTTGGCGACCCCTGGGAAGAAGACTTTCAGCACATTCCCGGCAGTCTGCGCCAGCCGGAAATGAGTCTGCCCTTTGAAACCGGTAAATCCTGGGCGTTTACCGGCGGGCCGCATACCGGCTGGGGAACCGGCGACCCACGGGCTGCGCTTGACTTTGCCCCCCCGTCAGTGGTGGGAGGCTGCAACCCAAGCACTGAATGGACAACCGCCATAGCCGATGGAACGATTGTAAGAAAAGAAACCGCCATAGCCGTTTTGGATCTGGACGGCGACAACAATGAGCGTACCGGTTGGGTAGTTTTTTACCTGCACCTTCAAACAGACAGTATACCGCCGCTGGGAACCCTTTTAAAACAGGGCGATCATATCGGCTATCCTTCCTGCGAAGGCGGCCGTTCAACCGGCACACATGTGCATATCGCCCGCAAATATAACGGCGAATGGATACCCGCTGCCGGCACCCTCGCCTTTAATCTGGACGGATGGATCGCCGCCAACGGAAAAGAACCCTATCAAGGTACTTTAACCCGTTACAGCCACTCCATCCGCGCCTGTATCTGTTCTGATATCGACAGCCAGATCCAGTCAGGCGGGTTAAAACCAACGCAATCTGAATAGGATATGTCAGAGAAGAAT
>CAZEEL010000017.1:0-28584 GCA_964511135.1 uncultured Leptolinea sp. | reverse complement strand
TGCGAACCAAAAGCGCTTTTCCCCATCATGCGGGTGCATTTCAAAATCTTCCTGCAATAAAAAGACATATTACGGTAGAATAAAAGCAGATAGCGGTAACAAAGAAACCTGAGTACTTATATACCATGACTGATACTATTCGTATGCTGGCTGTAGATGATCACCCGGTTGTATTAAGCGGCTTATCTGCAATGCTGAAAAACAACAAAGATATTGAGATTGTCGGGCTTACGGCCAGCGTAAAAAAAGCTGTTGAAATGACCAAAAAACTGCAGCCGGATGTGGTGGTGATGAGTCTTTCTTTGGCTCTGCTGGATGGGATGGAATCCATTCGTCAAATGCGTTCACAGTCGCCTGGTTCCCGTATCCTGGTCTTCTCCTGTCTCGAAAAAGAAGAATTTGTTATGCAGGCGCTTAAAGCAGGCGCTTCCGGTTTTCTCTCTAAAAAAGCCGGTTTGATGGAGCTGGAACAGGCTGTTACTCGCCTGGCTCAGGGAGAATCCTGGTTATCTCCTTCACTGATTACCTATGTGTTAGATCAGGTTACTCAGGAAAACAGAGAGATCAAACCAATTGTAAAACTGACCAAACGTGAACAGGAAGTTCTTCAATATATGGCTTCAGGGTATGGCAATCAGGAAATTGCAGGCCTGATGAGCCTCAGTATGGCGACGGTACATTCTCATGTCAGCCATCTGCTGGAAAAACTAAATGCTTCCAACCGGACCCAGGCAGTCATTTTTGCCATGCGGGCCGGCCTGATTCTCGAAAAATAAACATTCTTCATGGCATAGAAATCATCCTGCGCATATAAAGAACTCATCATTAATGATGAGATAAATATCGGTATTTTTTACAGGGAATAATCCGCTGTTTTTAGCGATGTGTTTTTTTCTGTCTGCGGTTATCGTTACATTGTGATAAAGCAATCACCCATAAGAAAAAATTTAATATTGAAACGGAGTGCGTATGGAAAAAGGAATTGTAAGAAATTGGATGACCAGTGACGTATGGACGGTTTCGCCGTCTGCAAACCTGGTTGAAGCCCGTCAATTGCAGCAGCAACATTCTATCCGGGCGCTTCCGGTAATGGAGAATGATAAACTGGTGGGAATCGTAACCCGCCGGGGGTTGCTGCGGCTGGACCCTTCATTTATGAATAATGATCAGCGGATTATGGAAGTTGACCCTGCACAGGAAATAATCGGCGACATCATGACCAAAAATCCGCTGACGGCTGATCCTGACTTTCGTATGCCGCGTGCGGCCCGGATTATGCTGGAAAACAAGATTACAGCCTTGCCGGTGCTTGAAAATGGGAAACTGGTCGGAATCATCACCAGTTCTGACATGATGCGTTTTATTATTGAAGAGTTTCCTGGACTCAAAAAAGAAATTCCTATCAGTCATTATATGACGAATGAAGTTGTTACCATTGATACCTATACCCCCTTATTGGAAGTGCATCGGCTGATGGGAATCAAACGCATTCGCTCGCTGCCTGTTGTAGATGAAGGCAGGCTGGTTGGAATTGTTACCCGTACGGATTTGATGAGCAGCGCGCCTTCACGGCTGGCCAATCGCCTTCATCAGCAGGATTCCATGGATATCCTCATGCAATCGGTTACCAAAGTGATGAATTCTTCTGTACTGACCATTGCTCCTGAAGAGTCCATTGTGGAAGCTGCCAAACTTTTCCTGGAAAAGAAATTCCATTCATTGCCGGTGATCGATGGGAATAATAATCTGGTTGGAATTATCACGGAGAGTGATATATTCCTGATGATCCTGCAAAAATTTAATTAGAAAGGCTTAACGTTACAAACGTAAAATTATGAAACAAAAGGCTTTTACATTCAGGGTTGTTGCTCTGACTCTTTTTCTTTGTCTGTGTGTTTCCTGTTCAGGGCAGCCGGCCGGTACTTCTGCTGCAACTGAAGAAGCAGTTGTCTCTGTTCTTCCATCTCCTTCACCTTTACCTTTGCCTTCTGCTGCCGCGGTTTCTTCTGCTGAAAGCATCCAAATATATGCCCCTTCTTCCACCTCAGCCATTCCCATCCTGCTGGCTGCCTGTGATCACCCTGAATATCAGGTGACGCTTTATTCCAACCCGGAGCAGGCCAATGCTCTTTTTATACGGGGAGAAATTCCATTAATGGTTTCCGGCCTGTCTGTTGGATTTGAGCTGTATAAACATGAAGTTCCGGTTCAGATATTGAACTCTTATGTGAGCGGATTATCGTATCTTGTTACCTACGGAAAATCTGTTGATTCTTACGCTGATTTAAAGGGACAATCTCTTTATTTGCCGTTCGAAGGGTCTCCCCTGGAAGAAGTCAGCCGGTTTTTTGCTCAGGAAGCCGGGCTGGTCTGGAAAACGGATATTCAGCCTGTCTATTCGCCGTTCACTTCTTCGGTTGAGCTTTTGAAACAGGGAAAAATTCAGGCAGTGATTTTACCGGAACCGAATGTATCTCTGATCGAAAACAATCCTGATCTTCATATATCCATCAGTTACTATGATGAATGGAACCGTCTGACAGGCTCTGATCATGGTTATCCCCAGGTAGGTACACTGATTAACGCTGAATGGGCAAAAGCTCATCCTGAAGCGGCTCAGCAGTTTAATCATGCGCTTGAAGCAGCCATTCAGAGTCTGAAAGCCGACCCTCAGGCTGCATTGCAGAAGGTGCAGGATTCTTTCAAGCTTCCGCCGGCTGTTTTGTCGGCTGCACTGGGGCGAACCCGTTATCACCTGGTCACCGGGCAGGAAATGCAGCAGGAGATTAACGATTATTACCATACTATTGGAGCGCCATTGGATGAAAGCGTCACAGCGTTTTTTTACATCCCTGTACCCTGATCTGATGGGTCTGGGTTTACTCCTGATTGTCTGGATTGTTCTCTCCTTTTTTTATCCGGGGTATATTTTGCCGGCTCCCTGGTCAGTGCTTTCAGCGCTTCCAGGGTATGTAACTGCGGCGATATGGCCGCAGTTACAAATTACATTATTTCGCTTGCTGACCGGTTTTAGCTTATCGCTCATACTGGGAACGCTGCTTGGCCTGATTGCCACGATTAAGAAATGGAATCAGCCAATCCTTTCTTTAATGCAGGCTGTCGGAATTCTTCCCGGAACCATTCTGGGGGTTCTTTTTCTGCTGATGTTTGGTCTGGGAGATTTAACAGCTGTCTTATTGGTTACCTTTGTCACTCTTCCGGTTTTAACGATCAATACTATTCAGGCATTTACCGGGCAGCACAAACTGCAAAAAGAATATCTGCAATCCATACGGGCTGATACGTCTTCCATGATCCGGTACTACTATTTACCAGAGCTGGTTCCGGTTCTTTACAGCAATCTTTCTCTGGGGATAGGGTTGGCTGTCAGGATTGTAGTATTGGCTGAGTTTATTGCCGCCCAGAATGGGTTGGGGTATCTGATTAATCATGCCCGCATCACGTATAACATGAAAGAGACTTTTGTCTATCTCCTGCTTTTTTTGGTATTTACGCTGCTTTTCCAGGCGGGGATTAATCTTATTTTTAAACGCTTCTTTGGTCGGTTTACCTATGGAGAATAGCGGAATGGTCTTTCCTGCTCTGACGATATCTCATCTTTTCAAAAGCTATGGCAGCCAACCGGTTATCCGGGATTTCTCCATGCAAATTTACCCGCAGGAACGCATTGCTTTATTTGCGCCCTCCGGTTGCGGTAAAAGTACCCTGATGCATATTTTATGCGGTATTCTTCAGCCGGATTCCGGCGGGTTTCTTTTTCATGAAAACGATCAGCCGGTTACTCTGTTTCAGGAACCTCGTCTTTTTTCACATCTCACGGTAGAAGAAAATATTTTTCTTCCCTATAGAGTTAAAAGGGAAAGCATTGGGTCTGAAATTATTGCTGAATACCAACAGTGGGTATCTGTTTGCGGTCTGGAAGGATGCGAAAAACAATATCCGTTTCAGTTATCCGGCGGAATGAAACAGAAAACGGCTTTTATTCGCAGCGCTTTGTCGCACCCGTCCTTTTTTCTGATGGACGAGCCTCTTCGTTCGGTGGATATTCGATCCAAAATAAAAATTATGTCGTTCTTTTTACAGCAATATCCTTCACTGCCTTTGCTCTTTACGACGCATCTTCCGGATGACATATTTTTACTGGCAACCAGTGTAATGACGGTGGATGGCCCGTTACTCAGTAACCCGCAAAAAAAAGGATTATCTGCATTTCAATCTGCTTATTACCCTGATTTATTTTCTAAAATTTCTCAATCCATGGCACATGAGCAGACGAATTAAATTTTTCGAAGGAGACCATATGAGTGAAAAACCCAATACAAATCTTTGCTGTGAAGAAAGCCCGCAATTATATGCTCAGCTTGACGAGTATATTGCCGGTCTGAATATTGACAGCAAAGATCCGCAGCGAAAGGAAACGCTCAGTCTGGCTTTACATAAAGCCCAGACTCTGTTCGGGTACATTCCCCGGGAACTGCAAATTTATATTGCAAAAAAATACAATATTTCACATGCTGAGGTTTCAGGAGTTATCAGCTTTTATAACTTCTTCAGTACCACCCCAAAAGGGAAAATTAACATCAGTATTTGTATGGGAACGGCCTGTTATGTAAATGGATCTGAAAAGATATTACAGGATTTTGAAACTACGCTGGGCATCATTCCGGGAGATGTTACTTCAGATGGACGCTTCTCAATTCAATGCCTGCGTTGTGTTGGGGCCTGTGGTTTGGCCCCGGTGGTTATGGTTAATGATAAGGTATATGGAAAAGTAAAACCAGGGGATGCAAAAAATATCCTGGAAAGATATCTGGTAGAAGAATCAGTTGAAATATCTGAGGATGTGAAACATGGCTGAGCGAATTCAAAATCAGGAACAATTAAATACGGCTTTTCTGCAGTTTCAGCAATTGTTGGATCAACGTCTGCCAGCCAATCGCAATCAGGAAGATCAGTTTATTCTGGTCTGCGGCGGTACGGGCTGCCATGCGTCCAACAGCGCCCGGCTGATTGAAAACTTTCAGAGTTTAATTCGAGAACATAAGGTTGAATCTTATGTTAAAGCGTCCATTACCGGGTGTTTCGGTTTTTGTGAAAAAGGACCGATTGTTGAAATTTTCCCTGAAAAAGTTCTTTATGTGCAGGTTATGCCGGAAGATGCCAAAGAAATTTTTGAGCAGCATATTCTGAAAGGAACGCGGGTTAATCGGCTTTTATATGAAAACCCGGTTACGGGCATCAAATGCCAGACGGCCAATGAAATGCCTTTTTATAAAAAACAGCAGCGGGTCGCGCTTCGTAACTGCGGCTATATCAACCCTGAAAAAATCGAAGAATACATTGCCACGAATGGGTATCAGGCGTTATCTGAAGTATTGAACATGACTCCGGAAAAAACGATTGAGGAAATGAAGCGTTCCGGTTTGCGCGGGCGCGGCGGAGCAGGTTTTCTGACCGGCAAAAAATGGGAATTTGCCCGGCATTACGAAAATGATATTAAATATGTTGTTTGTAATGCGGATGAGGGCGACCCTGGCGCTTTTATGGATCGTTCGATTTTGGAAGGTGATCCGCACAGCGTGATTGAAGGCATGGCGATTGCCGGACATGCTATTGGTGCGCATAAGGGGCTGGTCTATATTCGGGCTGAATATCCATTGGCTGTCAAACGCCTTGAAACAGCCATTGAGCAGGCCCGGGAATGCGGTTTTTTGGGAAAAAATATCCTTGACAGTGGTTTTGAATTTGACATTGCCATTCGGCTGGGGGCTGGTGCATTTGTCTGCGGAGAAGAGACGGCATTAATTCATTCCATGCAGGGGATGCGCGGAGAGCCGTCGGTTAAACCGCCATTCCCGGCCGAATCCGGTTTTTGGGGGAAACCTACGATTGTCAATAATGTTGAAACCCTGGCTAATATTCCGGTCATTTTTCAGAAAGGAGCGGATTGGTTCAATTCCATCGGCTCTGAAACCTCTAAAGGTACAAAAGTTTTTGCCCTGGCCGGAAAGATCAATAATGTGGGTCTGGTAGAAGTGCCCATGGGCACGACCCTGCGCGAAATCATTTATGATATTGGCGGCGGAATTAAAGGCAAAGGCACTTTCAAAGCGGCCCAATCCGGCGGGCCATCCGGCGGTTGTATTCCCGCACAACATCTTGATGTGCCGATCGACTATGAAAATCTGGGAAAAATTGGCTCTATGATGGGGTCAGGCGGCATGATTATCATGAGCGATTCTGACTGTATGGTAAATATTGCCCGTTTCTATATGGAATTTATTGTAGATGAATCCTGTGGGCGGTGCGCACCCTGCCGTATTGGAACCAAACGTATGCTGGAAATTCTGACCGGCATTACCGAAGGGCGTGGCACAGAAAGTGATCTGGCAGAACTGAAAAGCCTGGCCGAAACGATTACCGACACCGCCCTTTGCGGGTTGGGTCAGACAGCTTCGAACCCCATATTAAGCACTTTAAAATATTTTACAGATGAATATCTGGTACATATCAGAGAAAAACGCTGCCCGGCTGGTGTTTGTCAGAAACTGCTGACTTATGAAATTCAGCCTGATAAGTGTATTGGGTGTACTGCCTGTGCCAGAAACTGCCCGGTTAATTGCATTTCAGGGTCTGCCAAACAGATTCATATCATTGACCAGGAAAAATGTATTAAATGCGGCAACTGCCTGACTCGCTGCAAATTCGGCGCTGTAATACGAAAGTAGGAAACAAAATATGATTAACTTAATTATTGATGGACAATACATCAGCGTACCCGAAGGCACCACGATTTTAGATGCTGCCAAAACAATTCATTTAAAAATTCCCACCCTCTGTTATCTTCATTTGGAAAAGATACGCTACCTGAACCAGGTTGCCTCCTGCCGCATTTGTGTTGTTGAAGTAGAGGGAAGACGTAATCTGGCTCCTGCCTGTGCTACTCCGGTGGCCGAAGGCATGAAAGTACATACCAACTCCAAACGTGTTTTGGCGGCCCGGCGAAAGAATCTGGAGCTGATTATTTCGAATCATCCTTTTGAATGTCTTCTCTGCCCTAAATCGACCGACTGCGAGTTACAGCGGCTGGTCTGGGAATTTGGCATTGATATTCAGCGTTACAAGGGAGAAAAATCCATTCACCCTATTGATGCGAGCAGTCAGGCGCTTTACCGCGACCCTGATAAATGCATCATGTGCCGCCGCTGTGAAACCATGTGCAATGAAGTGCAGACGGTGAAGGCGCTGACAGCCTTTGGCCGCGGGTTTCATACTGTTGTGGCCCCGGCTGAAAAAGAACCGATTGTAAATTCAAACTGTACCTTCTGTGGTCAGTGTGTGACGGTTTGCCCTACCGCAGCGCTGGTAGGGGTAAGCAGTACCAAAGAGGTCTGGGAAGCTATTTTTAACCCCGATAAACATGTGGTTGTTCAGGTGGCTCCGGCAGTGCGGGTAGCTATTGGTGAAGAGTTCAGCATTCCATCCGGTCATGCGGTTACCGGGAAAATGGTTGCAGGCTTACGCCGAATGGGTTTTGATGCGATTTTTGACACTACTTTCGGCGCTGATTTAACGGTGATTGAAGAAGCCAATGAAATCATGGACCGAATCAGGAAAAATGAAAACCTGCCAATTCTGACTTCCTGCTGCCCCGGGTGGATTAATTTCATTGAAAGTCACTTCCCCAATCTGCGGTATATGCCCTCTACCTGCAAAAGCCCCCAGCAAATGACCGGCGCTGTCATTAAAACCTATTATGCCAGGAAAACCGGGATTGACCCCAAAGATATCGTTGTGATAGCCGTTATGCCTTGTATTGCCAAAAAATATGAAGCTTCTTTGTTGGATGAGGCTACTTATGGCAATCAGGATGTTGATCATGTCATAACCACTCGAGAGCTTGCAAAAATGCTGAAAGAAAGCTCGATTGATCTGCGTTATATGCCGGATGAAGAATTTGACAATCCTTTTGGCATGTCGACCGGAGCTGGCGTTATTTTTGGCGGAACCGGCGGCGTATTGGAGGCTGCTCTCAGAACCGTCTATGAGCAGATGACCAACCAGGAGTTGGAAAACGTCAACTTTACCGGTATTCGCGGATTGGACGGAATACGCGAAACAGAAATTATGATCAATGACCGTCTGGTACGTGTGGCTGCCGGAGCCGGTTTGGGGAATGCCCGCAGGTTATTGGAGAAAGTCGAATCCGGCGAGGCTCAGTATGACATTATTGAGATTATGGCGTGTCCGGGCGGGTGCATCAATGGCGGCGGTCAACCCTATGCGGCTGAACGGGAAGAAATTATTACCCAGCGTTTGCAGGGGCTCTATCAGATAGACCGTAATTCACCGGTTCGTAAATCTCATGAGAACCCGGCTATTCAGGAACTCTACCAGATGTTCCTGGGAGAAGCCGGCAGTCATCTGGCTCACGAAATTTTGCATGTTGATGTGAGAGAGCGCAAAAGAATATAACAGGGTGCGGTTCGTTACCGCTTCTGTTATACATACTCTGGTTTCAAACGGCGGGATGTGACGAGCATCCCGCCGCAAAAAAAGCATTTTGCGTGGGGAGACGTTTCATAAAACAACTTTCCGGTTTATAACCGAAGTACAGAGTTTATCCACGCATATCAATCATGGGCCGGCATAGTGTTTTGCATGAAACGTTACCGCACAAACGCGGTAGCCTGAAGAGAAGTTAAACGTAAAGAATGCAAAAAAAGAAACCGGCGGTTGTTTCATCCGCCGGTTATGTTATGAGCAACAGAGAGGATTTCTCACTCAATATTTACCATTTCTGTCTCTTTCAAAAGGTTATTTGACAAAAAATGCCAGTAAATTTAATTGGCGCAGGATCCACTGCATTCCCATCATGAACAGCCAGACAATCCCTGTATTAAGAGTCAGGGATGCAAATGTTTTTGGAATTCCCTGGTTATCAAAACTGTTTGTCAATAAAGCAACCAACATGGGCATAATGATGACGAAACCTGACCAGGGGATATACATGCCCTGGCTGAGATTAATCAGTAAAATTTCCAAAAGCCAGGTGATAATGACTGCAGACAGGATGATCAGCCCAAAACGTATCCGACCAAAAGCGAGGACCAGGTTGTTGGCCACTGCTTTAATAAAAGCATAAGTGATCAGAGTACCCGCAAGTACAAAAAGAATATTCAATGGCTGCATTAAGAACAAAGCGAAGTAAGCTGCTGTTACAAAACCGCCTGGACGGATTTTAATTTTTTGGCTGATCAGCATATCTGCCATTACACTGATTACAATGGCAAACGGTATCAATGTGACCGGATACGTATAAGGGTAAGGCTGGGCTCGAATAAGCACCGATTGATTAATCATGGCCAATTCTTTAGGAAGCACACCTATCACTGCAGCCAGCGATGTGATTATCATAAAAACCAAAAAAGTGCTGGTCAAAGCTGAAAACAGGGTTTTTCCCGGTCCCTGCCGGCCCATTTCATGGGTTATTAACCCGGGGATTACATATCCGATCCCATATAAACTTGCCCATGCATAAGACTTTCCGCTCAGCAGCATAATGATGGCATTCCACAATATCTGAATTAACAAAGAGATGATAAGTTCAACCTCAAACAATCGATGTCCATTCAGTATATATTTTTTTGTCAGCACCCTGTGAACAATATAAAAGGACATGCAGGCAATTATCGCAGTTGCCAGAATATGAAGAGGATGACCAACATAAAGCGTCAGATAACCCGGGATAAGAAGTCCGACCATTGTATTGCCGGTATATTTGTACACCAGAATCGAAATTACTATCCCAAGAATAATGGTTAATCGAGTGATTTCGTTAACATAAGGGTAATCAATCATTGAATTTAATGTTCCAGATGAGAGAGATATCGCTGCAGATAGTTGCGAACCACTTCATTTCTTGGTTGGTATTGTTTCCTGACATATTCGTTGTCCAAATAAACAGGAGAATCAGGTTGATGTTGAAAGTAATCCATTAATAATTCTGCCTGTTCTGTATGAATGTTTACCAGTCCAATGAGTATTCCTTCATTTCCTTTAATCCGCTCTGTGATCCGGTCAAAAATCTGATCCAGGGTTGGATTAATGGAAAAGCCCAAATGGATGATCCGTTCACGCGGGAAGCCCAACTCAGTCATTCGGTCGGTTACCTGGTTCTCATAGGCTCCAAAGGTTATCCAATAATCCAGGGTCATGTCTTTGGCAGCAAGGTCAGCAAAACGCATGGCTCGGTCGGCCCGGTCAAAACGATTGTTCAAAATGCCGATGGAAGTTGTCTCAGGTGTTGTAAATGGGTGAAGTGCTTCAACACTCAGGATGGCGCTTTCACAGTCATTTACCGCAAAAAGAGGCGCCCAGATAATCTGTTTTCCTTTCCATTCGGTTCTCTGAAGACTTACAACTCCAATATCCGGGCGTGAGTTATACATCCCGCGCATGGCAATATTGCGGGGAATGCCCAAAATTTCAGCTACCTTCAACCCAATGGCAATGTTTTCCTTAAATGACAGGTATTTAAAACCTGCCAGCTCTTTCTCGCTGACTATGGCCGGATCAGCATAAATCAGTTGACTGCATTTTTTCCGGGCATGCTGTTCCAGGCGGGTGAGAAGGTGAGGGCGGTTTTCTGCCGTAATCAGTATTCCATTCTTTGGCATGGAGAGCGACAGAGTATCAGCAATTTCTTCAAGTGTCTCGCCCATCATATCCTGGTGATCTTCTCTGACGTTGGTAATGACCCCAATATTGCTGCGAACCAGCAGATTTTGTGAAACTGTCTGATTTTTTGGCTGAAGGGATATGCTTTCAAAAACAATCGCTTCTGTCTGTTTATCGGTATATTTTTCTACGATATTCATTAATTCCATGATTGTTGGGGCACTCTGGCGCTCATCTCCATCAGGCAGCAGTATTCTTGCGGTATTTCCGTTTGTTTTACCTACGGTGACATAGCCGGCTTCCCGCAACACTCCTGCAATTAAACGGGTAACTGTTGATTTTCCGCGAATTCCATCTACGAGAATACGAATTTTGATATTATTCAGGCGTTTATGATATATATGGCGCTGGATACCCCCGGTTATCAGAACAATCATCAAAATACTCAGTAACATAAGAACGGCAGGCATGGGCGCTTTATCCCTCAGGAGGTTTTTCAGTGCTTAAAGGTGCGACAGCGATTCTCTCCGCTGAACTTTCATCGCCTGTGATTTTCCATATTGGAACCGAGATGTCGATGCCAGAGGATGCGGTATTTGCCAGCCCTTCCCGGAGAGAGGCTTTGACGCTTTCGATCAGGTCAATATTTTTTGAACTGTATCCTGTGAAAGCGGCTGCTCCAATTGTAATGCCTGCATACTTCAGTAACCTCTTTCGATTTCCGTCTTCGCTTATAAAAAAGGCATCGATAAGCTGGTTTGTAATATTTGAAACAACTTTTTCACCGCCGGTTTTGTTGGTTTCGGGTAAAATGATCGCAATCTGGTCAGAAGCGGCCTGAAAGGGGATATCGGTTGTTCGGGTTGTTCCTTTTAGTGTATTGGCTGTCAGCCGCAGAATGATTTGTTGTAAATCCGGCGACATTTCTGTTTTTACTTTGAAATTAACCTGTAAAAGCAGCAATGTAAAAGGCCGCTTATATCTTACAGAGCGTTCTGCCTCTTCCATCAGGCGCAGTCTTCCGACGCTTTCCTTGATCAGGCCTGTATCCGGGTCAAATAAATCCAGTTTTTCAAGTTTCGACACGTTTAAATAATAGTTGTCCAATACAATTTTTAATTGGTCGTGGTAGTATCCCGCCATCGCAAAGGAAAATGTAACGGCAAGAATCTCTAAAAGATTGTTGCCTAAAAGCTCATTGTTCCAGCTGCCTGTCATCCGCTTTAGCCCTACCCAAAGCGTAATGATGATCAATCCAACCGTTCCCCCCTGGATAAAACCCGCATATAAAACCGCGCACAGCCCAACGAACATAAAGAAGAGAAAAATGGGTTGGCTGCGGAAAGAATTTCCGTGCAGGATCATTGCAACCGCCAGTACAATGGCAAAAACGGCGATGATGCAGGTGACAAGAATTTTGAAGCGGGATGGAATACTTTTTTCCACTGTTACTTCTTCCATTTACTGAATTGAAGAATCATTATCAGCGTAATCATTAATAGAAAGGCTGAAAGAATTGAGACAACTGCCGGTACAAAATTTTGAGGGTTAATGGCCTGCAAATACGTTCCAATGACTGGAATTTTGTCTGCCTGTTCCATATCCCACATGTAGGTTCGTCCGGGGTCTGTTCGATTGTCGCTGGTAATATACTGATAAGAGCCAAGCAGCATCAGATTGCCCTTAAAATTTTTCCACTCCTCTTTGGAATTAATCAGATTCCAGCTCCACTGAAGACCTTCGGCAGAAGTTCCTGAAATGATCATAATGACGCCGTCGCTTTTCCAGGGAGAAGAGCCAATTTCAATCACTCCAAGACTGGCTGGCTGCTCATCTGCAGATGCATACACGCCATACCCGGAAGCCATACCATCTCCCCGTTCTGTAAACGGTTGAGGCAATCGGCTGTTGATTTTCCGGATAATTTCATTGTCTTTCGGCAAGCCAATCGCCAGGATATATTTTTCTTTTTCAGGATTCTGTAAGAACTCACTGACCTGTTGCATGTGAACCGGCTTATTCTGAATCATCGCTGATTGCCCCAGCAGAAAGGAAAGGGTTGCCGCGTTTTCCAGCAAATTGGTTTCCGGCACATTGGGTACGATCATCAGGCCGCTCGGGTTATCGCTGAAAGGCATTGGAAAGTCTGTCAGGGTTTCCCGCTTGTTTAATCGCTGGCTGTTCAGGCGGATGAAGCTTTGATTGCTCACGGTTGCCCAGGTATCCGGTTGTGCAAGCTCACAGTGGGTTGTCTCTGGCTGCAGGTTAAAAACAATGCGAATATAGTTTGTTCCAGCTCGAAATCTCTCTGCAGAAACAGGAACCGGTATTGCCTGGTTTTTGGTTTCTCCTTCATTGGGTACTATCCCGGCAATGGCATACCCGTTTAAATAAACATGTATTCGTGATTTATTCATATTCAGGTCTGGAGAATAATGAAGAAGCAGGCTTAAATCAGCATAGGTAATCTGCTGGTTGTAAGGCACATAGACCCTGTATGTCAGGCTGTTTTCGCCAATTCCGGTCACGCTGCGATCCGAATAGCCCATCAATTCAAAAGACAAGTCGGGTGCCATATCCGGAGGCAGGTTTACCGTCATGGGAGAATCAATCATTAATTGATTTCCTTTTAAGAACAGCGCAGCGTTTGAATTGCTGAGAATATCTGCCGGACTGTACCCATCGGTGCGTGATTGATCTGTAACCACCATAACCGCTTTTTGGGTATTCCAGGGTGAATTGCGTACGAGCAACAAGTCTTTATCGGCTGTGTTTGTTTCTGGAAGTGTTGCATCCGGCACGTTGATAAAAATGAGATGATTTTCTGTTTTTAAATCGGGCGTCATCTGGCTGGCGTAAATTACTTTTGGTTTCCATGCCGGCATGGATGTTGAATGACTTCCAAACGCATACGCTAAGGATGTCAGGCCGCTTAAATCATCGGCCTGCGGTTGATCAGGCAGGACCACTACGGTTGAATCCGGTGAAAATGGACCGCCTTCATTTTGTGCCGTGTAACTGAAAATATCATAAATATCTGACAGTTGGTATGTGTTGGCGGTTGGAACCAATTCGATGGACAGTCGGCTTTCTGAAAAGAAGTTGATCCAACGTGCAGAGTCATTCCAGTTTTGGCAGTCATTGGATGGATCTCCGGGAAGATATAACATTCCTGTCAGGCGAATGGTATTTTTTCCGGGCATTAAAAGATGATTGGGAATACGAACCGACCTGATTTGCTGCGAAGCTGCCTCAGAGATTCTGACGGTGTAAATATTCCTGTTATTGATTTCTATGGTCAGGCTGGATCGGCTCTGGTCAAGCATAGAGCTGGCAGATAAGGCAAATTCAAAAAAAGAATTGTTCGCTGCCTGATATGGCTTTGGTAAATAAAAATCCATCGAACTGGAACTGTGCAGTCCAGACAGTTGAACCGGAGAATTGGAATTCAGGGATTCCAAAGATATGTGAACCATGTGAGATTTGTTGTGAGAAGCGGCCTGAACGGTAGTTGCCTGTGTCAGGTAGTTTAAACAAAGCAGGTGAATAAGGATAATGATGAAGCATGTTCTGTTCTTTTTCATTATTGACCTGTATTCCATAAGATTAGTCAGCAGGATAATTCATATTGTTTGCATCCACTTTGATGAATTGCATTTTTACCACTTATTATCGACAACCTGGGTTTTACCAGGATCTTAAAACTGTGAAACTATCCTGCAGTTTGTTTTATAGAGTTGTCTATAATTTGTGTATTTTATCCATGACGAATATTGTCATGTTTACTGCCCGCCATAAAACTTAATTATAACCTGTTTTCATGGTTGATGCGCAAAAAGCATGACACAAAAAGCATGGTTCATCAAAAAAGATTACCGGATACTGAATTCAACCCTGCACAGAACATGCAGGTTGCTGTTTCATTAAAGAACATTACGGGGTATAGATCATAAAACGCACAGGTTTCAAAACTTTTTTGTTTCCCCGGTCAGGTCTGCGGCTGCAAAAAACACTTTTAAAGATTCACCAGCCCATGCCGTAACCCAACGATGACTGCCTGTGTGCGGTCAGACACTCCCAATTTGCGGAATACTTCGCTGATATAGTTTCGCACGGTTCCTTCAGATAAATATAACTGTCTGGCGATTTCAGCATTGGTCAATCCCTGGGCCATCATACTTAATAGCTCGATTTCACGGTCGGTTAAATTAAAGTGGGTGGCGTCATTCTCAATGGCCGGTTGATTTTTTATGCTGTTCAGCAATTTACCGGTGATATTGGGGTCAACAAATGACTTTCCTTCCAGCGTGCCATGAATGGCCTGCAGAAGTTCTGCCGGCGGCGTATCTTTTAAGAGATATCCCGAAGCTCCTGCCCGAACAGCATCCATTATCCATTCATCATCGTCATAGGTGGTCAAAATCAGTACCTTTTGGTTTGGGTCTTTCTGCAAAATCCTGCGGGTGGCAACGACTCCGTTCATCACCGGCATTTTCAAATCCATGAGCACCAAATCCGGGTTTAACTGCTCGGATAATTCGAGGGCTTCCTGCCCGTCATTGGCAATGCCAATCACCTGTAATTCTTTGTCGGATTCCAGAATTCGCTTTAATCCTTCGCATACAATCAACTGATCATCACAGACAAGTATTTTTGCCATCTGCGCCTTATCCTTTGTGTTCATAAACAATCTGTGTTCCTTGGGCTGGCTGGCTGATAATTTCCAGACTTCCGCCAGAAATTCGGGCTCGTTCTTTTAAACCCTGAAGACCAAACTTGTTGTCATCCTGTGCCTGCAGGGGAGAAAACCCTTTGCCATTATCCTTTATGCTCAACCGGATCCCGGGCTTTCGGTCTTCCAAAACAACCTGGATCTGACTTGCTTCGGCATGGGTAATGGTATTGTTGATGGCTTCGTGAACAATCCAATAGAGGCATTGCTCCAGATCCGGAGTTAGGTCTAACGAATGGTCCGGCAAAGAAAGCTCGATTTCAATCCCAACCCGCGAAGAGGTATTCAGTACCATCTCGCGGATACTGCTTAATAATCCTCTTTCCTCCAGTGTTTGAGAACGCAAATCTTTTAATGCCCGCCGTGTCTCGGCCAGTCCTTTACGGGTTGCGAGCAGGCTTTGCTCCAACAGGTAGTGCGTTTCTTCCATTTCTTCCGGAATTGTCAATTTAATGGCCTCAAGATTTACGGCTGTTCCACTTAATGTATGGGCTAAAGTGTCATGTAATTCACGTGCGAGGCGGTTGCGTTCCTGGCTGACTGCCAGTGATTGCAGGGTATAGGCATGTTTGGCAAGCTGTGCGTTTGCATGCATTAAGCTCTGTTGCTGTGCACGCTGGGTTTTCATGATTTCTGTCACAATCTGTCCGACAATGCCAAAAGAGATGGCCCGCAAAAAAGAAGAGATGATAATTGGTAATGCTGACCAGTTTATCTGTGGAAGTGAGATTAATATAAGGGATAAGTCTACGATGGCTATCAGCACTGTAAAAATCAGCACCGAGCGGAAATTATATTGCCAGGCAATCAGCACCAGAGGAATGCATAAAATCGGGAAGATGGACCACAGCGCCAGATTTGTAATTATATAAGAGCCGGATTTCAGAAATAAACTGTTAATGACCACTCCGCCTACAGGGGCAATGGTTGCAATGGTGATTGCAATGGGTAAATAAAGCGATCGCAGGCGGCGTTCAACGGCCGGCAATGATAAATAAAGGGCCAGAAGAAAATAAGCAATCAGACTGATCTGATTGCTGATGATGCGTGTCTGATAAAATTCCAGGGGCTCAATGTGGGTATTCATCAGGTTAACTGAAAAATAAATGACGCCCACCATGGCAAAATATTGAAATACTTTGATCAATCCGTTTTCAATTGGCCTGTGTCTTTTCATTAACAATCATAATAACATACCCATTAATCAAAAACGATAAGAATCATCATTCCTGCTCTGAATCCATGACTGGCATCACAGGGCTGGTGACTGCTGTCAGCTTACAGGATCAGGCCTCTCTCTGTAGAATCAGAACAGCCTGATTGTTTACAGGCCTGTAAAGGATCGGTTATGGAAGAATGGATGATTAAAACCAGCAATTTATGTAAAAAGTATAAAGGCCAGAAAGTGAATGCGGTAAATGATTTAAACCTTTCTGTTGCCAAAGGGCAATTATTTGGGTTGATTGGCCCGGATGGTTCCGGAAAAACGACTACCTTTCGCATGTTATCTACCGTAATGGAATCCAGCAGCGGCGATATCCGGATTGCCGGCTTTGACGCAAAAAAAGAAACTGAGCGTATCCGCTCCAACATCGGCTATATGCCTCAAAATTTCAGTCTTTATCCCGATCTTTCGGTTCAACAGAATCTTGATTTTTTTGCAGATATTAATCGGGTACCTCATCATGTCAAAACAGAACGCATTCAATACATGCTTGAGTTCACCCGTTTGAGCGGGTTTGAAGACCGTCAGGCAGGCCGTCTTTCAGGCGGCATGAAGAAAAAACTGGGTCTGGCCTGCTCTCTGGTGCACAGCCCCCAAATTGTTTTGCTCGATGAGCCCTCTACCGGCGTCGATCCTGTCAGCCGGCGGGAATTATGGATGATTCTGGGTCAGGTAGTTCAGCAGGGGGTTACGGTTCTTGTCAGTACCCCATATATGGATGAAGCAGAACGCTGCCATCAGATTGCCATACTCAACCGCGGTGAGATTTTACTGTCCGGTACCCCGGCAGACCTTGAACGCAATCTTCCCTTTGATGTACTGGAGGTAAATGCCAAACCCCGCAAAGAAATGCGCCGGGTCATTGGTCTGTGTCATGACATTTTGGATTGGAGGCCGGTGGGTGACCGCCTGCGGGTATCTGTTCCTCAGCATAAGTCTGATGCAGTCCTTCATTTTTTGCAGGAAGCGTTTCAAAAAAACAATCTGGAAATCAGGCTTTTACGGAAATCAAAAGCCACGATGGAAGATGTCTTTGTTCACACGGCTTCTGATCAAAGGAGTGAAGCATGAGCTCATCGGAATATGCGGTAGATGTTCGTGAATTAACCCGGCAATTTGGAAAATTCACAGCCGTTGATCATGTCAGTTTTTATATTCCACGCGGTGAAATCTTTGGTTTATTGGGCCCCAATGGAGCCGGTAAAACCACGGCTATTCGTATTCTGTGCGGTCTGATGAAGCCAACTTCCGGCGCTGCTGAAGTGTTGGGCATCAATGTCCTTAAACACCCGGAGGAAGTCAAAAAACGAATTGGATATATGTCACAGAGGTTTTCTCTCTATAATGACCTGAGCGTTATGGAGAACCTGAATTTTTATGCGACGGTCTATGAAGTGCCGCGTCATGAACGCAGTCAGCGAATTGAGGAAGTGATTCAAATCTGCAATCTGGAAAGGCTGGAAAATCAAATTACCCGGCAATTGTCGGGCGCATGGCGTCAGCGTTTGGCATTGGGCTGTTCTATTCTTCACCATCCGGAAATGCTCTTTCTGGACGAAGCAACCGCCGGAGTGGATCCGGTTTCCCGCCGTGATTTTTGGGATTTGATTTACCGCATGGCAGGAGATGGAATGAGCGTATTGGCAACCACCCACTATATGGACGAAGCGGAGTATTGCAATACCATCGGGATGATTTATGCCGGAAAAATGATTGCAATTGCATCTCCGGATACCCTGAAAGCTAAAATGCCGGGCACGCTTTTGCAATTGGACGTTGCCAATGTTGAACAGGCCAAAGAGCTTTTAGACCATACCCCCGGTGTGCTGGATTGCGCTATTCATGGGGCCAATCTGCATGTCATTGTCGAAGATGTTGCGATGAAGGGTCAGATTGAACAAATCCTCACCGGCGCCGGTTTGAACCCGCAAAATGTTGAGGTGTCGCAGCCTTCTCTTGAAGATGTTTTTATTTCATTGGTAGAAGACAATATTAATAAAAATACTGCAGCTCCTGATTCTAAAAAGAGAGTGAGTTAAATTATGGACCGTTTTTGGATCATTGTAAAGAAAGAGTTTATACATATTTGGCGCGATCCAATCACTATGGGTTTGATTATTCTTCTGCCGGCGCTCCTGCTGATCCTGTTGGGATACGGGATTGACCTGGATACCAGAAATATTTCCATGGTGGTTGCAGATTTGTCTCAAACTACCGAAAGCTATACCCTGATTGATCAGTTTACAGCCAGTCAGGACTTTCAGGTTACGTATATTGCGCAAAGTGAGAATGAGATCGTTGCCCTGATGGATGAAGACCATGTCAAGGCTGGTTTATTGATTCCCGAGGATTATGGAAGAAAACTGGCAACCGGTGAAACCGCTGAAATTCAAATGTATGTCAACGGTTCTGCTGACCCTACCATCGTTCAGTCAACCCAGTTGAAGTTGAATTCAATTGCCCAGACAATTTCTCAGAACATATTAATTAAACAGGTTCAGTTACAGGGAGGGGCGGGAGCGCTGAGACTTCCGGTTCAGTCGTATACGCGCATGCTGTATAACCCTACCGGCGATTCCAGTATCTATATGATTCCAGGGTTAATTCCAATTATTTTACAGGTGCAGGCAGTCATTCTTACTGCGATGGCGATTGTAAAAGAGCGCGAACAGGGAACAATGGAGCAATTGGTGGTCACTCCCATTCGCCCCTGGGAATTAATGCTTGGGAAAATTATCCCTTATCTTTTGGTTTCTCTGATCAATACTGCGGTGTTGCTGTTGTTGGGGCAGGTGTTATTCGGTGTAACGATACTCGGAAGCTTCTGGGAACTTTTTGGGCTCAGCGCCATCTTTATTCTCGGATCTCTGGGGATGGGTGTCATCATCTCTAACATTTCATCTACACAGATGCAGTCGGTATATCTTTCGGTTTTTGTGGTCATTATCCCGGCTATTATCCTGTCAGGTCTGATGTTCCCCCGTGATAACATGCCAAAATTTACCTACTGGTTCAGCGAGCTGATGCCGGTAACCCATTACCTTGAAATTACCCGTGGCGAGATGATTAAAGGCGTAACCGCTACGGCTCTCTGGCCTTCTATCTGGCCATTGATTGTTCTCAGTATTGTATATTTTGTTACCAGTGTCCTTTCATTCCGGAAACGGATTTAACCTGTTCATGTTGAAATTTATGAAGGAGAAAGAAAATGAAATTTAAGAAAATCCTTATCAGTTTGATGGTTTTTATGATGCTTGGTTCTCTGGTCAGTTGCGATGTATTGCAGTCGAAATCGGCGAATGAAAAACTGGTTGCTTCGGGCCGGATTTCAGCCAACGAAGTCGGAGTTGCTTCAGAAATTGGCGGCAAAGTGGTTCAGGTGAACTTCAAAGAAGGTGACTCTGTCAAAGCGGGTGATGTTCTGTTTCAATTGGATGATAAAATTCTGCTTGCCCAGCAGGCGCAGGCTCAGGCAGGGGTAAAAACCGCTGCAACTGCTCTGGAAGCAGTAAAAAAACAGGCTGAAAGTGCAAAATTACAACTGGCTGCTGCCAGACAGGGCGCCCGTTATCAAAGTGTTGAAATGCGTAACAATTTCTGGAAGATTTCCCGGTCTGATAAATTTGATCTGCCGGTTTGGTACTACCAAAAAACAGAAATGATTCAGGCTGCGCAGAAAACCGTAACCGAAGCTCAGGAG
Source organism: uncultured Leptolinea sp. (assembly GCA_964511135.1). Taxonomy (GTDB): domain Bacteria; phylum Chloroflexota; class Anaerolineae; order Anaerolineales; family Anaerolineaceae; genus UBA4782. The sequence continues at coordinate 8,226 of CAZEEL010000017.1, read as the reverse complement.
AATCTTGAAAAGCAACTTGCCAATCTTGATGAAGTTTTGAAAAAGAACAGCAATGCTGCCATGATTAAAACAGAACAGAAACTGGCAGAAGCCCAGGCGGCTTTTGAAGTTGCCGTCAAAGTTCAGGAACAGGCCAAAGGCGCCCAGGATAACAAAGATCTGCTCAAGGCTGCAGATGACGCCTATGAACAGGCTTTAAAACAATTGGAAGTCGTTCAGCTTGAATATGAACGGGCTGTTACCACCGCTGCCGCTCAGGAAATTCTGGAAGCCCGTTCCAAAGCAGCCATTGCCCAGACCCGGTTGGATCTGGCGTGTGATCATCTGGATGCTTTGCAGACCGGCGATGATTCGCTGGCTGTTCAGACGGCCCAATCTGCTGTTAACCAGGCTGAAGCTGGCATTGCCCAGGCTGAAGCCGCGTTGGAGCAGGCCAACGCCAGCCTGAAGCTCCTGGAGATTCAGCTTGAAAAATCCAGGGTTCAGGCGCCTGTTGATGGAGTGATCCTGAATCAGAGCATCAAGGTTGGTCAAATTGCCTCTCCGGGTGGGGTAGTATTAACGATTGGGCAACTGGAGAATATTGAAATGATTGTCTATGTTCCTGAATCGATGTATGGTCAGGTTAAATTAGGGCAGGAAGTCAGGATTAAGGTGGATTCATTCCCTGATAAGGCCTACAGCGGTATTGTGGCGATGATTTCGAATCAGGCTGAGTTTACCCCCCGCGATGTCCAAACCGTAGAGGGCCGTAAGACTACCGTCTATGCTGTAAAAATTACGGCAGCCAACTCTGCCCATGAATTGAAACCCGGTATGCCGGCAGATGTACAGTTTGGAGATTAGATGATCCTGCCCAAAGCCATGCTGTTCAGGGCGTCCGTTCCGGAATAAATGTACTTCAAAGAGAATCGGGCATCATAACAGGTATTGGCATCTCTTTCTTTATCTGAAAAAAACAGGCGTATCATGTGGATAGACGATAGGCCTGTTTTTGTTCCTGATGGATACAACAGAGAATATCAGGGTTGTGGCCAGTGCGGGGGTGCGATGAATTGCATGGGTAAGGCGGTCTTTATGTCGCGAACGGTTGGCAGCTGGGTGGTATCGGGAATATTTTCAGCAGATGCACGTTGTTCTGTAAACGATGTTTTTACATTTTCAATGTGGCAGTTCACTGTCCAATCAAACTGAATGCCAATAACCGTATAGTGTGCTGAAAGCATTGTTTCATACCGCTCGTTCTGTTTATTCACCTGCAAGGGGGGGGGAGTCTCCCTGTCCGGCCGGTTTTGAACGATTTCCAGATTTTTAATCGTTACTTCGCTTATCAGGTTTGGAATATAGACATCTGCTCCGGTGGGTATATCCATTGCCAAAGGATGCAGCAGCCATGCTCTGTCAGGATTTGCTTCATCCAAAGGGATGATCATCGCCTGTTGGTTCCAGGGGGAGGGCTTATTCGGTGCAGGTGTCCAGGAGTTTCTTTGAGGGGCTTCATCAACCCATATATACTTTGGTGTGTCGTATGGAGCGGGGAAGGCTGAGTCGATTGTCCACAGAAGCAGTCGGTCCCCTTTTTGGGCATCGTTGGTGAGGGTTCCTGTTTTTTGGCCCTGATCGCCTTTTATCAGAATCGCTTCTGTATCAAAATCGTTTGTAAAGCGCACATCCAACAGGGTTGCTGCATTGCCGCTGCCCTGGAGCGTGATATTGTTTTTGTCGATCACGATGGGTGCACTTAATATAAATTTTCCTGACTGTAATTGTATAATTGCCGGGCTATCTTTGCCCACGGATTGGATGGCCGCATTAATGGCCGCATCATCCGGCAGATCGTCATCTGGCTGCGCTCCAAAATCAGCCGGATCTATTTTTATTCTGTGTGGTACAGGTTTTTCGGTTGTATGCGCGGTTGCAGGGCGTATCTCTTTGAGATATGCCCAGGTTGGAAGGGTAATGGTCTTTGTTGTAATTCCGCAGAAAAGAATCAGCAGCAGCACATTCATGAAGATTAACATGTTGCTTACGCTTTTTTGAATCAATGTGAACAATCCGGTTACCGGGTTTTTTCCAATCGACTCTTTTTGCTTGCCTTTGCTCCATGTTTGCATGTTCAGCTTATGCATAATGACCAGTTTAACAACAGGGCCCATCCACTGGCTGTAGATCGTAAGAAATAAATGTTCTATCTTGAGGTGCATTCCCTGAAGCACATAAACCCACGACAGTGTCAGGCGCGCCAATAAAACCCAAATCAGATAAAATAAAAGCTGATAGGGGGAAGAAAAAATACCTAACAAAATCGCGCTGATGATACCCACCAGCGGGGTCCATGTGATCAAACGCTGATCAATAAGACACCACCAAATAAAGAAGCCCATTTTTTGGGGGCCGAGCCTGATCGCCCGCATATTATTGCGGAGCGTATTGCCGTACCAGCGCGCCATTAATGACAGCGATGTTTTGAAAAAGTTACTGGATCGCCATTCTATGGCTACAATGTACGCATCAGGTACGTACAGCATCTCATAACCTTCTTTCATACAATAGAACCAGGTGCTTTTATCGTCACCCATCAGAAAGCGAAAACGGCCGTATAACCAGTGATCGAGATAATCTGCTTCAACGTAGCGGATGAAATCATCGCTGAATACGATCGGCGCGCGATAAACAGAAAAGCGCCCGGTTGCTGTAAGAATACGGTTTGACAGACTGTGAGATTGGAATTGCAGGTTGCGCTGCATAAACTTCAACTCAAACCAGGATTGGAATATCTGGAATTTTTTTTGCGGATCAACCGACATGGCTATATTATTTGGTGTTACTACGCCCAGATTTGGATTGAGCTTGAACAGGGATAATGTCTTTTCCAGTATCCCTTTGATCAGCAGGGTATCTCCATCCATGAGAACAACCAGATCTTCCGCATTGCATTCTTCCCAGTCTTCCAGGCGGTTATATTCCCGCGCAGCAGCACGCAAAGCATGACCCATAGCGATTCGTTTGCCTGATCTTTGGATCATGAATATTATTTTTATATTTGGCATATCATAATCAGTGGCTGCAATCTTGTTTATATTTCTTATCTCTTCTTCTGACCCGACACTGATAACGATAACAATGGATTGGCACGGCAAATGCATACACTCGCGCATAATGGCATGAAAGACATTTACCGTTATTTCCGGCATTTCAAAGTAAGAGGGAATGACGAAATACAGTCTGCGCGGATATTTGTTCTTTAATTGTTCGGTTGCTTTTCGTAAACCGGGAAAGCGTTTATTTTTATAGATCAGCATCCGTATAATGTGTAAAAATTGCCAGGAATAGCGCCATAACCCAAATGCACTGATTACAAACAGACCTTCGGGCCGAAGATACCACGCTCTTTCAGGGATTAACGACAGCACGAAAATAATGATTGCTAAATAGAAAAAGGTAGCCTTCAGTGATTTACGGATGGCTTGTTTTGTGGTCAGCTTAACCGGCAGACAATATTGTACAGGATCGTTTATAAGAAATACCTCAATTTAGCGATAATCGGCGTGCGAATAGTTACAACAACGGCAGTTCCGTTATATAGTGGCAGGTCGTTATTGCTCAACAAAATACTGATGGGTACTTCATTCAGGCTGATTTCCATACTGCTTGAAGATGACTGCGCGCCGTTCAGCGCCTGGAACCCTATGAATTGCACGGTTCCGCTTACCCGTTTTCCCAGCGAGGGTATATAAACACTCGCTGTATTTCCGGGATAAATTCCTCTTGCATCCTCAAATGTAAACTTTGCCAGAATTTGTACCGTTTTATCTGAATCGGGCTGTATGATAAACAGTTCATCGCCCTGGCGCACGCCTGAACCGGATGTCTGTTTGCTGGCATATATGACTCCATCACAGGGGCTGATCAGCCTGGTTTTTTCAAGGTCGCCCAGAATTACACGTAATCTGGCCTGTTCTTCCTCTACGCGTGCCGTTCGAATGGCAACCCGTGTCTCAAAAATTGCCACATTGGGTTGCACGGACAGTGTGTTCTGACTGTATGTATCATTCCCCTGCTTTGCCAAAGCCAGCCATTCCTGCGCTTCTTCAAGCTCTTTTTCTGCAATCTCAATTGCCCGTTGTTGTACTTCGGCTTTGCGCATGATCTCCTGATCATCCAGACTGGCCAAAAGCTGACCCCGTTTTACAGTTTCTCCGGAACTGGCATGTACGGCGGCAAGCTTTCCTGTATAGGGAGAGTTCACTGTGACCTTTGGCATGGCAACAATAGCGCGCAGGCTGGTGGAATTGGTTGAACTGTACAGCAGGCTGATGATTAAAATTGCCAGGACCAATAAACCCAGCATCCAATACAGAGCGCTTTTACTGTAAAAGCCACGTCTAAAAGCTTTTTCTTCCTGGGGGGTTAAGGGGTGTTCGGTTGGCAGAGGAATCTCAGGGGCGTCTACATATGCCAAAATTCCATCAATCTCGCCAAGATTTCCCTCAATGTTGGCTTTCAGATAGGATTTTAAAATGTTCTTAACCCGCGTGCTTATATCTATAAAAGAAAAACCGGCTCGATCTCCCCTGACCCATACGGCTCTGGCTGTCACTTCGACCGATATTACCACTTTGTCGAATGGCAGCATGAGGCTGGTGGTTCCCTCCCAATCTTTTTCGAACACACCCTGCACATTTTCGAGCATAAAACCACCGAGTGACCAGTCTTTGACACTGTAGGTTTTGTTCTCGATGTTGACCTGGGCCGGTAATTCGATACGGTAATATTTTCTGTTGGTATTTTTTTCTATGTTAACCTGCATAACATCCCTTTTCGATTAACTTAGCCTGATAATGGATACGGAACTCTGTGGTTTCTGCTTTTAAAATTACTGGTATTTTACCCGACTTTTGTGACAATGGCGAATCTTTTGCACATACTTTTTGTGCAAACAGGTTGTTGTCCGGATCAAAATAATTATATATTATTCTTAAGCTTCTGTTCAATCGCATCAGAGTTTTAATTACAGGCAATTCTATGTCTGATCCTGTCTGTCGTGCTGTTTCTGTTTGGGCAATGACTCTGCTGTCTGTTATGTGTTGATTGCCTCTTACATCCTTCTTTTTACTTTATAAATTTAGATATATTTATGAAGACGCCTGCGCTAATCGGAGTTCTGTTGATTCGTGTAAGCCGTCTGTCTTACAACAAAAGAAAGCGGGTTTTGGCATGGAGGTGTCAAAACCCGCTTTTCGGTTATTCTTTGAATTCAGCCGTAGTTACTTCATCTGTCTGAATGATTGTCCAGCGCCCGTCTTTTTTTGTCAGGCTTAATATAATGGCAAACTCACCGCCTGACTGGCTAAAATTCTGGTTTTGATCCAGAAAGGTGTACAGCTCAAGCCCATGCAGCAGTACCTGAGTAACCTTCCCGTTTTCTTTCATTTTCAACCGATCATAATACTCAGCCAGGATATTCGCATCAAGCGGCTTTAACAATCGGTATCCATACAGCATGGCATCTTCAGCATTAATTCCTTTGGGCTTGTCGGTATTCTGTTTTAAATCCGGAAAGCGTTTCCACAGGTCGGATGAAGACCCTGAAAAAACTGCCTGCTTACGGTAATACAAATACTCTTCAACAACCGGTATGATGTTTACATAAACAGCCGGTTCCATTTCCTTAAAGTCTTTTGCCCAGGCATGCTGTGCCGAAGTTTTATTTGCGGATGGGCAGACGATGACCTGCTGCGGGCATAAAATTTGTGTGGGGCAGGCTGCCTGACTGGCGGATGGTGCCGCGGGTGTCTCAGCGGAAAAACGCTCTATGCTCATTGGAAGAGACAGCCTGGCATTAAGTTGTGGCGCTGGTGTAAGCGTATCTGCTGGAGTGGTTGCATGACAGCCAGTCAGTGTAAGAATAAGAATTGGAATCAGGAATAACATTAACCGATTTTTTTTCATAAACGCTTTCTTACAGACATCCTTTCATATTATATGCAATCATAACAGCTTCATTATACAGGATATGAAGCGCGATGGACGATGTAATTATGTCATGCGGCACACGATGCGTATCGTATAGCCGTAAGAACCGGTGGTTTTTATAAAAATACATTTAAATGCGCTTTCCCTGATTGCCTCAAATGGAACGGTCAAGGTAACTGTGTCAAAACCCTTATAATTGAAGTATACTGGGTACTTTGGTATGGGTGTGTTTTCCAGAACCGGCAGAGCCGGATGGGAAGATATGCACATATATAAGCCAATAAAATTATCTGTCTGCCGGTTATACAGGTGTTGCAGACAGAAAGGAAAATTGTATGCTGGAAACAATTGTTGTTTGGGTTAAATCAGTTATCGTTGGTATGGGGTACCCTGGACTGGGTTTGGTCATGTTTCTGGAAAATGTATTTCCTCCTATCCCCTCTGAAATTGTTCTGCCTCTGGCAGGCAGTCTGACTCTGGAAGGCTCTTATACCATTGTTGGCATTACCCTGGTTGGGATGCTCGGATCTCTTCTGGGCGCCTGGGTATTTTATGGCATTGGGCGCTGGGCGAATGAAGATCGCCTGCGCGGCTGGGTCATCAAATATGGAAAATGGATGCTGATTAATGAAAGTGACCTGGATAATTCCTTTAACTGGTTTAAAAAATATGGTGATTCTGCCATTTTCTTTGGCCGCATGATTCCCCTGGTGCGCAGTCTGATTTCTATTCCGGCTGGAATGGCGGGAATGGGTCCTCTTAAATTTACCCTGTTTACGATGCTGGGAACCGCACTGTGGAACTTTATTCTGGCAATGGGCGGCCGCTTGTTGGGTCAGGGCTGGGAATTGATCAGCGACTATGTCAACCGATATCAGGATGCGGTCGTGATCATTCTGGCGGCGCTGGTACTTGGTTTTATTATTGTTCGCTTGTACCAGAACTGGCGCACATCGAAGACCGCAAAGAATTAAAATAAAGCCGCTTCCTTCATCAATTTTATTTCGGTTTTGGGTGATATGATTAATGCAATGAGTTTTATATACATGTCTATCCATTCTCCTGAGTGTCTGTAACCAAACCGGCGCTCTCGAATGATCCTAAGTAAGGAATGAGCCTCATGAAAAGACATAAAATTCTCTCTGTCTGGCTTGGTTTTATCTTTCTGGCTGCCTGCGGATCGGTTCAGGTGCTTTCGCCAACGCCTTCTGCTGCGGCTGAATTATCATTGCCGACGCCGCTTCCCACCTATACGCGGGCTCCGACCAGAACCCCGTTATCCTCTCCGACCCCCAGTCCTTCTTCTACGGTTCTTGTTCCTCCTGAACCGACAGCTACCCCCAACCCTTTGGGGGCGAATGCTTTTATTGGTCCGCTGGTTATTAACCAGCCGGGCGGTTTTGCTTTGCATGTTCCTGCGGCTTGTAAGTATGGGCAAACCGATAATCGGGTTGAATTTTGGCTTGAACCGAACCTCAGACAATATTATCTGCTGATGGATACTTCTCTGAGCTCAACCGGCACTGTCAGCCCGGAGATACTGGCGCAAACTGTTTCCGATCTGTTGACATCGGTGGGTGTTAAAGAATTAAACCTGTCTGACCCCATTACCCGCCGTATCGGAAGCTATGATTTTCAGCTTCAGGACTTTACCGGCATTTTTGCCGGGGTAAAGGGCGCCGGGCGCAGTTATATTTTGCCGCATGATAATACCCAGGTTTTTGTTGGGTTCGGTTTTTCCGGCGGCGTCAGCGATGCGGAGAGCTGGTCGCAGAAAAATACCCAGACCGAAACGCTGGCTTTTGGCAGCCTGGTGATTCTGCCGGCAGTCAATGAAGCCAAATGTGAAACATCGACCGATCTTACTTATGGCAGCGCCGAAAACCCGGTTAAAGTCGGCGGGTATATTTACGGCGGCCCTTCCCGAGAAGCTGCTTATTTTGAGAGTCTCAAAGGACCCAAAGGAGTGGCCTTTAACTATAAACGGCTGGGGAGTGTTGAAGGAGTGGATGGCACTTTAAACGAATATCTGGTTACTCTGCCGACCGGCGACAGGCATATTTTTATGGATATTTATCATTATGAATCTCCCAAAGCGCCTGCCTGGATGGAGTGCATTCGTCTTTTCCCTTTTGGACAGCTTCCCAGTCTTGCTCCCTGACACGGATCGGGGGTATGTTTTTCTCGCGCGGGTAACAGTGAAGCCGTCTGTTTTGAAGAAGACGGATGGCTTTGGCCAAAAAACGGCCC
>CAZEEL010000016.1:0-29478 GCA_964511135.1 uncultured Leptolinea sp. | reverse complement strand
TCTGTGACTACTGCTCATCTGGCTCAGACAATGACATTACTGAGTTTGAGTATTGAGGAGCTCAAGCAGGAAATTGAAAAAGAACTTTCGCAAAATCCTGCATTGGAACTCAATGAGGAGCGACGATGTCCCATGTGTCACCGGCTGTTGCCTGGCAGTGGCGCCTGCCCGATGTGCAGCAGCGCCATTCATGCTTCTGAGGAAGAGCCGGTAGTGTTTATCTCTCCCAGGGACGATTATTCATATCACAGCCATGATGGCGAAACTGATTTTGAAGTTGGTGAGTTGGTCACTGCTACCGATAATTTGCCGACGTATGTTTTACGGCAGATATCTCTTGAGTTGGCGTATGACGACCGCAGAATTGCTGCATATATTCTGCTGAATTTGGATGACGATGGTTTTTTGACCATTCCTTTGGTTTCAATTGCCCAATATTTTCATGTTTCTATTGCACAGGTTCAAAAAATTCAGCGACTGATTCAACGCGCGGATCCGATTGGGGTTGGATCTCTCAATGCTCAGGAAGCGTTACTGGTTCAATTGGATATTCTCTCAGAATTACAGCCCGTCCCTGAACTGGCAACGACGATCATTCAGAATTATATGGATGATCTCAGTAAATTGCATTTGAGTGAAATAGCCCGTTCTTTAAAAATAAATATAAAAAAAGTAGAGGAAGCTACCCGTTTTATCAGTGATAATCTCAACCCGTTTCCTGCGAGGTGCCATTGGGGAGATCATCGTCAACCGGGAGATACTGCTGATTTGTCGTATCATGAGCCGGATATCATTATCACGCAGTTGAATGATAAAAATGATTCTCCGCTGGTGGTTGAAATTTTGATGCCAATCTCAGGAACTTTACAGATTAATCCGATGTTTAAAAATGCCCTTAAGTATGCAGATTCGGACAAAAAAGAGGAATGGAAAGGTGATCTGGAACGGGCTTCATTATTTGTAAAGTGTATTCAACAGCGAAACAATACCATTTTGCGGTTAATGAAAAAACTGGTAGTTTTGCAAAAAGAGTATATTCTTAATGGTGAAAAATATTTGAACCCGTTAACCAGGGCTTATTTTTCCACTGAATTGGGTGTTCACGAATCAACCATATCACGAGCTGTTTCGGGAAAGACAGTTCAATTGCCTAATCGTCGAATTGTTCCACTGGAAAAATTTTTTGACCGTTCTCTGAATGTGCGGACGGTGTTGCGGGATATTATTTCGCAGGAGAAACAGCCGCTGAGTGATTCAGAACTGGTGTTTCTTTTGCAGAAGCAGGGGTATCAGGTTGCCCGCCGAACTGTCGCCAAATATCGTGCCATGGAAAATATTTTACCTGCGCATCTGCGCCAGGTGGTTATGAAATAGGATGAGACAGCCTGTTCCTGCACCCGTGCGAGCTGTTCCGTTATCAGAGGCAAAACCGGGGCTTTCTGAAATGGGCGTTTTGTTAAATCAGTTTCTTGAGCCTGCTTTCCTGGTTAATTCTGATACAGGGACTATTCTTCTGACAAACAGTGAGTTATTAAAACTGACTGCTTTTTCCAGGACTGAACTGGAGCAGGAATCTGTTTCAGTATTGTTAGCGGATGATTGTTTGCAGGAACTGGTTCCTGGTAAAACTTCTGTTATGACTGTCAGGCGGAGAAACCGTGAGGCAGTCTTAATGCAGGTTTACCCAATGATTTTGGATGCGGCAGGAAGCTATTATTTTGTACGCCTTTCAGAAGCGCCTGAAAAAGCTGAAGTAAGTGCAAAGACCAATGATGAATTGGCTTTGGACGTTTTAAAAATTGCCAGTTTTATTGAAGGATCAGATTTTTCGGATGTTGTATCTCAGATTGCGGAAGTGACCTGTAAAATTCTTCAAATGGAAAGTGTTGCTGTTTATGTAAATGATGCTGATTATCCTCAGCTTCGCCGCATCGCGCAATCGACCGGAAAATTTCAATTTCCTCAAACGGTTTCTTCTACAGATTTAATTCAATTGGCTTTGCCGACTGACTGGGTTCCCGGAAAACGGGTTATTGCTGATCTGCATCGATTTTCCAGAAAGAATAATTTAGGGTATGTGTTTTCTGTTCCTTTTGGAAAAGGGAGAAAACAATCAGGGCTGATTGTGACCGGCACCCAAAATTATGTTCCTGACAGCGATATTTCCGGAATACTGGAAATTGTTTCGCAGGTTATCGATAATCTTTTTCATAATCAACAATTAAATCAGGTTCTTGATGAAGAAAAAAATCAACAAATTAAGTTGATTTCACTGAATGAAGCTCTGTTGAATAATTCCAAAGAGGGAATTTTAATTCTGGATAAGTTTTTTGATGTCGTCACTATGAATATTGCGGCTGAGGAAATGTTGGGATATGCCAATTCTGAAGTGATGGGTCGGCCGGTTGATACTGTAATTATTGGTCCTTCCACGCTTTCTCAGGCTTTGGCTGCTGCCAGCAAAGGGATTCCTTCTCATGAACTGGGCAATGAGCTGACACACCGCCGGAATGGTCAGACGTTCCCTGCTAATTTGCAGGTAATTCCAATCATCCAAAATGGTCAGGTTGAAGGAATACTGATTTTTTTGGTCGATATCAGCGAACATGCTCAAATACAATTACGAACTCAGCAATTGGAACAGCGTGCTTTTCTGGGTGAGTTAATGCAGGTTTTTGCCCATGAAGTGCGAAATCCGATTAATAATATATCATTGGGGCTCCAGCTTTTGGTTGGGCTGCATAATGATAACAAAACCAGCGTTCAGATCATCCATAATGCCCAGACGGATTGTACTCGTTTGATTCATCTTATGGAATCGATCCTGTCTTTCTCAAAACAGGTAGAATCCAAATCTGAAAGTATTGATATTACGCTGCTTTTACAGCGGCTTATGGACCGCTGGCGTCCGAGGATGATGAACGTAAACGTAGAAGCTTTTTTTCAGGCGGAACCGGATCTTCCGAATGTGCGTGGCGATCGGAGGTCTTTGGAACAGGTCTTTGTCAATTTGTTTACCAATTCTGTTGAAGCCATGAGCGAAACCGGCGGAACACTGGCCATCAAGGTGGGTCGATGTGTAAAGATGACTCCACCGTCTCAAATTGAAATTTCTATCTCTGATACCGGACCAGGAATATCAGATGACATGCGAGCCCGGCTGTTTGAACCTTTTGCAACCACCAAGTTAAAGGGAACCGGCCTGGGTTTGGCTATTACCAAACAGATCATAAATGCCCATCAGGGGAGTATTCAGGTTAGTTCTTTTCCAGGGGGAACGGTTTTTCATGTATACTTACCGGTAGCAAATAACAGTGGGAGTAATCAATAATGGGATTAACTGTTTTGGTTGTGGATGATGAAGAAAATGCACGCGCCAATTTGGATATTTATTTAAACAGCAAGGGGTATGAAACGATAGGCGTGTCTACATTGACAGAAGCGCGCCAGCATATTAACAATGGTGTTGCAGATATCATCCTGCTGGATGTACAACTGAAGGATGGTGAATATGGCCCCAATTTGTTGCTTGAAACGGCTCGTATGGCAGCGCCGCCGCCCATTATTTTAATTACTGCTTTTGGTGATATTGATATGGCAGTGGATGCCATGAAAAATGGCGCTCATGATTTTCTTCAAAAGCCTATTATCTTAGATCGTCTTGAGCAATCCATTCAACGGGCTGCTGAAAAAATCACCATGCGGCGTGAACTCTATCATCTGCGGCAGGCTCAGATGCAGAAAACAAACATGGTTATTGGTCAAACGCCGGCCATGAAAGCGGTTGTTGATCAGGCCTTAAAGGCTGCCATGGCTTCTGTATCTGTTTTGGTTACCGGTGAAACCGGAACAGGGAAGGATCTGTTGGCGCAGTTTATTCATAAGAATGGTCCGCGATCGAACAAACCTTATATTGCTGAAAACATGGGGGCCATTCAGAATACGGTATTAGAGTCAGAACTTTTTGGATATGAGCCGGGCGCTTTTACTGATGCAAGACAACGTAAATATGGTTTAATGGAAGTCGCTGATGGCGGGGTGCTTTTTCTTGATGAAATATCATCCATGCCGTTGGATATACAGGCAAAAATACTGCGGGCGATTGAAGATCATTCATTTCGGCGTGTAGGGGGAACCAAACAGATAAAGGTAGATGTGCAGGTTGTAACGGCTTCTAACCGAAAAATACCACGGATGATCGAAGAAGGTAATTTCAGAGAAGATTTGTATTATCGCCTGAAAGTGGTTGATCTTCATATTCCTCCGCTTCGTGAGCGAAGAGTGGATATTCCTGAACTTGTTGGTCACTTTATTCGCCAGCATAATGCTAAACTGGGAATGAATGTTAAAGGCATTACCAGCCGGGCATTAAATGCTCTGGTTGATTATGATTGGCCAGGCAATATTCGCCAGTTAAGTAATTCGATTGAGCGGGCGGTTCTCTTTTGTGATACTTCTGAATTAGATCTGGGTCATTTTACTTCGGATATAACGAAGGTTTAAATATTCCGTTATCCATCATGGCATTATACTTGCAACTACCTTCTTGAATCATCTTTCAGGAGGTTTTTTATGTCAATCTCAGAATTGATTGTTACTATGGTGATCTGCTTGTTTGTTATGGGAGTCGTGTCAACCGGAGCGGGGATATATGTTTTGGTTGTTAAGGTCGCCGGAACTGATTTACGAACGATTGCAACCGAAACTGCAAAATTGGCTCAAAAAGGGATTACGGAAGATGTATCTGGCCTGGTTGGGAATGCTTCTGCATTGGTCAGCTCATTAAATGATTTGGTTAAATCAACCTCTGGTGTTGGCAGTTTCATGATCATTATTGGTTTTATTTTTATTGCGGCTGCCTGCTATGTGCTTATGGGTGTGGTCTGAAACGTAATTCTATTGTTATGGAGCTGCTGAATGGCCCCCATTAATTTTTATTTTGCTTTTAAGTCCCTGTATGATCCAAAAGATATGGAAGTGTTGATCCGGGCTTTAAGGCAGGATCCATTAATTTGGGACTATGTTAATACTCATTATGAAACGTTAGTTGCCAATGTATACTATCGTAATGTTTCTGCCTGGCTTCCCGGTAATTTGGGATTGCATGCCTTAGGGCTGGCGCCTGATCAGGCAGACCAGGCAGTTCAAAAGGCTATAAGAATTATTGAGGGGATTGAGAAACCAATTACCCGTATCGATCAATTGGAGCAGGCGGCTGCATTGGCTTATTCTTTATTGAACGATCCATCTTCTGTTAGTTTATCTTCCTGTCTGATGCCCTTTGAAGAAAATGCAGAAATTCAACTGTCGATAGAAGGTTATAAATCTGTTGCTGCCTGTACGCCTGTTGAAGAATTGAGAAAACAAAAACTTCCGGTTTCTGTTTTGCTGCATGCGATGTTATGTCATCCCTGGTCGGAAGAACAGATGAGAAAAGAAGTGATTGAGTGGAGCATTCTGTTACCCGTATCGGAGCAGGTTGAAATTATTCAACTGTTGACGCAAAATGGCAGGGGGGGGGTGGCATCTTCCCTGGCAAAAGCAATTCATGCAGGCATTTCCCATACTGATACCTGTGGATCGCAAAGCATAGAATCAATTCAGCAAAAGGCTTTTATTTTGAAAGCGGCAGGAAAAGCAGATGACGCTGAGCAGGTTCTGGATAATTATCTTTCTTACCTCACTCACATTAAAGAGCGGGTTGTGCGACAACAAAATACATTAAACCCTGGTGATAAAGAAAAATCTTTGTTGACTACTCATGATGGTTTTAATGAAAAAGTGGCAGACTGGTTTGATATGGGTTTAACCGATGAGGCAAAAGAAACAGGGCGGGCGTTGGCTCATCAATTTGTTAACCTGCAGGAAGCAAAAAGTAATGAGATTGAGAACTCTTACATACTAACGGCTGATCCTATGTTGTTTTTGGAAAGGTTTCATGCGTTAAATCTGATCGAGGAAGGGTTAAGTGCAGCCTTTCGTTGTCTTAAAGAGCGTCCTCATGATGAGGTTTTAAACAGCTATATCAGTACACTTCTTTCAGAAAAAGCAGAGAATGATCAGGCAATTCAATATGCTGAAGTTGCCTTGAGTTTAAAACCGGAAGCAATTACCCATCATCGTAAACTGGCACGTCTCTATTCGAAAAGCGGCAAACTGGATGAATCTTTGGCTGTATGGTCGGATTTGACGAAAAATAATGAAGAACAAATGGCCGCTGAGGATTGGGTTGATTATGCACAATCTGCATTTCAGTCGGGATTATTTGAAGAAGCCGAGAGAAGCTGTAAAAAGGCTTTAGAAATTGATTCTCAAAACGCTGGTGCGTTTTATTTGTTGGGAATAACCAGCCTGGCGAAAGGTGATTTGCATCAGGCTGTTGTGAACCTGCAAAAAACCGTTATGTTTCATTCTGAAAATAATGAGGCCTGGTTGGATCTGGCCAGAGCATATGAATTAAATAATGATCAGACCGGCGCGTTAGATGTATTACGCAGCGGGGTTATGGCAAATCCAAAATCGTATGCGATGAATTATTCACTGGCAATAAAATTGCTGGAGGCTGGGATTCACAGTGAAGCGTTGCCATACCTGAAGACTTGCGCTTACCTTAAACCAATTTCTGCAGAAACGGCTGCCAAACTTGGAACAACCCTGTTTAATCTGGGAAGCCTGACAGATTCAGAAAAAGTATTAAGTGAAGCTTTTAAAGAATGGCCTTTTGATAAAGATTTGGCTTCTGCATATGCGGATACCTTAATGGCTTTAAATAAAAAGGAAGAAGCTATTCAGCCGTTGGAGTTGCTTGTAGATCATGGCGCACAGGATATTGATATTCTGATGAAGTATGCAGGCAGTGTGTTGGCTGCTGAAGAACCGGTTTTTACGCATTCTGACAGCATTGGGGCAGATCGTTTGAATAAGGGGATTGCCATTCTTGATCAGGTTCTTCATCTTGAACCGGAGAATCGAACTGCCAGACTCTGGCTGGCTGAGGCCATACTTGCCCGGGGTGAAGGAGCGAATGCCAAATCCCTTTATTTAAATCTTTACAATCAGACCTGGTCTTCAGATTTTCCTGTGAATAACCGATTAAAGGCTGGCCTGGGCTATGCCTGTCTGCAGATTGGAGAGATCGAAGCGGCGATCGCGGCGTTTCAGGAAGTGACACGGGAATCAGCCCCATCCATTTTTATGCTGGAAAAACTGGCTGAAGCTTATGCTTACGGAGATCTTAATCAGGATGCCATCGATGTCGCAGACAGAATGCTGGAAATTTATCCTGATAATTTTGATGTTCTGGAATGGTATGGAAAGTTTACAGAAAGCCTGGGGCAATACCCCAAAGCATTGTCTGCAAAAACAATTTCGGCAGATTTACAGCCAGAGAACCCAAAGCTGGTTTTGGATACTGCCAGATTATATATTCAGCAGGGCGAAAAGGAATCAGCAAAGCTTTGGCTTGAGCGTGCATTAGGCATGGAGAATTTGAAGGCCGATGATTATCGGGCAGCCGCCTATTCTTATCTCCGTCTTCAGAATATCCAGGCAGGGATTATTTGTCTGCAAAAAGCGGTGGATATTCTTCAGGAGCCAACGCCGGATATGATTTTAGAATTATCCATCCTGTCACAATCGTTTTATGGTGTTGATGAAGCTTTACGAATTTTACAAAGTGGGCTGGAGAAACATCCAGACAATGAGTATTTATTGACTTATCAGGCTGATTTATTTCAATCCTTAAATCTGGAACAATCTGCATTTGACAGCCTGACAAAAGCCTATGAGGCCCGCAAAGCCAGGCATGAAAATCAGATGGTTCAGGTGATGACGCCAGGATTTGTTTCACAGGAATGGATGGGTAATTTCGTTGCTGAAACAAGTATCGAATCCAGGATGGCGGCGCTTCAATTTGGGTGGGGTAACCTGAAAAAAGGTTTGGAAATTCTCCTTCATAGTTTAGACAGTAACCGAGATAATCTTGGCTTAAGAACCAAAGCTTTGGAAGCGGCCTACAGTTTGCTGGATTTTGACGTTATTCATTCCCTTACAACCTTTAAAATTACAGAGAACGAACTGACCGAGGGAAACAGTAGTTTTGCAGGATATTATCAGGTTTTAGCGGATATTGCTTTGTTTCAGAGGAAACTTGGTGATGCAGAAAAATATCTTGAATCTCTTTGGGTTCTGGAACCTGAATCGGCACGGAGCAGCGCCTTACAGGCCAGAGTATGTTTACGGCGCGGTGATTATCAGACAGCTCAGGAGTATTACCATTCAGCTTTACAGTTGCAGAGCTGTGAAGTGGATAGCCAACAGAAAAAAATATCTGAGGGTGACAGTTTATCTACGATTCACACCTGTGATTTTCTGGCTGAAGCGGCTCTCGAAATGGGTGATTTCGATCGGGCAATGAAGTATTCAAAACTGTCTGTTGAAAAACAGGGCGGTTCCCTGTTAAATCTGCTGTGGCTTATTCGTATGATTACCGAAATTGCGTATGTTGAGAAGATGCGTAAAGAGTTTCAGGTCATTAATCATCTGGTACAGAAAGACTGGCTGGACGATGGAATTGGCCAATTGGAAGCCATTGGCACCCTTTCAAAAACGATTCGAAATTCAACACGAATCGATGAATGGATTGCATTAGGCCAGGCTGTTCTGGAGCAGACACCGGTTTTTGTGCATCAAATGATGCAATATCAACCTGATGCGAGTACTGCCAGGTATCAGGTTGCTGTAATGCGATGGATCAATAATGAGTCAAATGCGTTGGAAATCTGTGATCGTTACCCGGATAATGCTGATTTGCTGTTGCAAAAGTCAATGATCTATTTGAATTCTGATATTGAAACCGCTGTAAAAACGATTGCCAAAGCAATTCATCATGCACCCAATCAGCCTTTAAATTACTATGCAGCGGCAAAAATGGTTGCTGAACAGGGTGATTATGAAGGTGCTTTGGTTGAAATGGATGCAGCTTTGAAAATATGGCCTGATGAGCCTGCATGGTTAACTCTGGCAGCTCAGTATGCTGATAAGGTTGGTGATTCTGATATGGCTTTGAGTCTTTATCAGAAAGCAGCTCAGGCAGCGCCTCAGGATGCAGAGTATGCTATTAATTTTGCATATGCGATGCTGGATATGGATAAACCAGAACCGACAGCAGAATACCTGGAAATTGAATCCAGAAAGCATCCGGATAATCGTGACATCACGGTTGCTTTGGGAACGTCATACATGAAAATGGATGACCTGGTCAGGGCGAAAGAGCAACTGAATATTCTTGAAAAATCGGGATATGAAGTATCTGACCGGTATATTTTACAGTCACAAATTGCATATAAAGAAACCAGAGACACCGATGCTTTAATCGCTGCCCAAAAGGCTGTTCAGCTTGAACTCAATGGCAATGCGGCGATGTATTATCAAATCCAATTGTTGAAAACGCTTAATCGACCGGTAGAAGCATTATCCAATCTGGAGCAATATATTTCCAAAGAATCATCTCCAGATGATGAATTCAGGGTATTACATACGGAGTTGGTTAATAAAGTGGATGGGCCTCAGGCTGCTTTAAATACTTTACCCAGCCTTGAGGCATTACCGAATAAATCTTTGCAGGTATACCAATTGATATCGCAAATATATTATGAGACTCAGAATTATGAAAAATTTTCAGATTCTGCTTTGGCAGGTTTACGTTTGAACCCACAAGACCCGGAGTTGAACTTTCGATTGGGAAAGATACAATCTCAAAACGGTCAGTTAGATCAGGCAGTGCAATGTTTTTCTGAGGTAATTCTGCATCAGCCGGATAATCTGGAAGCCTATTTGGAGCTGTCTGCGATTTACCTGAAGCGGCGTGAAATTGAACAGGCTCTTCAGATTCTTCAGAAGGCCATCGCAGTTTTTCCTGATGATTATCATGCTTATTATGAAACCGGATTGCTGTTGCGGGATATAAAAGATTATGTGGGGGCTGAGAAAATGTTAAGAAAGGCTGCTTCTCTGGAGCCGGGGGATGTGACCATCCGCAGGCAACTTGGCGCGCTTATTGCACTAAATCTGGTACATCAGGTTTAAATAAAAGGATATAAAAATGTTCGATCAAAGTAAACTACACCGGCACTCAAACGTTATTTCCCGTGATCAACTGCTTCTTTACCTGTCTTCTGCTTTGCAATTGCGCTCAGAAAAATTTGGCAGGCAGGCTTCACTGGCTTGGCTGTCTTCCTATCCGGGAGATTTGGAAGTCAGTTTTTATCTGTCAAAATTTTTTATGGCAGAGGGAAAAAACCAGCAGGCTGGTGCTATTTTGGCCGATATCTGTAATCGGGATCCTGAGTTTGTAGATGCCCAGGATGCATTGGCTATTGCCAATGCAGGTCAGGATAATCGGGTTTTTGAGCGTGCGATCTCCTGTGCCTATGCTTTGGGAAAAAGTGTTACTGATATCGAACTGGTGCCGGCGTGGGGCACGAAACTGCGGACAGCCATCAAACTATACAGAACCGGTCGGCATGATGAATCCAGGCGGATTATTGAAGAAATATTGGGCTATAACCTGGATGTTCCGCTTCCGTCTATCTATCATTTGTATATTTTGTCAAAGAATCAGGACAGAAAAACGCTTCTTGATCTGGCCGTTCAGTATCATAAAAAATGGCCGGAAACTTTGGTGTTTAACTATTTTGTTGTACAGCATCTGTTTGAAATGGGAAATGATGCTGAAGCCGTAAGTTTATTGCATCGATCGGCTGCAAATGATCCTAATGGGAGTATTGCCCGAAGAGTATGGCTGCAGAATAACCCATATCAGAACCTTTGGCCGGTCATTCGCCCTGTTTCATTTGATATACCTCTTCCTTCTGAAATCGCAGCTTTGTTTGGGTGGAATAAAATTGGACTGGGTGATGTTTCTTCCGGTAATACAGCAGACGTTTTAACATCTGAAAGTGAAACGCCCATGGAGGTTATTCATGCCGGCGCTAAAGAGGCTATACCGGAATACTTTAATTCGATGGTGTTTGATCATTTGGCAATTGATGAAAGCGTTCCTGAGTCAGGGGAAAAATTAAAAGTTAATCCTCCCCTGCCGATTCATGATGATTTTTCAGTTGACAGTGTTCCAAAAGCTGGTGAAGCAGATGACTGGGTTGATCCAAAAACTGAGGTTTTGATTCAAAAGGATGAAACTATTCAGTCTGTGGAAGATGCATTTGGCCGTATGGCAAAACGATTAAACCAAAAAGGCCCGTTGGAGGCGGATCGTCGCTTCCCTGTGTATGTCATTTTTTCATCCAAAATCGGATTGAAAATGACATATGGTTCGCAAACGTTTCAGGAAATTGATAAAGAATTACGTGCTCTTGCTGAAGCTGTTCAGGCAAACAATCAATGGGGCGCCATGGTGTATTACCCGGATGATGTTGACAGTAACACTGAACTGGGGCTTCCAGTGTCAGAAAAAATTGACCCGTGGCAATTAAAACTGGCTTTGGTCGATCTGGATAAGTATCTGGAGAAGAAAGGGGCTATGATTGGGGCTCTCTTAATCGTTGGCGGGGATGAAATTGTTCCTTATCATAAACTGCCCAATCCGACGGATGATTCTGACACTGAAATTCTGTCGGATAACCCCTATGCAACGATTGATTCAAATTATTTTGTTCCTGAATGGCCGGTAGGAAGATTTCCAACTGAAACAGGCAAAGATGCCGGTTTGCTTTTATCAAAGATTCGCCAGGCAATTTCGATGCATGGTTCGGGTAAAAAGAAGAAACCATCTGACAATTTCCTTCTCCCAATCATCCGTCTTCTGAGCAATATTTTGCAATTAATCATTTTTAGACCTTCAGGCGGCAGAAGGTCTCAGGGTTTTGGGTACACTGCAGCAATCTGGAAGAAGGCTTCTCTGGAATCTTATAAGACGATTGGTGATGAGAAAACATTATTAAAATCTCCGCCTGAGTATTCAGGCAGCTTTTCAGGCGACCGAATTAATTATTCTGATTTGGGCTATTTCAATTTACATGGGTTAGTAGATGGGGCTGAATGGTTTGGTCAACCGGATGGATCTGGCAGTGTAACCGGTGTGGAATACCCGGTAGCTCTGAAGCCGAAAGATCTGAATAAATGCGGAAGATCACCGGAAGTTGTGTTTACAGAAGCCTGTTATGGCGGTCACGTACATGGCAAGAGCGAAGATAATTCTATTGCCTTGCGATTTTTAGCGAATGGAACAAAAGCAGTGGCAGGGTCTACCTGTATTTCGTATGGTTCGATTGCCGCACCTATGATTGGCGCTGATCTCCTGGCTCATTTGTTCTGGAGAAATTTGACCGGTGGACTAAAAACAGGAGATGCTTTCTTAAAAGCAAAAGTTGATTTTGTTCGTGAAATGAATAAAAGGCAGAGCTTTTTGGATGGTGAAGATCAAAAAACATTGATTTCATTTGTGTTGTATGGAGATCCGTTGTCGTATTACAGTGGCGCTGCTTCCGGCAGTAAGGGATTAACGCGAAGCAAAACAAGAGATGATGTTCGTATGACAATGGATGATGTGGATGTACTCAATGACGAACAGGCATTGGATTCGGAAATCATTGATAAGGTAAGAAAACATCTTGAATCTTATTTGCCGGGTATCCATCAGTCGAAGATGGTGATCAGCAAACAACGGTATACAACGGATGATATCCGCTTTGAATTTGATCAAATGCGTGGCAGAAAAGTCAGTACGAGCAGTGGAACCGGACGTACGGTGCTTACACTCAGCAAACAGGTAAAGTCATATAATAATGTACATCAGCATTATGCCAGAGCTACCCTCGATAAAAATGGAAAACTGGTAAAGCTGTCTGTTTCGCGGTAGTGAACCAATCATATATTGCAAAACACCTGGACAGAGCCATGTTCAGGTGTTTTGTTGCGTAATGAAGGGTATTTTACCGGCTAAGTTGGAACTGACGAATGAATTTTTATTCCTGTTCAGCAAGACGCCTGTATGTCACATGCTTTGTGAAAAATTGCCAGGTTATGTTTTTTTATTTGCTTATCCGACTGGCTTCGCATATAATTTCTGTTACTTAATTGAAGGAGATACTGATTATGGCTATTCCAAAAACCGGCGCTGAAGTTCGTCAATCATTTATTGAATTTTTTAAAGAAAAAAATCACACTTTTGTACCTTCAGCTTCATTGGTGCCGGGAGGAGACCAGACTCTTTTATTTACCAATGCCGGAATGGTTCAGTTCAAAGATGTTTTTCTGGGTACAGATCAGAGAAGTTATACCCGGGCAGTTAATTCTCAGAAATGTCTGCGGGTGGCTGGTAAGCATAATGATTTGGATGAAGTTGGACGGGATAATACACATCATACTTTTTTTGAGATGTTAGGAAACTGGTCTTTTGGTGATTACTATAAACAGGAAGCCATCAGTTGGGCCTGGGAATTGTTAACAGAACGGTGGGGATTGGAAAAATCTAAATTATGGGTGACGGTCTTTAAAGATGACAAAGGTGGAATTGAATCTGACGAAGAGGCGGCCGGATATTGGGCTGTGCAGCCTGGGATAAATCCGGCGCATATTGTTTATTCCGGCAGGAAAGATAATTTCTGGGAAATGGCAGAAACCGGCCCATGCGGGCCCTGCAGTGAGGTACATATTGATCTTGGCCCGGAGTTTTGTGATAAACAGGGCGAGCAGGGGCATGTTTGCCGGGTAAATGGTGATTGCAATCGCATCATTGAATTCTGGAATTTGGTTTTTATTCAATATAATCGCCTGGATGCTGATACATTGGAACCGCTGCCTGCCAAACATGTTGATACCGGCATGGGCCTGGAACGGATTACCTCGGTTATTCAGAAAGTATATTCCAATTATGCAACAGATTTATTGCAGCCTCTTATGGACAAGGCCCGCGAATTGGCCGGGAAAACCATTGAAGAAATGCAGATGGATTTAACTCCATATCGGGTGATTGCTGATCATGCGCGAGCGGCTTCTTTTCTGATTGCAGATGGGGTTGTTCCGGGGAATATTGGGCGTAATTATATCTGCCGGATGATCATTCGGCGAGCCAGCCGGTTTGGATCAAAGATTGGATTAAACGATCCATTTATGGCAGAGATCGCTGAAATTGTTATTCATAACTATCAGCATGCTTATCCAGAGCTGATTAAGAACCGACAGGCCATTTTAGACAGCATCACCCGTGAAGAACAGCAATTCCATCGCACGGTTGAAGCTGGAATTTCACAACTTTCTCTGATCATGGATGAAGCGACTGAAAATCACGAGACCATGCTGAAAGGTGCGCAGCTGTTTGATTTATATTCTACTCATGGCCTGCCGTTGGAAATCAGCCGGGATATTGCGGTTGAACAGGGATTTGAAGTTGATGAAAAAGGATTTGCCCAGGCAATGGAAGGCCATCGGCTGGCGTCTGGCTCAGGAAAAGCCTTTGGTTCTATGGGCGGAGAGGAAGTTGAAGCATTCCACTCTGTTGTTGAAGGCCTGATTCAATCCGGGAAGATCCCTCAGAGCGGCGTAGAATATGACCCGTATCAATGTCTGGAACTGAATGTTCCGGTTTTATCAATTATGTGCCAGGGTAAGGCGGTAAAGCGTGCTGAACCTGGACAGGAAGTTGATCTTATTTTTCCAAAAACCGGTTTTTATATGGAATCCGGCGGTCAGGTGGGGGATACCGGTGTTTTTGTAACAGAACGTGCCAGGGTAGAAATCAGCTGCGTTCGTAAGCCGGCTGCGGGTGTAATCGTACATCATGGAATGATTACGGATGGCTTTATTGAGACGGAGGATGTTGGTTCCTTGCGTGTAGATAAGCGCCGCCGTCAGGATGTAGCCCGTAATCATACTGCGACTCATTTATTGCATACTGCTTTGCACCAGGTTTTAGGCGATCAGGCCAGACAGGCTGGTTCATTGGTTGCACCGGATCGTTTGCGCTTTGATTTTACGCATGCCAAAGCGATGACACCTGACGAATTGCAAAAGGTGCAGGATATTGTGAATGATGCAATTTTAAATGGGTATCCGCTTCAATTTGTCACTAAATCCCTTGAGCAGGCTATGCAGGAAGGGGCGATGGCTTTGTTTGGTGAAAAATATGGGGATACCGTTCGGACAGTAAGTATTGTTGAAGAAAATGGGGATCCTTTTTCTTATGAATTATGCGGCGGAACACATGTAACATCAACCCGTGACCTGGGGATTTTTCTGATTACCACTGAGGGCAGCGCTGCTGCAGGTATTCGACGGATTGAAGCGGTTACCGGGCAGGGCGCTTATCAATTGGTGAGCGATCGTTTTGATGTTTTGCAAAAATCTTCAGCCCTGCTGGATTCAGGGTATGAAGAAATCCCTGAGCGAATTCGGCAAATTCAGATGTCTCTTGAGCAGGAACGCAAAACAATTCTTAAATTACAGCAAATGAATGCAGAGAATGCATTGAAGGCCATGTTGGATAAAGTTCCTCAAATCAATGGCGTAAATCTTCTGGTTGCCAACCTTCCGGCTTCCACCAGTGAAGTATTACGAAGATCTGCAGATCAATTCTTTGAGCGCTATCCATCCGGTGTATCGGTTCTTGGCAGTGTGTATGACAACAAACCGTTTATTATTGCTTCTGTCAGTGAAGACCTGGTTAATCGGGGAATAACTGCCCCTGAGATTGTGAAAGCCATTGCGCCTGTCATTGGCGGCAGTGGCGGCGGAAAACCACGCATGGCCCAGGCGGGAGGTAAAGATTCCTCACGCCTGGATGAAGCCTTGTCTTTGGTTGAAGACTGGCTGAAGAAGAAGATCAATTAAAGGTTTTAATCTTTCAGTGCATTTACCAATGCTTTGCAAAACCAGGGGGTGTCGGGTATCACCCGCCCCCAGACCTGGTTTTCGTATTGAAATGCAGCTTTGTCTACCCAGGTGGCGCCGGCATTGACCAAATCATCTTTGATTCCCAGACTGCCGGTTGCATTGCATCCGCGAACGATATCCGCGCTTATTCCTACTAATCCGCCATGGCAGATCATACCGATAAT
This sequence comes from uncultured Leptolinea sp., assembly GCA_964511135.1. GTDB lineage: Bacteria > Chloroflexota > Anaerolineae > Anaerolineales > Anaerolineaceae > UBA4782. The sequence goes on along the minus strand of CAZEEL010000016.1, from coordinate 13,405 downwards.
TTTCTTTTGTGCGTTCATGGTGTGCACAAAGTTTTTAACGTTTTCATAGCGGCGTAATTTATCGGGCGCCCATCCTCCGGGAACAATGACCGCGTCAAATTCATCGGGATTTGCGTTGTCAAAGGAGATATCGCTGACCGCTACCAGACCATTTTTACCGGTATAAGCCTCTTTGGCTTTTTTTCCAGCAACTACGATTTGGTGCCCTTCTTCCTGCAAGCGCATTAAAGGCACCCAAAACTCGAGGTCTTCGTATTGCTGAGCGATGAGATATAGAATTAATTTTTGTGTCATCTTTCACCTGCTTTATAATATTGCTATATGATAATTGAAAAAGGAAAAATTGTGTTAAAGTAACAACGTCAGAGCGCAGAGGACGGTTCTGCAATGCTTCCAATTAAATCGTAGGGCAGGGCGCCGGTGATGTGTACCGGAGTTATTTGACCAATCAGCTCTGCCTGACTTTGGATGAGAACGAGCCCGTCAATTTCAGGTGCATCTCTGAATGATCTTCCAATCAAAATATCTTTATCTTTTCCTTCAATCAGAACATCCATTTTTTGATTAATCCATTGCTGATTTTTCCGGAGGGAGATATTCTGCTGCAACAGCATTAAGCGTTCAACGCGTTCCTGCTTAACTTCATCCGGAATGGGGTCGCCCAGGGATTCACTGGGGGTTCCGGCTTCAAAAGAGAAGGGAAAGGCTCCGACACGATCAAATTGTACTTCCTGGAGGAAATCCAAAAGAGTCTGAAATTTTTCTTCGGTTTCACCTGGATAGCCAACGATAAATGTTGAGCGAAGGGTTAAATTCGGCATGTTTTTTCTGAGGGTCTGGATGGTTTCACAGGTTTGATTCATGTTCGATGGGCGGTGCATTGCCTGCAGGATTTCAGGATCGGCATGTTGCAGTGGAATGTCAATATACGGCAGAATTTGTTTTTCACGGGTCATTACTTCAATTAAGCGCGGCGTAATAAATCCTGGAAAGGCATAGAGGATCCTGATCCATGGGATTTCAGGAGTTTGGCGGCAAATTTTTGTTAATAAGCTGGCGAGGCCGTCTTTCAGACCCAGGTCAGAGCCATAGTCTGTTGTATCCTGGGAAATGATATTGACTTCCAAAATACCGGCTTCCTGAAGTTTCAGGGCATCTCGCAGGATGTTTTCTTCGTGGCGGCTGACCTGCGGCCCTTTTATATCAGGGATGGAGCAAAACGCACATCTTCTGCGGCAGCCGTCAGCGATTTTCAGCCAGGCGCTTTTATTGTTTAAGGCAATTCTGGCAAGCCCGTTACTTTCCATGACGGTTGGATGGTCTGGTATATTATAGTGGGTTAAAGGAGTTCGTTGGATGGACAGATCAGCGCATAGCTTAACAATATGATTCCAGTTTCGGGTGCTTATTATTCCATCAATTCCTGATACCTGTTGCAGGAGGTTGTTTCCTGCTCGTTGAGGGAGGCAGCCTGCGGCAATTAAAAACTGACCCGGTTTCTTTTGTGTGGACAGGTCCTGTAATATTTGAATTGCTTCTGTTCTGGCTGGTTGAATGAAACCGCAGGTGTTTACGATGATAAATTGAGCCTGACCCGGGTTTTCAACCTGCGTATATCCTGATTGAAACAGTAAAGTGCCCATTGATGTTGAATCGACACTGTTTTTTGGACAGCCGAGGGATTCCAGATAAAAAGTTTTCTTTTTCATTGACAGTATGCTTACTTTCTCTTCAATATTGATTGAACCTGTTTTGCGGCCGATCTGTTTATGGAACCAGAGGGGTTACTGTCGGCGTCAGTTGGATCGTAGGTGTGATTGTTTGCGTGGTATTGATCATTGTTTCGGTTGGAACAATGGTTTGAGGAACTTCAGTTGGCTGGATTAATCCTTGTTCAGTAAACAGCAGATGGATGGTTTGGGTTTTTCCTCCCAGCTCTCCTAAATCTTTTTGATTAAACGTTACCAGCAAACATCCGGCATTCCCTGAGATCAGTGACAATTCTTTTGTGGCATAAAAGGGGTAGACATTTCCCGGAATTAAATAGCCATTAAATGTATTTTCGTGGTCAGCGATGATTTTAACCCAGCAGCGTTGTTTGGCAGTGATGCTGATTTGGATTGCTGAGGTATTTAATGGGGTGGGTGTCAGGTTTGGGTCAGGGGTGTTTAAAAGCATGCCTGGCACTTGTGTTTCACCGCCGATAAAGGCAGGGGTAAAAACAAAACTGGTGCTGGTTGGCAGGGCAGTGGGTAAAGATGTATTCAGAAGGATATCGGATACAGATAGCTGTGTTAATTGCGGATCAGATTTTTTAAGCGCAGTAATGCGTGTAGCTGACCAAACTGCAAATACCAGTAAAATGAATATGATGCCGCCAACCATAAGAAGGTCTGTGCTGATCAGTCTCTTCCATTTTTTGGGGACGGTTATCAAAGGTTTGTTTTTTTTCTTTTTTTGGGGCTGGGCGGATGATTCCGCAAGGGCTTCTCTGCGGGCCTGCAGTCCATTGGCATAATCCAACAGGATATCGTTTTCATCCAAATCCAGAAATCTGGCATAATTGGCAAGCATACCCTGGCATTGCACGAAAGAGGGAATGGCGTCTATATGGCCATCTTCCAGAGCCTGCAAATAGTGTTTGCGTACATGAATGTATTTTTCTACATCCTGATATTGCAGGCCTAATAATTGTCGTCTTTCTCTTAATTTATTTCCAAATCGCTGAAAATGCCAGTCAGCCTGCGTGAACTGTTGCGTTTCATGTTGAATTTCGGTGATTTCTTCTACTTCAAAGTGTTCTTCAAGGGAGTTTTCTGTTTTTTCCGGAAACGGTGTTTCAGTTGAATGGTTATTGCTGCGCATGTCAGCATAATGTTTCCATGGGTTCTCTGAAAGTGAGTCCATGGCTTCCGGAGCTTGTTCGTTGCTGAGTGGTAATTCCTGGATGGTTCCATCCCACAAAAGAAGAAGGGATTTTGTATCCAAGTCCAGATAGCCGGAATATAGTCTTAAAAAACCTTTTCCCTGTACGTCTGAAGGTAACAGTTCTCGTTCATCGAGTTCAAGGGCTTTAAGATATTCCGGTTTTATATGTGTAGCAAAAGCGGCTTGCTCAATGGTAAGCCGCTTTTGTTCTCTTGCTTTTCGCAGTATTTCACCAGGACTGGTTGTCATAGGTTGATAAGAGCGATGAATTCGATGCGGAGGCGTTTTCCTTATTCGGAGGGGTTGGGTTCGACAGAAGTTTGAGAAGCGGTAACGGGTTCTGTTGTTTCCTGTGGCATTTCGCCTTCTCTGTATACCCTGATCTTGATTTCCGGGTTCAGGTCCATGGTCAGACGAACAACTGCAGGGAATTCACCCAGTGAGCGAATAGGGGAACATTCAATCTGATGACGATTGATTTTTGTCATGCCCAATTTTTTATTCAATGCCTCGACAATCATCTGTGTGGTAATTGAACCATACAGTTTTCCGGTTTCTCCAGCCTTGCTGGAAAAATTGAAAACCAGGCCTGAGATTTGCTCAGCCAGACCTGCCATTTCGTTATTTAATTCAGCCCGTTCAATCGCTGCTTTTTTCCGTATGGCGTCTGATATTTTCATTGCGCCGGCAGTGGCTAAAACCGCGTAGCCAAATGGCAGCAAATAGTTACGGCCGTAACCGTCAGCAACTTTCTTTACATCGCCGGCGCGGCCAAGTTTATAAACATCTTTCAGTAAAAGTACTTTCATGCTTCAAGCCCTTTCAAAAGGTGAAATTGTGTGAAGGGTACAACACACATATCGGTTAATTCTATCAGAAGGGGTGAGGTGCGTCAATCCTTCGAATTTTCCTTTTTGAGAATTTTCCTTTGAATTTACCCGGGTTGCTTTACAGATAATTGTCTGATTGATTTTGCAGGGGTTGATCTTTTGGTTGGAAGGTTTGAATGCCATTCTGAACCTGGAGTAAGTAATGTTTTAGTTCCGCTTCAAAGTTTTGCAGGGTACTGATGACATAGTCGTCCGCTTCCTGACGGGTAATTTTGGCTTCTTCCCTGACCTGTTCTATGACCTGTTCTGCTCTGACTCGAGCTGCCTGCACAATATTATCACGGTCAATAATACTTTCGCCTTTTTCGCGGGCAAGTTTGAGGGTTCGGTTGGCTTCTTCCTGTGCCTGGGCGAGAATGCGGTCGCGCTGTGACAGAACCTGCTGGGCTTTTTTTATTTCGTCCGGGATTGATACTCGCATTTGGTCTATGATATCCAGCATTCTGTCTTCATCGACGATAACATTATGGGTAAATGGAACAGTTTTGCTCTGGTTAAAGAGTTCTTCCAATCTGTCAACGAGGTGTAGGATATCCATTACAGCTCCTGTAGCAGTGGTTTATTGAGACTTTGTTAATGTAGTATAACATTTTACTCACTTTTATTAATCCCGCAATGATGTCTTTTGAGTTCGTTGCTGTTCACTGCCCAGTTCCTGAAATCTGCGCTGTACTGCCTGGATTACGAAGGCTGGAACCATTGTACTGATGTCTCCGTTAAATGACGCTATTTCTCGCACGGTGCTGGACGAAAGAAAGGAATGTTCCTCGCTGGTGATCAGAGCAACAACATCAATTTTCGGATCCAGACGGTGATTTGCCAAAGCCATGCGGAATTCATATTCAAAGTCAGAAAAAACCCGTAAGCCGCGTACCATGACCTGTGCCCCGATCTGCTGGCAGAAGTTTATGGTCAGGCCGGAATAGCCGACTACTTGTATGCCTGGGGTGTCTTCAAATGCTTTTCGGGTTAATTCCAGGCGTTCTTCCGGACTGAATAATGCGTTTTTGAGCGGTTTATCATAGACGGCAACCACCAGTTCATTAAAAAGTTTTGAGGCTCGATGTGCAATATCAATATGCCCAAAGTGAATTGGGTCAAAAGTTCCTGGAAAAATGGCTCGGATGTTCAACTGATATCTCCTTCTCCGGTTTTCCAGAAACGAGCGAGCATTTTTCGCAGGGCCTGATGATTTGGATGAGACAGTTCAGGGTCCTGTTCAAGAATCTGACCGGCATGTTTTCGGGCTTCTTCGATTAATCGGGTATCGGTAATGTTTGCCATTCGCAATTCCATAAAGCCTGCCTGGCGTGTTCCCAAGAAATCACCCGGTCCTCGTTGTTCAAGGTCTTTTTCTGCTAATACAAAACCGTCACTGGTTTCGGACATAATGATTAATCTTTCATTGTCCAAACTTTGCTCATTCTCTGGAACAAGGAGACAGTACGACTGTGCTTCTCCACGGCCAACTCTGCCGCGGAACTGATGCAGTTGTGCCAACCCAAACCGGTTGGCTCCTTCTACCAGCATTACTGTCGCATTGGGTATGTCTACTCCGACTTCAACCACTGAAGTGGATACAAGAATATCATAGCTGTGATTTTTAAAGTCAGTCATCACCCGGTCTTTTTCTTCCGGTTTCATTCGACCGTGGAGCAGACCAATTTTAAGATGCGGGAAGACTGCTTTTTGCAGTTGTTCGCTTTCTTCAACCGCTGCTTTTATTTCATCGTTATCACCCTGTTCAACCAGGGGGTAAATGATGAATGCCTGATGCCCCTGTTCGATTTGCGATTGTATTAATCCATAGGCGCGATTGCGATCAGCCGGATGGACAATATGGGTTTTAATGGGCAGTCTGCCTTTTGGAATTTCATCCAATACAGAAACATCCAGGTCTCCGTACAGGGTAAGCGCCAGCGATCTTGGGATGGGGGTGGCAGTCATTACCAACAGATGCGGGTTGTTCCCTTTTGTGCGTAAAAGAGCGCGTTGTTCAACGCCGAAACGATGTTGTTCGTCAATCACTACCATTTGCAGGTTTTGGAAGAGTATGGGGCCTTCGATCAGGGCATGGGTGCCTACGATCAGTTTGATGGTTCCTTCCTGCAGGCCCAACCGAATTTCTTCTTTTTCAGATTCAGAGACGTCTCCGATCAGCAGTCGGATTTCGTCGCTTTTTAAAACTGCATTTTCGCCGGAAGATAGAATATTTAAAAGTGTACGATATTGCTGTTCAGCCAAAATACTGGTAGGCGCCATGTACGCGGCCTGGGCTTTTGCGCGCACGATAATGGCGATGGCCATTGCCGCTACCACGGTTTTGCCGGAACCTACATCGCCTTGAATCAGGCGATTCATGGCCTGACCACTATATAGATCATGGCGTATCTCGTTTACAATTCTCCATTGGGCGCCTGTAAATTGATAGGGCAGCTGTGCCACCAATGGGTTAATAAATTCATCTTCACAAATGAATTTTTGACCTTCAGCCAATTGCCATTTTGTTTTCTGACGAATTACGCCTAATTGAAGGAGAAAGATTTCATCAAAAGCCAGCCGTCTTTCTGCATCTTTAAGGTCTTCCCAGCAGTCAGGAAAATGGATTTTTTGTAAGGCCTGGCTGATGTCAGTCAGGTTGGCTTGTTCTTTAATGTAATCAGGAAGGAAGTCTTCTATGCGGGGGGCCCAAAATCCAATGGTGTAGTTTAATACTTTTCGTAAAATTTTGCTGGATATTCCTGTTGTTAATGGGTAGATGGGTACAATGCGGTTGGTGTGTAAATGTTCCTGGTTTAGAAGTTCCCATTCAGGATTATTAATCATCAGTCTGCCCAGATATAGCTCAAGTTTGCCAGAGGCAGTAATCTGAACACCTTCCTGAAGTGTGTTTTGCAGCCAGGGTTGATTAAACCAGCTTAAACGAAGACTGCCGGATCCATCGCTGACAATGCATTCGGTAAGCTTCATTTTTCCGCCTTTTACAGCGCGGGTTTGGGTGCTTACAACGGTAGCCATCACCGTTACGGTATCATTAACCTGCAGCCGGTTGATTGGTTTTAACTGGCTGTAGTCTACATAGCGGCGGGGAAAATAGTAGAGAAGGTCAAGGATGTTGTAAATTCCAAGTTTATTGTATAACTCGGCATTTTTGGGGCCAATCTGATATAAAGTATTTATTGGGGCATAAATTCCCAGGGGGGTCTCATCGCCATGAGATTTTACAGGAAGTTGCCGTGGAAGAGGTTGTCTGACAGGTGTTGTGATGACCGCAGGGTGTTTTTCAACGGCTCGGACAGGCTGGCCGGGTTGTTTTTCAGCGGACCGGGGCGGATGAATGGATGGTTTTTCAACCGATGGGCGATGGCTTGCAGCGTGAACAGGTGGAATGGGTTCTTCCATTCCCATAAGGTTAAATATTTGTTTAACTGCTTCCGCTCTCTGATTGCGGTCCATGTTTACATAGTTAACCAGGTTCTGATGAATGGTTTTAATTGTTTCCTGATCAGGCGCAAATACCTGGGTTTCGGTCAGCCAGGTATTTGCAAAATGATGCAGCCCGCCAAAAACAGCGCGGTTATCATAATTACGTTCAGATTCAAGTTTTAAAAATTTAGATAGTTTCTGATAAGGAGGAATCATATGCTTATTTTACTCTATTCGCGGGGAATTAAAAAGTTATCGCCATTTGGTAGGCTGATATAATGTGATGACGAGTCAGGTTTGGCAGCCGCAGAAGGATTTTTTTTATCGGGATATTGAAAAAGATAGCAGGGGAAAGAAAACCTTTTTTGTTCCGGTTCAGGATCAGGATTCTGTAAAAGAACTATTCCACCAGCAGATGTTTTGCTGATGGAATAGTTAAAAAAGATTTAAATATTAAAATGATTCCTGAATCATTTACTCAATGGCTATGATGAATTGGTAATGCGGTTGGCCTCCGGCGTGTATTTCCAGTTCATGCCGTGGATATTTCTGTTTCACTTCTTCAACAATACCTTCTACGATTGTTTTTTCAATATCTTTTCCGTAATAGAAAGTGATGCGTTCTTTGTTCTGCACTGAGGATTGTTCAAACAAATTAAAAATGGTGTCATGCAGATTGGGTGATGTTGCGATCAGTTTACCATTATATAAGCCGATAATTTCACCTTCCTTAACTTCAACGCCATTCATTTCTATCGACCGGGTTGCTGTTGTTATTTCACAGGTGTCAACTTCACTGATTGCTTCGTTCATTTCGGCAACCATTGCGTCAAAATCAGCATTTGGCGTATATCTCAGCATGGCGCTTAACCCCTGTGGAGTATTCTTACTGGGAATAACTGCGATGCTCTTAGAGGATAAGCCGGAAGCTGATTGTGCGGCCATGATGATGTTTTTATTATTGGGAAGAATGATGATTTTTTGACAGGGAAGCGCATTAAAAGATTCAAGAATCTCTTCTGTGCTGGGGTTCATGGTCTGGCCGCCATAAATGATTCCGGCAACGCCCAGGCTGGCAAATATACGGGCAAAGCCTTCCCCCGGGGCAACTGCCACAACGGCGATTTCGTCCGGCTGAATTACAGCCAGATTTATTTCACTGTTTTTTGAAGAGGCGTTGCCTGTTTGAACCATCAGGTTTTCAATATAAACTTTAAGGACTTTCCCTAAAGTTAATGTATAGTCAATTGCCTCATATTTTTTATCGCAGGGCACATGGATGTGCATGCGATACATTCCATCGCCTTCTCCAATTTGAATGGAGGTTCCAATTTCAGCAAGCTGCGTATAATAAACATTGTAATCCAGCTCATGATCGGGTTCAAAATCAATGACGATTTCGTAATCCTGACCGGGTTCAATTTCTTCCAGTGTGTTTTCAAGGTTTAATTCTGCAAGGGCCTGAATGCCGCCTTCCCGGGTGTCAAGATCCTGTTGGTTGAGAAATCTGTGCATGCCTTCAAAAATATAAAAAAGACCTTTGCCGCCTGAATCAACCACACCGGCCTGCTTTAATACCGGCAATAATTCAGGCGTGTTTCGTACTGAAATATCGGCAGCTTCAATAAGGTTGGAAAAAAAGCTTCTGATATCCGTGGTGTCAGAAGTTGTTTGAACAGCCGCAGAAGCGGTATCTTTAATGACGGTAAGAATTGTGCCTTCTACCGGCCGTACAACACCTTTGTAGGCAGTGTTTTTTGCTTCCTGTAAGGCTTGAGCATATTGGGTAAGCGTAATGGAGTCAAGGCTGTCCAGACCACGGGCAAAACCTCTCCAAATCTGAGAAAGAATGACGCCGGAATTTCCGCGTGCTCCCAAAAGGGCGCCTTTTGAAATGCTGTGGGCAACTTTTCCAATATTGGTTTCTGATGAGTTCTCAATTTCATGGTAACCTGCCTGCATGGTCAATAACATATTGGTACCGGTGTCGCCATCGGGTACAGGAAACACGTTCAGGGAATTGACGTATTGATGGTTTGTGCGTAACCACTTCATTCCGGCATAAAAGAGAGATTTAAGATCCTGTCCGTTGATTGTTTTAATTGAATTTGTATCACCTGCATTTACTGTTTCATTTGTCATGAGAAAATCCATTCTGTGCTAATCTGTATCACTGACCCGCAGTCCATTTACATGGATGTTTACTGCTTTTACTTTTAACCCGGTTGTTTTTTCGACAGTGTATTGGATATTTTCAGCAATACTTGATGCAACCGATTTAATACGAACGCCATATTCCAAAATTAAATAAGCGTCAATGACAATTCCTTCTGAAAATTGTGCAACCTGAACGCCTAAAAGCGGATCTTTAACAATAGCCTGAGATAATCCCTGGACAAAGTTTTTGGCAGCCAGCCCTACCACTCCATAAGAACCGAGACATGCCTGATGGGCTATGGTTGCAATTACTCTATGAGATATATAAATGTTGCCGTATGGATTTTTTTCTTCTTCGTTCATGTTTTTATCCTTTATGATTAACGTTAATTCTTGCGAATAGTTACGATCTATAGTAGAATTTTAAGCTGCTTTTGTTTGTGTAAAACAGCACCAACCAGTATTGAAAGGAAGTCGTCTCATGGCAAAATGTGAATCCTGTGGTAAAACAACAACCTTCGGGCATAATCGTAGTTTCTCTCAACGAGCCACCAATCGCAAGTATCTCCCTAATTTACAAAGGGTTTCGGTGCTTGAGAATGGTAAGCTTGTTCGTAAGGTAATGTGTGTTCGTTGCATTCGTACTTTATCCAAAACCGCCTAATTCTAATCTGTTTTAACCAGAAAATCACGGGCATTTCCGTGATTTTTCTATTTAACTTTGAATTGCTGTGCGCAATGCCTGAATACCGGCTGCAATTCCGTTTTGGTGCCTGAAGATTGCTGAAGCGGCTACTGCAATTTCGGCGCCTGCTGCGTATATTGCAGGCAGGGTTTGGGCATTTATTCCGCCATCTACCTGGATTTTGGTTGTTAATCCCTGAACCTGAATCATGTGTTTTATTTCCTGAACTTTGCGGATCATATCTTTTTGAAACGCTTGCCCGGAAAAACCTGGATCCACTGTCATAACCAGAACGTAATCAACATGGGGGAGGAGGTATTCCAGATGGGCAGAGGGGGTTGCAGGCGCTAAGGCGATTCCGGGGTGACAGTTTTGCTTTCGAATGGATTGCAGGGTTCGGATAATTAAAGGGTTGCCTTCCAGATGGAGGCTTAAATAAGTTGCTCCGGCCTGAATAAAAGAATCTACAAATCTTTCCGGCTTTTCAATCATAAGATGAACGTCAACAGGCAGAGTTGTGTTTTTGCGGCAATGTTCAACAATAAACGGCCCCATGGTGATGTTCGGCGTAAAATGACCATCCATGACATCTACATGAATCCAATCGCCGCCGGCCTGTTCCACCTGGCGGATTTCAGATCCCAGGTTGCAAAAATCTGCTGACAAAATAGAAGATGAAATAATGAGGTTGTTCATAGTTTATTTAAATGTGATTAATTGAAGAATAACATACATCCAGAATGGTATCAGCCCGCCGGCCATCAGAAAGGCCATGAAACCAAGCAGGGTTGTACCGACGTCAGGGCGTGCAGTTCCTGGTTTTGCGGTGTTTTGTATCGGAGTGTGTATCGGGGCTGACGGGGGAGGATTTACTCGGCTGACAATCGTTTGGCTGATATCAGAAGCGGGAGATTGAATCGTGATTCCTGCAGGGGATGAAGAATCGAAATCTCCTTTTTCAATGTTCTCCCAGTTGCTGAGGATTCTTCCAAACTGATCTGCGGTACGATAGCGTGAATTTGGTTCTTTGGAGAGAACTTTCAGGATAATTCGGTCTAATTCTGCGGGTATTCGCGGATTAATTTTCGATGGAGTGGGCGGGAGAGAATATTGGTGCATATTGGACAGTTCTTCAGAATTTTTAGATTCGAAGGGCAGTCTGCCGGTCAGTAGTTCAAAAAGGATAACGCCCAGTGAATAGACGTCTGAAGCAGGTGATGGCGCCAGACCGCCGGCCTGTTCAGGGGAAAAATATTGCGGTGATCCCCAGACAACGGTGTTTTTTTCTTCAGGTTGAATGTTGGCCAGAACTCTGGCTATGCCAAAATCACCCACTTTTAATCGCATATCAGAGGTAATCAGCATGTTTTGGGGTTTGATGTCGCAGTGAACGATACCGGTTCTGTGGGCATAACCAACGCCGTCACAGGCCTGGGTTATGATGTTGATTGCTTCATTAACATCAAAAATTCCTTTGTTGTGTATCAGTTGTTTTAAATCTGAACCATTAATCAGTTCAAGAACAATGAACAGCCTTCCTCGATCAATACCAAAGTCATATACGGTAATGATGTTTGGATGTGTCAGATTGGCTACCGATTTGGCTTCCTGTTTAAAGCGCTCCTGAAAACCGGTTTTTTGGGAGTAATCATGCCGGAGTATTTTGATGGCGACCGGTCTTTCAAGGGTTGTGTCATATCCGCGATATACCAACGCCATTCCACCTCTGCCCAGGAGATGTTCCAGATGATAGCGGTTTCCGAGTAGTGATGCAGTTAATTGGTCTGACATATTTGTTGCATTATAACATAGGCAATATTTTTGATTCTTCGTTGGACGTGATGTTAAAATGGCCCATAGTGGAAAGCAATCGCAGCAAAAAGCATGACAAATGTGAGCAGGAAGATGACGATTTGTACCGGAAGGGTCCAGCGGAACCATTTTGGGTACCCAACCACCGTCAGACCGAGCGCAATGACCAGGGTAGCATTGGTCGGAAAAAACAGGTTGGAAAAGCCGTCTGCAAAGCAGTACGCTAATACACCGGATTGACGGGTTAGCCCAACGATGTCAAGCAGTGGGGTAATGACCGGAATGACCAGAAAGGCTTTGGCTGAACCTGAGCTGATGAAGAACTCCAGCAGCAATACAAGCAGATAGATTGCTGTACCTGCAACAAAAGGGCTCAGATGATCAAGATGCTGTGATGCCCAATAGAGAATGGTGTCCATGCTTTGACTGGCGGTCATGATTTGTTTGACGCTCATTGCCAGCAAAATCAGGAATATTGCGGGTGCAATGCTGCCCATGCCTTTGAGCAGATCTCGAAATAGAGATGTATTCTGCGCTTTGGCGTATTCACTGAAGTGTCCGGTGAGAATTCCTCCAATCAGGAACAGAAGCGCAATCACAGGCATACTCAAAGAAGAAATCTGAGGTACGAAAAACCCGGTAATAATTACCAGCATGATAAGAAAGATAAACGAGCCAAATATTTTCACGCCTTTGGCTGTTTTCGAATCGAAGCTGAAACCGGTAAGATCTCTGCCTGCGTATTTTTCACGCAATGCTGCATCTTCTTTGTAAACCAGCGAACGGGATGGTTGAGCTTCGATCATTCGAGCATAGCGATAGAGGAAAGCCATCAGAATGGCGTATACCAGTATGAAGATAAGCAGGCGGTACAGTGCCCCAGAGAAGGGTGGTAAACCGGCAAGTTTCTGTGCTACACCAATGGTAAATGGGTTGGTGATGGCTGCTGAAAAACCAAAGCCGGAGGCCAGCAGGCTTATCCCCAGTCCGACCAGTGAATCCCAGCCCAGAGAGATGGAGAGGGCTATGACAATGGGAATGAGGACAATCAGTTCTTCAAAAATTCCCAGGAAGGCTCCAAAAAGCATGAAAAAAAGCACCATGATGGACATGAGGATGTATTTGTGTTGGCTGAAATGTTTCACAACCCATTCCATGATGAATCGCAGGATGCCGCTTTTATCCAGAATGGTAAAAGAGCCGCCAATAAACAGCAGAAAAAGGATGATTACAATTACAGTAGCAGAATCAGAAGACCAAAGTACTTCGACCGGCGCCGTGAACCAACGCCAGATTGGATAATGGACGTTCTGCAGAGCATGATAGGAACCTGGAATGATTGACACGCGTCCATTTTCGATGACATGTTCAAAAGTTCCCGGTGGAATCATACGGGTAAGCCCCCCTGCGATGAGGATAAGGCTGCAAAGAATGATCACCGAAGAAACAAATGCTTTGCGGCTGATCTGAATTCCGACGTTTTCATTAGACATAGAAACCTCTTAAA